>JBCBUA010000322.1:2703-5420 GCA_039818365.1 Pseudomonadota bacterium
TTTAAGATCATCTCCGGGGAACCCGGCATATGCCGGAATTGACGACGGGACGGATGATCAATGGCATCGCGGGCGAAACGCCAGCCAAGGATTGAACCGACATTCGGGGATGACAGCAGCAGCAGCCTGCTTGATCTGCGCCTTGGGCCGCAGGATCGCACCGCTGCGCCTTCATCGAAGTCCGGCTCCAAGTCGAAAAGCCGAAAGTCTGGTTCAGCAACCCGCAAAAAGACAGCACCCAAGAAGCCTGCAAAGTCCCAGGGCAGCAAGTCACGCGGAAACACGGCCAATCGCCGTGGCGGGAGATCCGGTGCCAAGCGGCGCAGCCGGAAACGCAAGTCCGGGATCAGAATTCCCGCCGTCGTCGGCAGGATCTTCAAGCGAAGCGTCTATTGGAGCGCCGTTGCCGGGATCTGGTGCGTGATCGGTGTGGTCTGCGTGATCGGGTACTACGCCGCCTATCTGCCGCCAACGTCGGAATGGCAGGTTCCCGTGCGCCCGCCCAACGTCAAGATCGTCGCGCTCAACGGCGACCTGCTCGCCAATCGCGGCGACACGGGCGGGGAAGCCGTGCGCCTGGAGCAATTGCCGCCCTATCTGCCAAATGCCGTCATCGCCATTGAGGACCGGCGTTTCCGCTCGCATTTCGGGGTCGATCCGATTGGTCTCATGCGGGCGGCCTATACCAATTTCACGTCTGGCCGTGTTTCTCAGGGCGGTTCGACGTTGACGCAGCAACTTGCGAAAAACCTGTTTCTGGAACCGGACCGGACGATAAAGCGGAAAATCCAGGAACTGGTCCTCGCCTTCTGGCTCGAGGCGGAATATTCCAAGGACGAAATCCTGGAAATGTATCTCAACCGGGTCTATCTCGGGTCGGGCGCTTATGGCGTCGACGCGGCGGCGCGGCGCTATTTCGGCAAGTCCGCGCGCCTGATGACGGTTGCGGAAGCGGCCACCATCGCCGGCTTGCTGAAAGCGCCCTCCCGGTATTCGCCGGCCCGCAATCCGGATCTTGCCGAGGACCGGGCGCAGCTGGTGCTGGCCGCGATGCACGAAGAAGGGTTCATCAGCTCGAACGAGGCCAAAACGGCCATTGCCGCCCCGGCAAAGGCGATCCGGCGGCACACCACTGCCAGCGAGAACTATGTTGCCGATTACGTCATGGATGTGTTGCCGCACTTCGTCGGCTCCATCGAGGGCGACATCATCGTCGACACCACAATCGATGCCTCCATGCAGCAGGCAGCCGAGGGCGCGCTCAGGTCGGCGCTTGCGGAAAACCGTCAGACGCTCGGTGTCTCCCAGGGCGCGATCGTGACCCTCGATACGGCAGGCGCGATCAAGGCCATGGTCGGCGGTGCGGATTATGCAAAGAGCCAGTTCAACCGCGCAGCCTATGCCAAGCGTCAGCCCGGATCCGCGTTCAAGCCTTTCGTCTATCTGGCGGCGCTTGAAAACGGCATGACGCCGCAGACCGTGCGGCAGGATCAGCCGATCACGATCGGCGGCTGGTCCCCCAAGAACTACACCAAGGAGCACTACGGTCCGGTCACGCTTACCAGATCCTTGAGCCTGTCGATCAACACGGTTGCCGCAAGACTGGCGCATGAAGTCGGCGCGGGAACGGTGGCGAGCACGGCGAAACGCCTGGGCGTCACCTCGGACCTTAACAAGAACCTGTCGCTGGCGCTTGGCACGTCCGAGGTCACGCCACTTGAGATCGCGTCCGCCTACGTGCCGTTTTCCAACGGCGGGTATGGCGTCCTTCCTCATATCATCCGCCGGATCAAGACCGTGGATGGGAAGACGCTCTATTCCAGATCCGGCGATGGCCGCGGGCGGGTGGTTCAGCGGCGCGACGTCGGCAACATGAACCTGATGATGTCCGAAACCCTGCTGACCGGAACCGGACGCAAGGCCCGGCTCGAAAGCGGGCGCCCGGCGGGCGGCAAGACGGGAACGAGCCAGGATTTCCGTGATGCCTGGTTCATCGGCTATACCGGCAACCTGACCACCGCCGTCTGGTTCGGCAACGACGACAATTCCCCGACGAAGAAAGCGACCGGGGGCAGCCTTCCGGCTGCGACGTGGAAAGCGGTGATGGACGTTGCGCATAACGGCCTGCCGGTCGCGGACCTTCCGGGTGTGCCGAACCTGCCCGTCAGCGTGGCGGCACCGCGCAAACCGCAGGAACAGGGCCAGCAGCGCAGCGCTGTCAGTTCGGGCCGGCACCCGATCCCTCCGGGCTCCATCGGCGGAGATGGGGGCGGAGACAACGGCGGCAATGGCGAACGCCGCGGACCCCTCGGCCTCCTGCGCAACATCTTCGGCGGCGGCTAGCCGGTTCCACTTAGAGCTTTAGAATTTCCTGATCCAGTCCGCAATGCGTTGTGCCGAAAGTTCGGCCGACAGTCCCGTCGTATCCAGTTTCAACAAGTGTCGGGCGTCGAGACCTGCCAGCGGTTTGGCCTGTTCCTGATTTCGGCGGGCCATGTCCGGATCGCGCGGCTTGCGCATGCCGTCCCGGCCGGGATCGGCGATACGCCGGATATTCTCCTCCAGATCGCAGGAAAGATGGATGACGCAGAAGGGCGGGCGTTGTCCGCCGAGGTCTTCCAGCCGTTTCCATTCCGCGTTTCCCCATTCGCTGTCACCCGCGATCACCGTTGTAAAGACGACCGGGGTCCCGGCCTGGTGCTGAAGCTGCCGGCCGG
>JBCBUA010000323.1:0-5375 GCA_039818365.1 Pseudomonadota bacterium
AAGCTCGTTCGACGTTCCGGAGAGCTGAGAAGAGAATTTCTCGTGGGCACCGGCAATCGTTTCGCGCACGCGTTCCGCGTTGATGACAATGGACTCGCGCTGGCTGACGAGTTCCTCGATCAGCGCGCGGATCTTGAGTTCGTTGTCATTGTAGGAGCGCTCGAGAGACGAAACTTCGTTGTGCACCAGCACTTCAAGCTCACTCGCACGGGCAATGGCGCGTTCGATGCCGTCGCCCATCGCCGCGACCTCGCGGCGGATCGCCTGACCGACGCTCAGGATGGATTCCTTGGCCATGTCCTCCGGTTCGGCAAGGCGCAGAGCGACCTCGGTCATGCCACGTGCGACGATGCGCATTTCCTGCGCGCGCCAGATCATCATGGCCATGACGAAGAAGAAGATGATCGGGACAAGGATCCCGACCGTGGCGAGAATGATTTCAGGTGAAGACAGCAGGGCTTGCGTGTTGAGTGTGGAGATCTGCTCGGAAAAGGTGGAGAAGAACAGGCTGCCGCCGAGCGCGGCCCAGACGGCGCTCAACGCCAAGGCGCCCCAGAACGGTGCCGAAGAGGGGCGGCGCTGAAGGGCGTAGATCAGGTTACCGATATTGCGGCGGTCGTCGTTGGCTGCGGGCGGACGTCCACCGCGGCCGCGCCGGCGCGGAGCACGCTGTTCGTCGCGCGCGGGTTCGCTTGACGCCGGCGGCTTGGGCTGTTTCTCGGGTTCCGCTTCCGTCTTCGTTTCCGTTGCCGCGCTTGCTTCCGGTGCGCCTTCTTCAAAATTGAATGTCGCATCGGGGCCGCCAAAGTCGAGCTTCAGGGCTTCTTCAACTGCTGACAGGGCCGCTTCCGCAGGATCCTTGGCCTTTGTCGGATTTGCCATTTATGGTCGCCTCACGTCCGTACTCATTACACGCCGGGAAAACTCGCCAGTTGCCTGAGGCAACCGTTCCCTAGTCTATCTGATGCGTCATTTTGCGTCTGCCACTGGACACACAACAGCGCAAAACTGCTTTTTCTAAGGAGGGCCGCCGCTGACCAACCGCCATTCTTAACCAGACGGTCTGCTCCTATCTTGCCGCATCACCAACTGTAATGGCACAATCTCTGCCATCGAACAAGAAACTGTAATGGCGTGAATCACTTAGGGGGCGGTTTCGATGCCGAAATCGAAGAAAGAGGGCGAGACGGAAGAGCGGGCTTCAGCGTCCTCTCCAGGTGCGCTCAAGCTCGGAAGTCTGACTGCGGTTCAAAAGCGCTGGTTGAGAAAAGGACTTGAGCAACCTGGTGGAAAGTTGCCTCTGTTCGACGAAAACGGACGCGAAATTCCGGCGCGAACGATCAGGGCGTGCATCGATGCGGGCTGGGCAGAGCCTTGGTTTTCCAACCCAATCAAGCCCAACTGGCTGGTTTGCCGGCTTACGCCTGACGCATTCGAGGTCCTCAATTCAAGTCGAATTCGCAAAAAAAGTTAACGGCCGTTTGCCTCGTTCGACAGGCTTCGGTTTTGAGAAACGGCGGAAAGGCAACGATTTTTTTCCCGTCGGCTTCTGCGGCGGAAATTGCGCCGTTAACCAAACTTTCAGTTTTTTGGGGACATTGGGCCGAGTCGGGCATTTGTCGGCCGCGTTTAACCGGGTGTTTGGGTCTTCAGAGCACACTTTTGAGCAGTCCAAGCCGCCGGCGAGGTGCCGGCAGGTGTGTAGTGAGTAACTTGGAGCCCGACAATGGCCCCTTCATCGATGGCCCGCGTCAGTGGCCGCTGTGGTCCCGAAGCCCCGATCGACCTGGTGCAGCTGGCAACAAATACCCTGGGGAACCGGGATCTCGAGGTCCAGGTCCTTCATCTGTTCAAGTCGCAGTCGTCTTCAACGCTTGAACGTCTTGCAAGAGAGACCGACATGAGCGTCCGGCTGGATCTGGTGCATACGCTGAAAGGATCCGCCCGTGCGATCGGCGCCGGCCGGGTCGCCGAGGTGTGCGAGAATCTTGAAGACCGCATGAAGCAGACGCCCGGGTCTGCGACGGAAGGGCTGATCGCCGCCGTCGACGAAGCCAATACCTACATCAGGGATCTGCTGGCAGGCTGATCCGTCTTCTGTTTCAGGTCCGTTTGCACCCGGAATACGTCATCGTCCTTGACCTTTGCGTTGGAAGCTTTATGTCGGTTCAGCTGAAACCTGCAATTCGAGGCTTGGACGCGACTAATGCCGAAAATTACTTTTATCAACTCTGATGGAAATCAGACCGAAGTCGATGCCGCCGAAGGCACGACAGTGATGGAAAACGCCATCAAGAACATGGTCCAGGGGATCGAGGCCGAATGCGGCGGTGCCTGTGCCTGCGCGACATGTCATGTCTATGTCGATGACGCCTGGACGGGAAAAACCGGCTCTGCCGAACCGATGGAAGAAGACATGCTCGACTTCGCCTACGACGTGAAGCCGACATCGCGCCTGTCCTGCCAGATCAAGGTGACCTCGGAGCTGGACGGTCTGGTCGTGCACGTGCCGGAACGCCAAGCGTAACGCAGTTCTATCTGCCAGATCAAAAAGCCCGCCGGATATTGGCGGGCTTTTTTGCTTGTCCTCTTGTCATTCCGCGGCCTGTGCCGCCGGTTTCCGAAACCAGACGTCGACCTCGCGGCCTTCCTCGGGGTTGCCTGGAATGAGCGAGGCGAGCACAAGACTGACCGCAGCCATGGCGGCACCTGCCAGAAAGACGGCCGCCGGTGAGATCAGCCAGACAAATCCGAACAGGACGGGAATGAAGACCGCAGCAATGTGGTTGATCGTGAAGGCGACACCCGCCGTCGGTGCGATGTCCTTCGGGTCGGCGATTTTCTGGAAGTAGGTTTTCATGGCGATTGCCACTGCAAAGAAGGCGTGGTCGATGACATAGAGACCGGCTGCGACCCAGGGGCTTGAGACAAAGGCATAGGCGACGAATACGCCGATCAGACCGATATACTCCAGGATGAGCGCCTTGCGTTCGCCGAACCGGACGATCAGGTGACCGATCTTCGGTGCCAGGATCATGCTGAAGACGCCGTTGATCAGGAACAGGCCGGCGATTTCATGAACATCATACCCGAACCGCTCGACCATCAGGAAACCGGCAAACACCATGAAGATCTGACGGCGCGCTCCACCCATGAACGTGAGCGCGTAGTAGAGCCAGTAGCGTTTGCGCAAAATCAGCTTCTTGTGCTGCGGCACGCCTTCCTTGAAATGGGGGTAAGCCATCATCAGGAAGGCGAGAACGACCAGCGTCAGGCCACCGGCGATCGCGAAGACAAAGGTGAAGGACAGGTCGAAGGTCTTCCAGGCAACGAAGATGAGGCCGTAGGCGATCAACTGGGCGAAAGCGCCGACAGCGATGATTTTGCCCATGCTGGCGGCGGCCGTCGCCTTCGGCAGCCACTGGAGTGACAGCGACTGGGCCATGGTCTCATAATAATGAAAGCCGATCGACATGATCAGGGTGGTCACGTAAAAACCGAGCGCCGTCGGGAAGTAGCCTGTGATTGCTACGCCGACACCCAGAAGCAGAAGCGACACATAGGCGAGGGTCTGTTCCCGCATCAGGAGCAGCAGGTAAACCGCCAGGAAGCTCAGAAAGCCGGGAATCTCGCGAATAGACTGCTGAATGCCGATTTCGCGTCCGGTGAAGTCGAGTTCCTGAACCGCAAAATTGTTCATGAGGTTCCACCAGGCAGCAAAGGAAAGCTGCATGGCGCCCGCCATGATCATCAGAAGGACCGCAGGCGACCGCCAGCCGGTCACTTCATGCGTATCTGCGCTTTGTGTAAAATAGGTCATTCCGGTTCCGTAAAATCAGGACGTTTCTCGACAGCGCCGTCCAGATAGCTTCTAGTCCTGATTTCGACTTGCGTGTTAGCGCTGTTTTGTCATGATATATCTCCGAGTTGCCAGAATTTGCCGGTCTGTCCGGATATTGACCGCCTTATCAATGAGCTGATGCATGTCCATTCATCCCGAGTTGTCCGAGTTTCCGACACATGAGGTCGCTGCGCCGCTGATCGGTTATGCGAAGGCGCAGCCACGCGGCGCCTTGAACGAGTGGCATGCTCACGATGCCGCGCAGCTGTTTCATGTGGTGAAGGGGTCGCTTGCGATCGATACCGAACACGGGACGTTTTTCGCGCCGCCCGAAAGAGCCGTCTGGTTGCCGCCCAGGGTTGCGCACCAGACGCGCTATCTGACCGACACGGACCTTCGCTATGTCTATGTCCAGTTGGACCATACTTACGATCTTCCGCAGACCCCGCAGGTGATCCAGGTGACCAACCTGTTACGGGCGCTGATCCTGGAATTCATGTCCTATCCGCGCGCGGAAACGGAAAAAGGGCCGGCGGCGCGCATTGCAGCCGTCATTCTCGACCAGCTCAAGATGCTCCCGGCCGCGCCGTTGCAGCTGCCCATGCCGCAGGACAGCAGGCTGAGAACCCTGTGTGAAGCGATCGTCAGATGTCCCGCCCACATTCCCTCGCTTGAAGAGGCCGCGCGGCGGTGCACGGTGTCCGTGCGGTCCTTTGAACGGCACATGAAAGCCGAAACCGGGCTCAGTTTCCGGACGTGGTGCCGGCAGGTGAAGCTGTTCCGGGCACTTGAGCTTCTGGCTTCCGGCCGGACGGTCTCCGATGTCTCGCACAAGCTTGGTTATGAGGGGCCAAGCGCATTCGTGGCCACGTTCAAAAAGGCGTTCGGCGTCACGCCGGGGCGATATTTCGCGTCCGTCGAAACCGATTGATCTGCCTCATGGCGCTCAAAGGCGGAAGACCCAAGACTCGGTTCAAACAGTCTTGGAGAAAACGCCATGTTTGAGAAAATCCTCGTTCCCGTCGATCCCGCAGAACCGGGCTTTGCAATAGATGCGCTTTCAAAAGCCGCGCAGATGGCACGCGACTACGGGGCCAAGATCCACCTGATGGCCGTTTGCCCGGAGGTGCAGAGTTTTGTCGCCAGCCAGTTGCCGGAAGGATGGCAAAAACGGGCGACAAGCGAAACCGCGGTCATCCTGGACAAGATCGGGGCGGATCTCAACCTGCCGGACGGGGCCGTCGACAGTGTCGTGCGCATGGGCAGCGTCTATCACGAGGTGATCGACGAAGCGGAGCAGGCCGGCTGCGACCTGGTTCTCATGAGTTCGCACAAGCCGGGCCTCAGCACCTATTTCATCGGTTCGAATGCGGCCCATATCGTCCGGCACGCGCCGTGTTCCGTCATGGTCCTGCGCAACTGACCGGAGCGCGGCCTCAGGTCTTGCGCGTTAGCAGCATTGCCACTGCCACATAGCGGAACGGATAAAGATCAGGGTCCGCTTTCAGGAGTTGCTGCGCGCGCGCATAGATCC
>JBCBUA010000324.1:0-5252 GCA_039818365.1 Pseudomonadota bacterium
GCGATGGATCCGCCTGAAAACCTGGCGGCCTGAGGTCACCAGAAAGCGAACGAGACTGCAGTCCGGCAGCGCCGGACCGCTCCATGAAACATGACAAACTGTCTGGACTTGAAATGTTCCTGATCTGCGGTGAAGCCCTTTTTGATCTGTTCGGCGACGAAGGTGTGCAAGATGGCGCCCGATTCGACGCCAGAATAGGCGGATCGCCTTTCAACGTTGCCATGGGCCTGGCCCGCCTCGGAGAAGATGCCGGATTTTTCGGCGGTATTTCCACCGACACGCTCGGCGAGAAACTTGTCGAGAAATTCCGGAAGGAAGGCGTGTCTGAACGCTACATCCTCAGGACCGACTATCTGACGACCCTGAGCCTGGTGCAGAAAGATGATCAGGGCCACCCTGCCTACACGTTTTACGGTGCAAACGCAGCCGACCGGATGGTCACATTGGACGATCTTCCGGATTTTGACGCACCGCCGCTGTTCCTCCATCTGGGGTCCTACACGGCTCTGGTGGAGCCCGTGGCAGGCACATTGAGAGCCCTGATCGAACGCGAACGCGCCCACACGCTGGTCTCGTTCGATCCGAACATCCGCCCGACGGTGGAACCTGACCTGGAGCTCTGGCGCCAGAATACCGAAAGCCTTGCGCCCCTTGCCGATGTCATCAAGGTGAGCGATGAAGACCTGGCGCTGATCGCGCCGCAGGAAGAAAGCTCCGGGATTGCCCGCAGATGGATCGCTGGCGGAACCGCGCTCGTTATCGTGACCCGTGGCGGCGAAGGTGCCATGGCCTTCGGCCCCTCCTTCGAAACGGACTGCCCCGGGATCAAGGTGAAGGTGGAAGATACGGTCGGCGCGGGTGACACTTTTCAGGCCGCCCTGCTGGCCGGGCTCAAAAGGCTTGGGGCAACCGACCGGAAATCGCTCGCGGAACTTGACGGTGCCCGCATCAGCCGTCTTCTTGAATTCGCGGTTCAGGCCGCGGCAATCACCTGTTCGCGACGCGGTGCCGATCTCCCGCGGATTGCGGAACTGCAAAAAGAATGGTCAAAGCTCATTTGAGGGGCTGACAAACGATTTAAATCGATTTAAAAGCCCACCGGGTTCAGCTGGAGCCGAACAGGGCCCGGCGAGAGACAGGCTGTTGGAAGGAGTGTCCCATGGCGGTACGCGTCATTGAAGTTCAGGAATTCGACCTGGTCGTGTTCGGAGCATCCGGAGATTTGGCGCATCGCAAACTTCTTCCCGCTCTCTATCACCGCGACGCGGACGGGCAGATGCCCGAACATGCCCGCATTATCTGCAGCGCACGCCGCGACTATACCGACGATGACTATCGGGCCTGGGCGGAGAACGCGCTCAAGGAACACGTCAAGGATCTTGACGATGAGCATCTCGCGCAGTTTCTGAAGCGGCTGCACTATGTGAAGATTGATGTCGCCACCGGCAAGGGCTTTGAGGACCTGAAAACGGTTCTGGAAGAGCGCGACGATGTTATCCGCGCCTTTTATCTCGCGGTCGGGCCCGATCTTTTCGGCACGATTTGTGAAAGTCTCGGCAAGATCGGCGTCGTCAACAGGCATGCCCGCGTCGTGATGGAAAAGCCGATCGGCAAGGACGGCGCGTCCGCCAAGGCCCTGAACGACACGGTCGGAGCCGTGTTCAACGAAGACCAGATCTTCCGTATCGATCACTATCTCGGCAAGGAGACGGTTCAGAACCTGATGGCGCTGCGCTTCGCCAACGCCCTGTTCGAGCCCCTGTGGAACGCAGCACATATCGACCATGTCCAGATCACGGTCGCCGAATCCCTTGGAACAGGGGGACGCGCCGGTTACTACGATACGGCCGGCGCCCTCAGGGACATGGTTCAGAACCACATTCTCCAGCTCTTGTGTCTTGTTGCGATGGAACCGCCGGAATCCATGGATGCGGACAGCGTCCGCGACGAAAAGCTGAAAGTTCTGAAGGCCCTCACCCCGATCGATGCCCAAAGCGCTGACAAGCTTACCGTGCGCGGTCAGTACCGTGCCGGCGCATCCGCGGGTGGTGCCGTGCCGGGTTACCTTGAAGAACTGGGCAACGACGAGAGCCGGACGGAAACCTTCGTCGCCCTCAGGGCGGACATTGCCAACTGGAGGTGGGCAGGCGTCCCGTTCTACCTGCGTACAGGCAAGCGACTGGCCCAGCGGGTCTCGGAAATCGTCGTTCAGTTCCAGCCGATCCCCCATTCCATTTTCGACACGGAAACCGGCAAGATCACGGCCAATCGCCTGATCATCCGCCTGCAGCCCGACGAAGGCGTTCAGATGCAGATCATGATCAAGGACCCCGGCCCCGGCGGCATGCGCCTCAGGCAGGTCCCGCTCGACATGAGCTTCGCGGATGCCTTCAAGGTGCGCAACCCGGACGCCTACGAGCGTCTCATCATGGATGTGATACGAGGCAACCAGACCCTGTTCATGCGTCGCGATGAAGTCGACGCGGCATGGGCCTGGGTCGACCCGATCCTTGCAGCCTGGGCCGCATCCAAGGAAACGCCAAAGGGATACACCGCGGGCACCTGGGGTCCGTCGGCTTCCATTGCACTTGTGGAGCGTGACGGTCGTACCTGGTCGGAGGAAGACGGCGTCTGACAAGAATGCACAGGCCCCGGCCTGTGTATTCCCGGCCGTTTAAATCGATTTAATAAGACGAATGGGCGAAGCTGCCCTATCTGCCGTTAAACACCCCACCCAGCCACATGTGGCGAGGAAAGGACGAGAACAATGACAATCCAGGATCGCATCGCCGATGTCACGGAACGGATCGTCAAGCGCAGCCATGACAGCCGCTCCCTCTATCTGGACAGGATCGGGAAGGCAGCTGAACAGGGCCCGCAGCGGTCCCGGCTTTCGTGCGGCAACCTTGCGCACGGATTCGCGGCCTGCGGCGTATCCGACAAACAGGCGCTTTCGGGAGATGTTGTCCCGAACCTCGGCATCATCACCTCCTACAACGACATGCTGTCCGCGCACCAGCCATACGAGACCTACCCGTCGATGATCCGCGAGGCGGCCCATGAAGTCGGTGCGGTCGCGCAGGTTGCAGGCGGCGTGCCGGCCATGTGCGACGGTGTCACCCAGGGCCAGGACGGAATGGAACTGTCGCTGTTTTCGCGCGACGTCATCGCGATGGCGGCGGCTGTCGGCCTGTCGCACCAGATGTTCGATGCCGCCGTCTTCCTCGGCATATGCGACAAGATCGTCCCAGGACTCGCGATCGCGGCGCTTTCCTTCGGCCACCTGCCCGCAGTCTTCATTCCGGCAGGCCCCATGACCACCGGCATTTCAAACGACGACAAAGCCAAGGTGCGTCAGCTCTACGCCGAGGGCAAGGTTGGCCGGGACGCGCTTCTTGAAAGCGAATCCAAGGCCTATCATTCACCCGGCACCTGCACCTTTTACGGAACGGCGAATTCCAATCAGATGCTGATGGAGATCATGGGACTGCACATGCCCGGCGCCTCCTTCGTCAATCCGGGCACCCCGCTGCGCGACGCGCTGACCAGGGAAGCCGCCAAGCGTGCCCTCGCGATTTCAGCGCTCGGCAACGAATACACGCCAGCGGGTGAGATCATCGACGAAAAGGCGATCGTCAACGGCGTGGTCGGTCTTCATGCCACGGGCGGCTCCACAAATCACACCATGCACCTGGTCGCCATCGCGGCCACGGCCGGCATAAAGCTGACCTGGGACGACATTTCCGAATTGTCGGACGTCGTGCCGCTGCTTGCTCGTGTCTATCCGAACGGCAAGGCCGACGTGAACCATTTCCAGGCCGCCGGCGGGCTTGCCTTCCTCATTCGCGAGCTTCTGTCGGACGGCTATTTGCACCAGGACGTCAAAACCGTTTACGGCACGGATCTCTCCGGCTACACGGTCGAAGCCAAGCTGGACGAAAACGGCGATCTCCTGCGCGAGGACGCGCCTGCGGTCTCCGGTGACGAAACCGTGCTGGCACCGCTCTCCAAGGCGTTCCAGCCGACGGGCGGCCTGAAGATGCTCAGCGGCAACCTCGGCAAGGCCGTAATCAAGGTTTCGGCGGTCGCAAAGGAACGTCATGTCATCGAAGCGCCGGCGCGGGTCTTTCATTCCCAGGACGCCTTCCTCGATGCCTTCAACAAGAAGGAACTCAAGGGGGACGTTGCCGCGGTCGTGCGCTTCCAGGGGCCGAAGGCGATCGGCATGCCCGAGCTGCACAAGCTGACACCGTGTCTCGGCATCCTGCAGGACAAGGGCTACAAGGTTGCGCTGATCACCGATGGCCGCATGTCCGGCGCGTCCGGCAAGGTCCCGGCGGCGATCCACGTCACGCCGGAAGCGGAAAACGGTGGACCGATCGCAAAGATCCGCGATGGCGACATGATCCGCATCGATGCCGTATCAGGCGAATTGCAGGTCCTCGTGGACGAACAGGAATTCGCCGCCCGCCCGGTCGCGGTCGCCGATCTCAGCGAGCATCAGTCCGGCGTCGGCCGCGATCTTTTCACAGCCTTCCGCGCCAATGTCGGCACAGCGGACAGCGGCGCGCACGTGTTCGGCGCATAAGCAAGAAATCTGGGAGAATTCAATGGCACAGGATATCGAAAAAATTGAGAGGGTGATGTGCGCCGCGCCCGTTATCCCGGTTCTGGTCGTCGAAGATCCGCAAAAGGCCGTGCCAATGGCAACGGCCCTGGTGAAGGGCGGTCTGCCCGCAATCGAGATCACGCTCAGGACGGAGCGCGCTCTGGAGGCCATTGAAGCGGTCAGCAAGCATGTCGAGGGCGCGATTGTGGGTGCCGGTACGGTGCTGAATGCAAAGCAATATGATGCTGCGGTCGCAGCCGGTTCAAAGTTCATCGTATCGCCCGGGGCCACACGGGACCTACTGGACGCAGCCGATGATCACAGCGTTCCGCTACTGCCCGGCGCGGCAACCGCCTCCGAAGTCATGTTCCTTCTTGAGCGCGGTTACGAGCGTCTGAAATTTTTCCCCGCCGAACAGGCCGGAGGCGCCCCCTACCTGAAATCGCTGTCCTCTCCATTGGCCGCGGCAAAGTTCTGCCCGACCGGAAGTGTGAGCCTGGACAAGGCCCCCGCCTATCTTGCCCTGCCCAATGTGTTGTGCGTTGGCGGATCCTGGATCGCGGACGCCAGGGCGGTTGCTTCGGAAGACTGGGCGGGCATTGAAGAACGCGCCCGCGCCGCGAGCGGTCTCAACAGCTAGGGT
>JBCBUA010000325.1:0-5245 GCA_039818365.1 Pseudomonadota bacterium
GCTCGCGCAGCCGTCCGGCCTCATCGGCCTGCCACTCCGCCTGCTCGCACGCGAAGTCTATGGCCGGATGGTCGAGCGCGCCGGCACCGACAGCGTTGCCCTGATCACCGGGGAAGAGAAAATCATCCCCGAAAACCCGCGGTTCTGGGTCTCAACGGTAGAAGCGATGCCGCTCGATCTCGACACCGAGTTTGTCGCGATCGACGAGGTGCAGCTGGCCGGAAATCTCGATCGCGGGCATGTTTTCACGGATCGCATTTTGAACTTGCGCGGTCGATCCGAAACTTTGCTGCTGGGCGCATCGACGGCACGGCCTCTTCTTGAAAAGCTGCTTCCGGGCCTGAACGTCATCACCCGTCCGCGCATGTCCGTGCTGGAATATGCGGGATCAAAGAAGGTGTCCCGCCTGCCCGCGCGCTCCGCCATCGTGGCCTTTTCGTCGGACGAGGTCTATTCGATTGCCGAACTGATCCGCCGGCAGCGCGGTGGCGCGGCGGTCGTGCTGGGATCGCTCAGCCCGAGGACCCGCAACGCCCAGGTGGAGTTGTTCCAGAATGGCGATGTCGATCACCTGGTGGCGACCGACGCGATCGGCATGGGCCTGAACCTTGATGTTCATCACATCGCCTTCGCCGGCAACAGGAAATATGACGGCTATCAGTACCGGCAGCTCACCGCCTCGGAGATGGGCCAGATCGCCGGACGCGCGGGCCGCCACACCAAGGATGGCACCTTCGGCGTGACAGGCCGGGTCGATCCGCTCGATGATCACCTCATCGAACAGATTGAAAGCCACCAGTTCGAAAGCCTGAAAGTGCTGCAATGGCGCAACAGTACGCTGAATTTTTCATCCGTCGCCACTCTCCGGGAGAGCCTTGACAAGGTGCCCCAGGAAGAGGGTCTGGCACGTGCCCCGACCGGCGATGATGTGACCGCGCTTGAACATTTGTTGCGCGATCCGGCAATATCCGGCATGGCACAGGGTGAAAAAGCGATCGAATTGCTTTGGGACGTGTGTCAGGTTCCCGATTACCGCAAGATAGCGCCGGCCAATCACGCCGAGCTTTTGAACGCCATCTACACGCATCTGATGCAGGAAAATTATATCGCGGATGACTGGTTCTCGCGTCAATTGGCCTTCGCAGACCGCACAGATGGTGATATCGACACTCTCGCGAACCGGATCGCTCACATCCGGACGTGGACATATGTTGCCAATCGCCCCGACTGGCTGGCCGATCCGGCCCACTGGCAGGGTGAGACACGCGACATAGAAGACAGACTATCCGACGCCCTTCACGAACGCCTGACACAGCGTTTCGTGGACCGGCGCACAAGTGTATTGATGCGACGTTTGAGAGAGAACGCAATGCTGGAAGCAGAAATCACGTCGAGCGGCGATGTGCTCGTGGAAGGTCAGCATATCGGGAATTTGCTCGGCTTCCGGTTTGCGCCAGATGCGGCCGCGGAAGGTCCGGACGGCAAGACGGTCCGTGCTGCCGCGCAGGTCGCATTGACAACCGAGATCGAGTCGCGCGCCGAAAAACTCGGCAAATCCGAAAACAGCGATTTCGTGCTGACGTCGGAAGGTGCCATCCGCTGGCGCGGCGAACCCGTCGCAAAACTCGTCGCGGGCGAGGATGTTCTGGCGCCGACCGTGCTTCTGCTTGCCGATGAACATCTGACCGGCACGCCGCGCGATACCGTCCAGGGCCGGATCGATCTCTGGGTCAAGGCCCAGATCGAAACCCTCCTGAAACCCCTTGTCGACCTCAAATCCGGCGAAGGCCTTGAAGGGCTTGCTCGCGGCATCGGTTTCCGCATTGTCGAGGGCCTCGGCATTCTGGAGCGCCAGGACGCCTCCGACGAGATCCGTCAGCTGGATCAGGACATGCGCGCCTCGCTGCGCAAGCACGGCGTGCGCTTCGGCGCCTACACGATTTTTGTGCCCGCCTTGCTGAAGCCGGCGCCAAGCCAGCTCATTGCCCAGCTATGGGCCTTGAAGCATGGCTCGCTGGACATGAACGGCATGACGGAATTGCCGCAACTGTCCGCATCCGGCCGCACGTCGATCCCCGTCGATGAGACCATCGACAAGGCCCTCTACAAGGTCGTGGGCTTCCGGGTGTGCGGATCGCGCGCGGTCAGGGTCGACATCCTGGAACGTCTCGCGGACCTGATCAGGCCGCTCATTGCCTGGAAACCTCTGGATGCGGACGTCAGCCCGCCGGAAGGGGCGATCGAACAGGGCGGCGGCTTCATGGTGACCGTGGCGATGACGTCGCTGCTGGGCTGCGCGGGGGAGGATTTCTCTGCTGTGCTGAAGTCGCTCGGCTACCGTGTCGAAACACGGGAAGTTCAGCGGCCTGCCACCATCAAGGTGGAAACGGCAACAGCTTCGGACGAGACGCCAGCCGGTGAAGAAACGGTGGTGGAGACGGCCCAGGCAGACGGCACCGCTGCCGGTGCTGTTGAAAGTGAACAGGCGGAAGCTGCCACTTCCGAAGACCAGGCAGCTGACACCACAGGCGAGACCGAGAGCGCCTCTTCTGCCGAGACGCCGGTCGAAACCGGCGCGGAACAGCCGGAAGCAAGCAACGCTGCCGCTTCCGAAGACGAGGCCGTGCCGGCCAATGCTGCGTCGGCGGGAGATCAGGAAGCGCCGGCGGCAGCCGGGGACGAGCCCGCGGACAGCACCGCGCCCGCTGAAACCTCAGAACCTGCATCTGCTCAAGGCGCCAACGAAACGGATGGCACCGGCGCCGAGGCAACCGCCGGGGAAAGCCCGGAACCGGTCGAGATGGAAACCGTCACGATAGAGATCTGGCGGCCCGGACGTCATGACCGCAGGCCGCGTGGCCGCCAGGACCAGCGCCGCGGTGAGCATCGCAAGGGTCAGAACCAGGGTCCGAAGGGTGGTCAGGCAGACAAGCGCCACGGCAAGGGCGGCGGCGGCAAGGGCGGTCCGAACCGCAACCGCGGCGGAAACAGGGGCTTTGACGGCGGAAACCGCCGCAACGCGCCGCCGAAGGACAAACCGATCGATCCCAATTCGCCGTTTGCGGCCCTGATGGCCCTCAAGGCGGATATGGACAGCAAGGACAAGAAGTAATTCCCGCGGGCGGCCAGAACGCGCCTGACGCGGGCGTCCTGCGGGTCGACAAGTGGCTCTGGTACGCCAGGGTCACGAAATCGCGCTCCCTTGCGCAGAAGCTGGCGACATCCGGCCACGTCCGCATCAACAAGGACAAGATTTCCTCTGCCAGCAAGACCGTCAAATCCGGCGACGTTCTGACCATCGCGCTTGAGCGCAAGGTCCTGGTTTTGAAAATCGTGGCGCTCGGAACACGGCGCGGGCCCTATGAAGAGGCGCGCACGCTTTACGAGGATCTGTCGCCTCCGCAACCGCCCAAGAAGGCGGCACCGCCGCCACCGCCCGGGCAACGCGAGGCAGGAGCCGGCCGGCCAACAAAGCGCGACCGCCGCAAGATGGATGCCTTCCGGGGCGAAAACTGACCCCGAATTCCGGATTTTGAAGAGAAAACGAAATAACTTTCTCTTGTTGGCCGGGATTGCGTCATCCTGGACGCTTGCGCGCATAAGACAAAAACGATACGCAACACCGATCAGATTTTTTGCCCGTGCACCCCGCTTTGGACGTGCTGCACGCAAATGACAGCCGGACGGAAGACGGTTCGCGGAACCGCCCGGCGTGACCCGCAGCGAGGATACGATGACCTACGTCGTCACCGACAATTGCATCAAGTGCAAATACACGGACTGTGTTGAAGTCTGCCCGGTGGACTGTTTCTACGAAGGCGAGAACTTTCTTGTCATCAACCCGGATGAATGCATCGACTGCGGCGTCTGCGAACCCGAATGCCCGGCCGAGGCGATCTTGCCCGATACGGAACCGGGTCTGGAGAAATGGATCGAGATAAACGCCGAATACTCCGAAAAGTGGCCGAACATTACGGAGAAGAAGGATCCGCTCCCTACCGCCGAAGAATTCGACGGCAAGGAAAACAAGTTTGAAGAGCATTTTTCGCCGAATCCGCCATCCTGATTCGATGCGGCTTTACGTGTGCGGCAACCTGCCGCACGCGGCATCTTCACAGTTTTCATTTGATTAGATCTTTGATTTCAACAGCCTGCGCAGCGTGCTCGAGTGGCCGTTTTGTGGTCATTGTGCATCACAAAAGCGTAACACTTTAATTTTCCACAAAAGTATGTTACATATTGGGAATAGTCGCCAACCACGAGAAGAACCCCCAAAACGGAGTTTGTAAACCGCGTTCCGGATTCAAGCGAAACCGGAAACGTAAACTCCCGGCAGCTCCTATGACTGAACAGTTTCTATAGTGGAAAGGCACGACTGACCAGCCCTGACACGCCGCATATCAACAGGCGTTCCGTATCGGATCGCTCGGCGGGGTTCGTGTCGCATAAAAACAGATGGCTAACACGGCCAAGCATCGGTCTGAACAGACCGCAACTGCGCAGGAGAGAATATCAGTATGGCAACAAACACCAAAAAAACCGCGCAGCGTCAAGGTTTCAAGACAGGCGAGCACATCGTTTATCCGGCACACGGTGTCGGCCAGATCACCGCCATAGAAGAGCAGAGCGTTGCGGGTCACACTTTGGAGTTGCTCGTCATCGTTTTTGAACAGGACAAGATGACCCTTCGTGTACCGGTTGCCAAAATCGCGTCCGTCGGCATGCGTAAGCTCGGCGATCCGGCAGCTGTGAAGAAGGCACTCGAGACAGTCCGCGGCCGGCCGCGCGTGAAGCGCACCATGTGGAGCCGGCGTGCACAGGAATACGAAGCGAAGATCAATTCTGGCGACCTGATCGCCATTTCCGAAGTCGTACGCGATCTTTACCGGTCGGAAAGCCAGCCGGAGCAGTCCTATTCCGAGCGCCAGCTCTATGAAGCTGCGCTGGACCGCATGGCGCGCGAAATCGCCGCCGTCAACAAATGCTCGGAAACGGAAGCTGTCAAGCAGATCGAACAGAACCTCGCAAAGTCTCCGAGCCGCCTCAAGGCAGCCGCGGCGGCTGAGGCTGACGCGGAAGAAGACGACGAAGACAAGGAAGAAGCTGCCTGAGAAACGTCAACCGACCGCACGTGACTTTCGAAAGGGCCCGGCGAACGCCGGGCCCTTTTTTGTTGCAGCCAGGGAAACGGTTGGGCACCGCATCCGGCAGCGGCGCTCACACGGGCATCACGCAGAAGTGCAAA
>JBCBUA010000326.1:0-5230 GCA_039818365.1 Pseudomonadota bacterium
TGCGGACATGCAAGGCAGTAGGCACATGTGCCGTTTTGTTTCTTTTTTGAGAATTTGGACGGTTTTACCATGTACAGAAGAACATTTCTGCTCGGAGCACTTTCGCTGGGAGCCTGCCAGTCCGGCGGCGGCACCCTCAACGGGACACTGCGTCCCATACCGGCAAATTACACCGATACGGGCAGCGATGTCCTTCACGTGCGCGATGTCAGCCGAACGGATCTCGGCGGCACGGTCCTCTACGACGAAGTCATACCGTTCGACGCGGGACAGTATACGCCACCGAACGGATCAAACGGTCCGACCGGGGCCGGTGGAAGGATCAAGGGTGCCGTTCAGAGCCGTGTGGTTCGCTCAACCAATACCAACACCCTGATTTTTGCCTACAGGTTCCGGGACATGACATTTTTTCCCGGGACCGGACCTCAGAAGAAGGGGGGGCAGCTGGTGAATGTCGAGATCGTCAACATTAGTGGCTTTCCCAGGTCCGCGTTCCCGATCGAGGTGTACACGCTCGACAAAAGCCAGAGTCTTGGAGCCGAAACCCTGCCGGGGTCATACCGGGGCAACGGCCGCTTCGAGTTCAACACGTTCCTGACGGAGCCGGACGGAACGACGTTCTTTGAGGTTCTGACCAAGGCGACCAGGTTCAAGACCGGGCGCTACATGTCGCTGGAAGTGGATGCGCGCGGCAATGGCGGCGGGCAGCATACTGCCAAACTGAACAGGGTTGCCGTTCCAGTCTGACTTGCGCTCCCGTCTGCTGCTTCACGCTCAGTCAGGCCGCTGTTTCGGCCTGCTTCAGGAGGCGCAAAATCAGCCGGTGCGCATATTCGTTGCCGACCAGAACGTCGCCGGTTTCCAGCATCTTGTTCTTGCCTTGCAGGTCGCTCACAAAGCCGCCTGCTTCGCGGACCATGAGGATGCCGGCGGCGATGTCCCAGGAATTCAGATTGTGTTCCCAATAGGCGTCGAGCCGTCCGGAGGCGGTCCAGGCGAGGTCGAGCGAGGCGGCTCCGGCGCGGCGGACGCCTGAGACTTCCGGCATGATGTGGCGCAGCTCGCGCAGGGCGCGGCCATGATCGCCCTTGCCGATGAAGGGAAGACCCATGCCGATCAGCATTTCCGGGAGCTCCGTGCGCCCGGCGACCCGAAGACGCCGGTCGTTGAGAAAGGCACCGCGGCCGCGTTCGGCGGTGTAGAGTTCGTCCATGACCGGGTTGAAAATGACGCCCGCCACGATCTCTCCAGCGCGTTCCAGCGCGATCGAAACCGAGAAAATTGGAATGCCGTGGAGAAAGTTGGTGGTGCCGTCGAGGGGATCGATGTGCCAGCGATGCTGGCCGTCGGTGCCTTCCACGACACCGCTTTCCTCCATGACGAGGCCGTAAGTCGGGCGTGCCTTGGTCAGTTCCCCACTCAGGATTTCCTCCGCGCGGCGGTCGGCGGCGGACACGAAATCCCCCGGACCCTTGCGGGACACCTGGAGGTTTTCGACTTCGCCGAAGTCGCGAACCAGACTGCGTCCGGCCTTGATTGCGGCTTGTACCATCACGTTGAGGATTGCTGTGCGGGCCATGGATTGTCACTTGTTGTAGGGCCGCGCCCGAGGAAGCCGGGCGCGCCAGAATTGGTGTTTACAAAAAAGGTGTTCGTCGCGCGCCTATTCAGCGCGGCGAACGTATTCCAGCGTGCCCGTGTCGACGATGATCTTTTCCCCGGCTGTGATGAAGGGGGGAACCATGACACGGACGCCGTTTTCCATCAGGGCCGGCTTGTAGGAGGACGATTGGGTCTGACCTTTGACGACCGCGTCGGCCTCGCTGATTTCGAGTGTCACGTGTTGCGGCAGGGTGATGCCGATCGGGCGCTCTTCGTGCAGCTCGACGGTGACCATCATGCCGTCCTGCAGAAAGGCGGCGCGATCTCCGACGAATTCGGACTGCAGTTCGAGCTGTTCATAGGTCTCCGTATCCATGAAAATGAGCATGTCGTCCTGGGTGTAAAGGTACTGAAAGTCCTTTTGCTCCAGACGGACGCGCTCGACCTTGTCCTCAGAGCGGAAGCGCTCGTTGAGCTTGCGGCCGTCGATCAGATTCTTCATCTCAACCTGTGCGAAGGCTCCGCCCTTGCCGGGTTTGACGTGCTGGACCTTTACGACCGCCCAGAGCGTGTCCTGATGCTGAAGCACATTGCCGGGCTTGATTTCGTTACCGTTGATTTTCATGGAACGACCGATTTTATGAATTGTTAGGATCTGAAGCAGAGCGGTCTCCGGCAGATCACCGGAGCGCCGGAAAATGCTCGCGACTGTCCACCACAAAAGCGGGGCCGTTTCAAGGAAAAAAGGCAATTTCTCCTAGGTTTGACCCACTCTGGGACGATTTACGGAGATTCCGCAGCCGGATCTTCGCTCGGCGCGAGCAGCGTCGTTGTGTGCTGCTCCGCCAGAACACGTGCGTCCTCGATCGTTTTTTCATCGAGCGTTTCGACGATCCTGTCCAGGTTGAAATCCGGCACGCCGTTTGAGCGCGCCGCCAGATGCCAGCCGGCCGCAGACGTGAAATCCTGCTCCCGTCCCCGGCCATAGGCGTAGATCCTGGCCAGACGGTTCATGGCAACCGGATTGCCGGCGATGGCGGCCCTCTCGAACCAGTCGGCGGCCTCGGCTTCGTTCGGGTCGACGCCCTTGCCCTGATGTCTCAGGATTCCGTAGTAGACCTGTGCGGAGGTATGGCCCCGGCGGGCTGCGCGCCCCAGCCAGAACGCGCCCTGACCCGGATCATTCAGGCCCGTTTGAGATTCCAGATAGGACAGGCCGAGCGCATATTGGGCTTCCGGGTCGTTCTTGCGTGCGGCCTCTTCGAGAAGAGTGCGCGCCTTTTCCTCGTTGAACGGCCGTCCTTCGCCTTCCTGATAGAGAATGGCCAGATTGTAGAGCGCCGACGCGTTTCCGGCATCGGCTGCCTGTTCGAACAGATCCGCGGCCCGTGCCTTGTCGGCTTCGACGCCTGTTCCCAGGAGATAGAACTGTGCCAGCTGCAAGGCCGACCCATTGTCCCCCGCAGCGGCGGCCAGGGTGTACCAGTCGGCGGCCTTGGACTTGTCGAGCCTGATACCGAGCCCTTTTTCGTGAAGAACACCGAGGAGCGCCTGGGCGGCCTTGTCACCCTGCTCGGCAAGCGGTGTTGCAAGCCCCAGCGCGGTCAAGAACCAGCCGCGCTGAAAGGCCGAATAGGCCATCTCTGCCGTGACATCGGCCTTGTCTTCAAATTCAGGCGGGCCGGCATCAATGATGCCAAAGAGCGTTTTTTCCTGCGTGGTGATGTCTATGACGGCCGGTTCGGTCACGACGATCTGTTCGACTGCCTCCGCCGGTTCCGGGCTCTGCTCCTGTGCGGCAGCAGGCTGGATCGGGGTCAGCAGCAGGAGCGGTCCGGCAAGCGCGAACACGGCCATCTGGAAACGGCAGGGGCGGGAGCTTTCCTTCAGCATCGTTGCAACTCCGTGTTCGCTAGGCGGCATGCCGCCGTCTATTCACCCTCCGGGAACGGATGTGCTTCCATGATATCATTGGCTTTCGCAATGATCTCGGAAATGGCCGTTTCCGATCTCCAGACCGCATCTTTCAGGGCAACAAAATCTGCACCGGTCGCGGCAACGTCCGGCAAGGTTTCAAGGGTGTTGCCCGCCATCGCGACACAGGGTGTTTCAAACAGTTCTGCCCACCATGCGGCCCCGGCAAGCGTCTTGTCATGCGCCCTGTCGCGCTCATCCAGATCGAGCTTGCCGAAAAACAGGTAGTCTACGCCCGTTTCCGCCCATTCCATGGCGTCATGCTTGAGCTTGGTTCCGCCCGTGCCGACGATCTTCTCCGGCTGGAAACTCTCCACTGCAAGCTTCACGTCTTCAAGCGACGTGTCGACATGAACCCCGTCCGCATTGCTGCGCCCGGCCGCCTGGGTGTCCCGGTAAACGAGAGCGGCGGCGCCGCCGGCCTGGATCACCGGAACCAGCCTGCCGGCAGCCTCCTGCACGGCCTTGGTGCTTGCGCCCGGCATATAGATCAGGATGCACGCGATGTCGCCGCCCGTGAATGCCAGCTCGATTTTCGAGGCCATGTCATCGGTATCGAACTCGGGCGGCGTCACGAGAAAAAGGCGCGGTCGATTCACGTCTGGGATCCTGTCGGAGCTGTTCTTGTCATTCGGGTTCATCACCTAAAGACGGCGAAAGAGGGACGCAAGGCCCCTCTTTCACGAAATGAATGATCTAAGTATTGAAAACCGATGCTCTAGCCGATTTTCGGGTCGAGACTTCCGTCGGCGTAGCGCGCCGCCATGTCCGCGAGCGTGACGATCTTCGTGATCTTGGAGGCCTGTCCGGCCGTGTTGAAGGCTTCCAGGCGTTCCACGCAAAGCTTCTGCATGGCCTCGCGGGCCGGTTTCAGATATTTGCGCGGGTCGAATTCGCCCGGGTTTTCACTTAGAACGCGCCGGATCTGGCCGGTCATCGCCATGCGGTTGTCGGTGTCGATGTTGATCTTGCGGACACCGTTCTTGATGCCGCGCTGGATTTCCTCGACAGGCACGCCCCAGGTCTGGGGCATTTCCCCGCCATATTGGTTGATGATGTCCTGCAGGTCCTGAGGAACCGACGAGGAACCGTGCATCACGAGATGCGTATCTGGCAGGCGCCTGTGAATTTCCTCGATCACGTGCATGGCCAGGATTTCACCGTCAGGCTGGCGGGTGAACTTGTAGGCGCCGTGGCTGGTGCCCATGGCAATCGCAAGCGCGTCGACCTTGGTTTCCTGTACGAACTTGACCGCTTCGACCGGGTCGGTCAGCAGCTGGTCATGGCTGAGCTTGCCTTCCGCGCCGTGGCCGTCTTCCTTGTCGCCCATGCCGGTTTCGAGCGAGCCGAGCACGCCGAGTTCACCTTCGACGGAGATACCGCCCAGATGCGACATGTCGGTGACCGTCTTGGTGACGCCGACATTGTAATCCCAGTTGGCCGGGGTCTTGCCGTCCGCTTCAAGAGACCCGTCCATCATGACCGAGGTAAAGCCGGCCTGGATGGCGGTCATGCAGGTCTGCGGCGCGTTGCCGTGGTCCAGATGAACGCAGACCGGGATGTGCGGGTAGATCTCGACGACGGCATCCATCATGTGTTTCAGCATCACGTCGTGGGCATAGGCACGGGCACCGCGGGATGCCTGGATGATCAC
>JBCBUA010000327.1:0-5192 GCA_039818365.1 Pseudomonadota bacterium
GGGTGCCTTCCTTTTCGGCGGACTTCCATCCGCGCAGCTGAAGCTTGTCGAAATCGGGATGGTGCTTCCGTTCGGTTGGCCGCCGTGTGGCGGTCCCGGCAGCCTTGTGCCGTGTCGTCGGACCGGAAGGATCAAAGAGTGTCATGGACGTTCCTCAAGATGGGTTGGATTGTGAACTGTTGACCGGATTGCGGTTTGCGCCCGCGCCGATCGTTTCGGCGATGTCATCCGGCTGAACCTTGGTGTCGGCAGTCTGCGGCGCTTCGAGCGGCAGGTCGTAGGTGATCGTGGCCCCGAAGGCTTCGGGTGCCTGCGGGTCGTGGCGGATCTTGTCGAAGACAAGCAGCCGCGTGCCCAGCTTGAAGGCTTCGTGAATGTCGTGGGTCACCATGAAAATGGTCATGCCGAGTTCTCGCCAGAGATTGAGAAGCAACTCGTGCATGTCGACCCGGATACCCGGATCGAGCGCCCCGAAGGGTTCGTCGAGCAGAAGAATGCTCGGCTTCTTGATCAACGCCTGCGCAATGGCGAGACGCTGCTGCATGCCGCCTGAGAGCTGTGCCGGATAGCGGTCGGCGGCAGCCGAAAGCCCGATCCGTTCAAGCAGCTCTCCAATATCGGACAGGGCCGCCTGCTTGCGGCTTCCGAACAGCTTCCCGGCAAGGCGTGAGGTTTCGAATTCCCGCGCCAGGATCAGGTTCTCGGCAACGGTCAGATGCGTGAAAACGGAATATTTCTGGAAAACGATGCCCCGGTCGGGGGTCGGTTCTTCCGGCAGGTCGCTGCCATCCAGCTGGATGGATCCGCGGGTCGGGTGCTCCTGCGAGAGCAGCATGCGCAGAAACGTGGATTTGCCGCAGCCGGACGCGCCAACGATCGTGCAGAAGGCACCGGCCTCGACATCCAGATCGACGCGTTCAAGAACCGGCGTGCCGTCATAATATTTGGAAACGCCCTTTACGGAGAGCTTGCATGGGGGCGTCGTTGTCATAGCGCATCGCTCCCCAGGTGATGCCAGCGAAAGGCACGCCTGGAAACCAGCAGCAACAGCCTGTCGAGCAGAAAGGCGAGGAGAGTGATCCACACGACATAGGGAAGGATCACGTCCATGGCGAGGTAGCGCCTGACAAGAAAAATCCGGTAGCCGAGACCGGTCGTCGATGCGATGGCCTCCGCCGAAATCAGGAAGATCCACGCCGGCACGAGCCCCAGCCGGAGCGCTGTGATTAGCTTGGGAAGGACTTGCGGCAGGACAAGCCGCGTGATCATTTGCCAGACCGAAGCACCAAGCGTCTCCGCCTTGATGATCATCTCGCGCGGGATATCGAGCACCGCCTGTGCCGTGGAGCGGATCATCACCGGGGCGGTCCCGATCACGATCAGCGCGATCTTGGCAACTTCTCCAAGCCCGAAGGTGATGAAGAGGATCGGCAGGATCGTGATCGGAGGGATCAGGGAGAATGTCGCCAGATAAGGCGCAAGCGCACTTCTCACATGCGGAATGAATCCAATGGCGATCCCCAGGCTCAGGGCCAGCAGCGTCGAGACGGCCATCCCGGTCCCAAGCCGCCACAGGCTGTCGAACGTGTCGACCCACAAGAGAAGGTCGCCGGACCGCCGGTCGGGAACGGCCGCCATGCGCCAGAACGCCTCGCCCATGCGTTCAATTGAAGGCAGCAGCTTGTCCGCGGGGTTTTCCAGCCGCCGGTAGTGGCTTGCAACCGCGTAGGTGACGATTGTCGCGGCGAACGGCACTATACCGAGGGCGAGGGCGGTCACCCGGGAGGGTTTCCGGTTGATGATGCGCATGAGAGGTCCTAGCAGCGAGCGTTCAGGCGACCCGGCCCCGAAAAGGCCGGGTCATTTCTGGTCCGGACCGCTTAAAGCGCTCCGTCCACTGCCATTTGCATGAAGCTCGGGTCGAACCGCAGTTTCACATTGTTCTGATCGCCGTAGATCGAGCCGTCCGCGAAGGCCACGCCCACGAATTCCGGGCTCGGAGCGCCTTCACCCAGAATGCCCTTGTCGTAGAGAAACTCGGCAACGAATTTCATCGTGGCCGGAAGTTCCGCCGCCTTGGTGAATTCGACGGCATCAGCAGGCGTGTAGAACATCTTGGTGGTCGCCAGCTGCGCGTCATATCCGGCCAGATCCGTGCCCGACGCTTCCGCCATGGCCGTGCGGGCGGCAATGCCTTCTTCGCTGTCCGACGACATGATCGACATCAGTTCGTACCAGGCACCGACAAGCGCTTTTCCAAAGGCCGGATTGTCGGCCAGCGTTTCCGTGTTGACCATCATGACGTCGATGATCTCGCCGGGAATGCCCGCGCTGTCGAACACCTTTGTGGCATTGGGCTGTGCTTCGATTTCCGAAAGCAGCGGATTCCACGTCACAACGGACGTCACATCCGCAGTCGCATAGGCGGCGATCATATCGGCGTCGGACGTGTTCACGACCGTCAGGTCTTTCTCCGACAGCCCCACCGTGTCGAGTGCACGGGCGAGCAGATAGTGGGAGACCGACAGTTCGACGAGGTTGACGGTCTGCCCCTTGATGTCGGCAAGCTCCGTCTTGTCTTTCAGGATGATGCCGTCATTGCCGTTGGAATAGTCGCCGACAATCAGCGCGGTCGTATCGACGCCGCCGCCGGCAGGGATCGAAAGTGCATCCATGTTGGTCATGGAGCAGCCGTCATATTCACCTGCCGTGTACTGGTTGATGGATTCGACATAGTCATTGATCTGCACGATCTCCACGTCGATCTCGTACTTGTCGGCCCATTTTTTCATGATGCCGCTGTCCTGCAGGTAGCCCCAGGGCATCCAGCCGACATAGATCGACCAACAGACCTTGAAGTCTTTCTTTTCCTCGGCCTGCACCGAGGCGACGGACAGCGGTACTGTCAACGCAGCCGCAAGGAGGGAAACTTTGGCGATGGATTTCAACATATGTGCGCGTCTCCTGTCTTAAGCCCGCGGAAAGGAACCAGTTGGGCTGTAATCATGAGTTTCTTGCGCACGGCCGGGAGCAGGTTCGCGCGCGCGAAACCTCGTGCAGTAGTCTCCCGGGTTTTTGTCCCGCCGTGTCACCGGACTATGCTGGGTTTCATCCCTGAGCGTCCGGTTTGCGCCTCTTGGTCCTGCGTCGTGATTGACCGGATCCCTAGGCGCTCTGCACACAGGACGCGTAGCAATCTGGATGCCAGTTACTGTGGCGCTCGAAATTTATGAATGAAAACAGAGAGTTGCCGGAAGGGTAGAAATGCAACCCGAAAGGACGGTGAACTCGGAGTGCACACCTTTGTCTAAAAAAAAGGCACGAATGAGCACTTTTCAGTCAGTGCGTTCGAGACGGGCCGGCGGCGCTCCGCCGCAACGGTCAGCCGTCGCCAGCCGCAGGCTCTTTGTAGTCTTTAACCTCGCAGAGGTCGCCTTCAAGGAGTTTGTCTATCTCGTTCTTGATAACCGTGCGTCGGTCCCGATTTTCGTAGATGGCACGGGAGGCATCTACGAAGGCCGGCCCGAAATCACCTCTACGGACAAATTCCCTGACGAGGATTTCAAGGTCCCATAGGGCCGTATTGACGCGTCTGAGGTCTTCCGTCTGGGAGGCCACTTCTGCCGCCCGTGGCACCGAACAGAACACAATGGACCGGTACTCTGCCAGGGCTTCCTTGATGATCTCTAGATCGTGCGCATCGGTTATCTTCTCGCGCTTGATCTCAAGGATCGTCAGCCGATCAAAGAATTCGCCGTGAGACACCGGAATACTGAGCGTCATTTTTGCCAACCGGTTGATGTGATGCACAGGATTACCCAACACGAAACCGAAGAATCGCCAGGATCGTCAAGCGGTTTTTTCAAATGTGCTTAACACTTAAAAGCTGCAAAATATTCGACTGATACTCTTTCTGGTTGCGTTTCGCTGACAAGTTGAAAAGAACCCTGAAATACCTTTGGCCGAATTCTTCATGTTTCATGACGCGCATGACCCCAGCGCGAAAAGAGCAAATTTCACCTGAATTGTCGGAAACGTATCGCTACCCAGATAGTTCACGGCATCCGAACTGCAGTGTCACAATCGATTTCCCACCCTTAAACGGCGCTTGCAACGGCCATGCGCCATGTTGCGCAACCGAAAGGCGGCTGATACACCTATAAATTGTGCCTTGTGGGGAAGCACTGACCACCCGACTGCTGGAAGTCCGTCTCGAGAGACCGGTGCAGCGGACGGCATGTAGATGGACATCGGGACAAGGGGCATTCGGAGTGCCTCGATACGTGCCGATAACCTGTCAACCCACAAAGGAATTCACATTATGACGCAGACCGACAGACCCAGTGCGGGGCAGATCGTTTGGGAAGATCTCGAATTCAGGATGGGGCTGCTCAATGGCCTCGCCCAGATCGTAGCAGTTTTGACGAGCCGTGTGGCCGCTGCAACCGAAGACCCGCACGATACGACGGAGGAAATCCTGGCGGGCATCGTCAAGGAACGCGCGAACTGGCACGGCCACCCCTACGGCGAAGGCCTCGAATGCGCCATCGACGCGGTCCGCGAGCAAAAGCTGCCTGGGCGTTGAAATGAGAAGGCGAGGGTGCGCCAGTACAGGCGCACCCCTGCTTGCCATCTATCCGGGGCCTCGATCATCGGTCTCTTTTAGACGCCTGATTTCACTTCGGCGCCAATTCCTTATGTTTCCGAACGACTGGATGTCGTCGCGCCGCACCAGGCGCTCCAGCGCCGCGTTGACAATCTCATCCGATCGAATGGTTTTGCCTCCGAATGTCATCCCCACGAGCATGGCGACCTTTATCTGGTGTCTGCCTGGCACAAGACCGTTGTAAAGGGCTGTCTCAAGGTCCGTGATTTCATCGTCGCAGGTCATGTTTCCAGCCTAAGGGCCAGCGATCTGTCGTCAATTTAAAATACAACCAAAGGGTGCAATTTGCCGTGTCTATCCCGATTGTCTGATGCAGTCTGCGCAACGTGCTTGATGTCTGAGCGGCATCACTTTTACGACTCGCCCCAGTACTTTTTGCAATGGCCTGATGAACCCGGTGCGCAACCTGGCCCGTTATCGTGACGAGTTCCCCCACTGACCCCAGCTTGAAGGCGGGCGATGATCGAAACCAACGACATGATTGATGCGAGCATGGGCCTGCGGCCGGGGCTCTTTTTTCCTGCGC
>JBCBUA010000328.1:0-5172 GCA_039818365.1 Pseudomonadota bacterium
CGTTTCCTGATGGCGGATGCGTCAGGCCGCTTCCAGTTCCTGTGCGGACTGGACCAGAAGTCCGGCAACATAGTCCATGAATGAAACCCAGGCTTCCACGACGAACGTATCCGTACCGGTGCGCCACACCATGACAGGCGATTTGTGAAAGATCGTGCGCGAGACCGTGCCAACGGGAAACGCTTCGAGCGAGAAGTCGATGAAGATACCGGTGTTGAGCAACCAGGCAGCCTTTTCTCCGCTCACGATGATCGCCTCGGACCTTTCTGAAATGTCCACCAATGCGTGCGGCTGATCCTTGAGTTTGGTCTCGATCGCCTCGAATACGGGTCCCAAATCGTCTTCCGGTGCCAGGAGAGTCCATTCATCGGGGCCCATCCAGAGCGCGGCGCGTTTCGGAGCGACCTCGCAGGTCAGCGCCTTGGTGGGCAGAGCGGCGCCGAAAGCGCTGCCGGCATCTTTCAGGGCAGCTGACCGCGCCCGGAACGACAGCCGTGTTACCGGCGCCGCCTTCAGGATTGAAACATCGCCGTGGCTCAGGAGCGGGTCAGCTCCGGCGTCGGGTGTGATCAGATCATTGGCCAGAACGTCAGACATTGATCCGGGCTCCTTCCTTGTCATAGAACACCGGACCGGTTACCTCGACCGGAATGCTGCCATCCGGCATGGGGACGTAGAGCGTTTTGCCTTCAAGGGCGTGACCGTTCTTGATGACGGCGAGGGCGATTGACCGGTCAAGGGCGGGACTGAAATAGGAAGACGTGACATGTCCTTCCGCGGGCGTGCCCGTTGCCGGGTTTTCCGCGGTCGTTATCTGCGCTCCTTCCTCCAGCTTCACTTTCGGATCCTGGGTAAGGAGCCCGACGAATTGCTTGCGGTTCTCCGCAACGAGATCGGGACGTTCCAGCCCGCGCTTGCCGACAAAGTCGAATTTCTTCTTGCCGATGGCCCAGGTCATGCCGGCGTCCTGCGGTGTCACGGTTCCATCCGTGTCCTGACCGACGATGATGTAGCCCTTTTCAGCGCGCAGGACGTGCATGGTCTCCGTGCCATAGGTGGTGCCGTCATGCTTTTCGATTTCCTTGGCAAGCGTTTCCCACATCATCTTGCCGTGGCGGCGCGGGACGTTGATTTCGAAGCCGAGTTCGCCGGTAAAGGAAATTCTGAAGAGGCGGCAGGGTACGCCGCAGAAAGTCGCCTCCCTGACGCTCATGTGCGGAAACGCTTCGTTGGACAGGTCGATGCCTTCAATGAAGGGGGCAATGACGTCGCGCGCCTTCGGCCCCTGAACCGCTGCCACGGCGTATTGCTCGGTGGTCGACGTGATCCAGACATCGAGGTCCGGCCATTCGGTCTGCAGATAGTCTTCCATGGTAGCGAACACGCTTGGTGCACCGCCCGTCGTGGTGGTGACATGGAAGCGGTCATCGGCAAGCCGTCCGATAACGCCATCATCGGAGATGAAGCCGGCGTCATTCAAAAGAAGGCCGTAACGGCAGCGTCCGGGTGCAAGTTTTTTCCAGGGGTTGGTGTACATGCGTTCCAGGAATTCCGCGGCGTCCGGCCCCACGACCTCGATCTTGCCGAGGGTCGAGGCGTCGAACAGGCCCACGCTGTCACGGACCGTCTTGCACTCGCGCGCGACGGCGGCATGCATGTCTTCGCCCGGCTTTGGAAAATACCACGTGCGCTTCCACTGGCCGACATCTTCAAAAACGCCGCCATTGTCCAGCACCCAGTCATGGGACGGGGTCTTGCGCACGGGATCGAAGAAATCGCCGCGGGCAACGCCTGCGAAGATGCCGAATGTCGTTGGCGTATAGGGCAGGCGGAACGTGGTGAGGCCGACATCGGTCATCGGACGTTCCAGCGCGCCGGATGCGATCTGAAGCGCATTCATGTTGGAAAGGCGGCCCTGATCGGTCGCCATGCCCGTCGTCGTGTACCGCTTGATGTGCTCGATCGAATGCATGCCTTCGCGAACGGCGAGTTTGACGTCCTTGGCGGTTACGTCATTCTGGTAGTCGACGAAGGCCTTGACCTTGGAGGCGTTGCGGTCATGGGGCAGGGCACCCAGCGTGCCGCCTTCGCCCGGTTCACCGCCGCTCGCAGCCGCATAGGTGACCGTCGCGGTCTTGCCGGTCGCAGCCTTCGCGGCTTCTTCGCCCGCGGCATATCCGTCCGCAAGCGTCTCCTGCAAACCGTAAAGCCCCTTTGCGCCGCCGATGGAGCGCTCTTTCTGAACGGATGCGCCGGGAACAAAAGCGCCCTTGTCGCCGTCCCAGACCACCTTGCCGCGCGACTGCGAATAGAGGCTGACCGTGGGCGTCCAGCCGCCGGACATCAAGAGGGTATCGCAGTCGACCTGGCCGCCCGAGGCAACCTGACCGGATGTCATCAGTTTTCCCAGAAGCGCAGCCTTGACGCGCTTGCGCCCGAGCGTGCCGGTAACAACGCACCCCGCTTCGACCCGGATGTTTCGGGCCTTGGCAATCGACATGAGGCTTTCAGGTGGGGTCTCGCGCAGATCGACGATCGCGGCGATCTCCACACCATGATCGGCGAGGTCGAAGGCGGCTTGCCAGGCGGTGTCGCACGCCGTTGCGATCACCACCTTGTGGCCGACCTTGACCCCGTACCGATTCAGATAGGTGCGTCCGGCCTCGGCAAGCAGAATGCCCGGGCGATCGTTTTCCGGAAACACCATCGGCCGTTCGATCGCGCCGGACGCGATCACCACTTCCTTGGCCCTGACCTGCCACAGCCGTTCCCGGGGGAGTTTGGGATCGGGCTGCGAAAGGTGCTCGGTCACGCGTTCGGCAAGCGCAACGTAATTATGCGCGAAGTAACCGAAAGCGGTTGTTCTGGACAGTAAGCGGACATTGTCCATTCCAGCGAGCTCGGCGATTGTTTCGCCAACCCAGTCGGCAGGCATCTTGCCGTCGATCGTGGCATTTGTTTCCGTCAGCAGCGAACCGCCGAATTCCGCTTGTTCGTCACACAGGATCACGCTCGCCCCGGTTTCAGCCGCGGCAAGTGCGGCCGCAAGGCCGGCGGGCCCCGCACCGGCAATCAGCACATCGCAATGGGCATACTGGTTGCCATAGAAATCCTGATCGGGATTTTTCGGCGGCCTGCCGAGCCCGGCAGCAGCGCGGATGACCGGTTCATAGACCCTGTCCCAGAAGGATTTCGGCCACATGAAGGTCTTGTAGTAGAACCCGGCCGGAAAGAACATCGACAGGTGGTCGTTGATCGCCCCGACGTCAAAACCGAGCGATGGAAAGCGGTTCTGGGAGATCGCCTCCAGACCCTGATAAAGTTCAACCTGGGTCGCGCGCAGGTTTGGTGTCTGGTCGCCGTGCCGGTAAACGCCCACCAGGGCGTTTGGTTCTTCCGAACCTGCGGAGACGATGCCGCGCGGGCGGTGATACTTGAACGATCTGCCGACCAGGTGGACGCCATTTGCAAGCAGGGCGGAGGCTAGCGTATCGCCTTCGTGGCCCTGCATCTGTTCACCGTCGAAGGTGAAACTGATCTGTCCGGTCCTGTCGATCCGGCCGCCTTTTTCGGTACGGAATGGCTGGCTCATTTGCCGGCCTCCTTGGCAAGCTTTTCAAGGTCGGGCATCGGTTCGCCCGCCTTGTAGAAACTGAGAAAGTCGTCGGTGACGGTGTTGCGCACCGCGTTGAAGAAACGCCCGCATCCATGCGTATGGCGCCAGCGTTCGGCGTAAACGCCCTTGGTATTGTCCCGCATGTAAAGGAAGTTGACCCAGTCTTCTTCGGTCGCAGCCGAGGGATCGGCCGGGCGTGCGATATGGGCCTGGCCGCCACAGGAGAACTCCGTCTCCGGACGCTCGACGCCGCAATAGGGGCAGTAAACCAGCAACATCTGATGAAATCTCCCCTCAGTGAGCGACGGCGGCCGCGGCCGCTTCGTCGATCAGCCGCCCGGTGCGGAACCGGTCGATCGTGAATGGTGCGTTGATCCGGTGCGGTTCGTCTTTCGCGATCGTGTGCGCAAAAACATGTCCCGATCCGGGTGTTGCCTTGAAGCCGCCGGTTCCCCAGCCGCAATTCACGTAAAGGCCCTGGACAGGCGTCTTGGACAGGATCGGTGAGCGGTCCGGCGTCACGTCGACAATACCGCCCCAGTTGCGCAGCATGCGCATGCGCCTGAAATGCGGAAAGAGTTCACAAATGGCGTCGATCGTGTGGTTGGAAATATGAATGCCGCCGGTCTGCGAATAGGAGATGAACTGGTCCGTGCCGGCGCCGATCACCAGTTCGCCCTTATCGGACTGGGATATGTAGGCATGGATCGTGTTGGACATGACGACACACGGGAAGGCCGGTTTGACCGGTTCGGAGACGAGCGCCTGGAGCGGGTACGATTCCAGCGGCATGCGCACGCCGGCCATGTCCATCACGGTTGACGTATGACCGGCTGCAACGACACCGATCTTTTTGGCCTTGATAAACCCCTTGGAGGTTTCGACCCCCTCGACGGCACCGTCCGCGCCGCGCCGAATGCCCGAGACGGCGCAATTTTGGATGATGTCGACACCCATGTCGTCCGCGCCGCGTGCGTAGCCCCAGGCCACCGCGTCGTGACGGGCCGTTCCGCCGACGCGCTGGAGGGCCGCCCCCATGACCGGATAGCGGATATCTTTCGAGATATTGAGCGGCGGGCAGTATTCCTTCGCCTGCTCGGGCGACAGCCACTCGTTCTGGACCCCGGCAAGCCGGTTGGCGTGGATGTGGCGTTGCGCGACCTGAACGTCGTGAACCGTATGTGCCAGCATCATCACGCCGCGCGCGGAATACATGACGTTGTAGTTGAGTTCCTGTGACAGTCCCTGCCACAGACCGATTGCGTGATTGTAAAGAGCGGCGCTTTCTTCCCAGAGATAGTTTGATCGGACGATGGTCGTGTTCCGGCCCGTGTTGCCGCCGCCGAGCCAACCCCTTTCAACAACGGCGACGTTTCGCACACCGTGTTCCTTGGCAAGATAGTAGGCGGTTGCCAGACCGTGCCCGCCGGCCCCGACGATCACCACATCATATTCTGGCTTCGGCTCGGGCGAGCGCCACTGGCGTCCCCAGTTCTGGTGCGCGGAAAAGGCGTTTTTTGCCAGTTCCAGGAAGGAATATCGCTTCATAAAGCAGC
>JBCBUA010000329.1:0-5153 GCA_039818365.1 Pseudomonadota bacterium
CGACCTCACCCGACAGCATGTAGCTTTCCCGGACCAGCGGCCAGTTCTGCACCGTGTCCTCAAAGGCAATCAGGTCGGCTTCCGTCTGGCTGTGGAGGCCGACCATCGCAAAAGCCGTCACGTCATACCCAAGCTGTTTTTCGTCCAGCAGCGTCCGGTATCCCTGGATCAGGCCCGCCTCTTCGAGCGCCCTGACCCGGCGCAGGCACGGTGGCGCGGAAATACCGACGCGGCGCGCAAGCTCCACATTGGTCATCCTGCCATCGTCTTGCAGTTCTTTCAGAATGTGCCAATCGATGGCATCAAGCCGCGCTTTCAAACCTGTCTCCTTTGAGTCTCGCCTGCCGGACTTGCCTGCCGGACCCGCCTGCAAATAGGTGTTGTTGACCTGCCCGCGAACCTTGCCGCGGATCACGTCTCCACGCTAACTTGTCGACCAGTGACGAGTTATGATTATTTGCGCGTTTGTGCAAGACTATAACAAATTTGCGCACGATTCTGAAAGATTACGACAGGGGATGTTCTCCTTAGATGCACGATGAGCCGGAGACCTCTCCCGCATCCATCTGGGTGCTGACCGATGGCAAGGCCGGCGACGCCGCCCAGTGTATCGGTGTTGCAGAGGCGCTTGGCGCGCCTTTTTCAGAGCGCATAATAGCGCCTCGCCCGCCGTTTTCCTGGTGGCTCCCCTTCGGACCGACTGATCCGCGCGAATGGGAAAGCCGGCCCGGAAGCCCGATCGCGCCGCCCTACCCCGATGTCGCCATTGCGTCCGGGCGCCGGGCTGCCGCCTATCTCAAGCGCATCAAAAGGCTCTCCCGGGGCCGGACCTTCACGGTGTTTTTGAAGGATCCCAGAACCGGGCCGGATTCGGCCGATCTGATCTGGGTGCCGGAGCACGATCGGCTGCGGGGACGCAATGTCCTTGTCACCCCGACGTCTCCCCACCGCTTTTCTGCTCAAAAGCTTGCTGCGCTGCGCGGCGAGAAAACGCCGGACATCGACAGGCTGGCCCGCCCCCGCGTAGCCGTTCTGATCGGAGGGGACAGCCGGCACCACACCTTCACCGATGACGACCAGCGCCGTCTTTTGAACGGATTGCGCACAATGTCGTCGGAAGACGGGGCCAGCTTCATGATCACGGCCTCACGCCGCACGCCGCCGGCACTTGCCTATGGTCTGTCGAGCCTGGCGAAGTCCGGAGGGCATCTTTTCTGGACCGGCGAAGCGCCGAATCCCCTCGGGCATTTCCTGGCCAAAGCCGATGCGATCGTGGCAACCGCCGATTCGACCAACATGATTGGCGAAGCAGCCGCCACGGGAAAACCCCTCCACGTCTTCCATCCCACGGGCGGTCACAACAAAATCACCGCTTTTTTGACGCGTTTGGAGCGCATGGGTGTTATTCACCCCTTCCCAGGCCCGCTAAAAACAACTACCTACGAGCCGATAGATGCCACGCCCACGATCGCTGATCGGATCAGAACGGCGTTCAGCGCGACCAGGAAGCGCGAGAGCGAGACAGCGGCTTGAGCAGCCGCCGGACCCGTTCGGCAGGCAAGACAAGAAGACAGGAAAAGGTGTCGCATGAGCACGGAACACAGCAAGCTCCTGATTGTCGGCTCCGGCCCGGCCGGTTACACCGCAGCGATCTACGCAGCACGCGCCATGATCGAGCCGACACTGGTCGCAGGCATTCAGCCGGGCGGTCAGCTGACGATTACCACGGACGTCGAGAATTATCCGGGTTTCGCCGATCCCGTCATGGGTCCATGGCTGATGGAGCAAATGCAGAAACAGGCCGAAAATGTCGGCACGAAGATCATTTACGATACCATCATCAAGGCCGACCTGTCGCAGCGCCCGTTCCGGCTCGAAGCGGACAGCGGCACGGTTTTCACCGCCGATACGCTCGTGATCGCAACAGGCGCGCAGGCGCGCTGGCTTGGCCTGTCCTCCGAGCAGGACTACATGGGTGCCGGTGTTTCGGCATGCGCCACCTGTGACGGTTTCTTTTATCGCAACAGGGAAGTCGTCGTGGTTGGCGGCGGCAACACGGCTGTTGAAGAAGCGCTTTACCTGTCCAACCTTGCCTCGAAGGTAACGCTCGTGCACCGGCGCGACAGCCTGCGGGCAGAAAAGATCCTGCAGGACCGGCTGTTCCAGAACCCGAAGATCGAGGTCATCTGGGATCATCAGGTCGACGAGATCCTGGGCGGCGGGACGCCGAAAGCCGTCACGGGTGTCCGCCTGAAGAATACCCGGACCGGGGATCTGCAGGAAATTCCGACCGATGGCGTGTTCATCGCGATCGGCCATGCGCCCTCCGTGGAGCTGTTCAAGGATCAGCTAGAGCTGAAGCCGAACGGCTACCTGGAAACGGCTCCGGACTCCACGCGCACGTCGATCCCAGGCGTCTTCGCCGCCGGTGACGTCACCGATGACATCTACCGTCAGGCGGTCACTGCCGCCGGCATGGGCTGCATGGCCGCCCTTGAAGCGGAAAAGTTTCTGGCCGAACATGAGACGGCATCCACACAGCAGGCAGCCGAGTAAGGCTGCCTGAACGTCCTGCGGAGGGGCACGCATGGATTGGGACAAACTGCGCATCTTTCATGCAGCCGCTCAGGCCGGCAGCTTCACACATGCAGGCGATACCCTGCACATGAGCCAGTCGGCCGTCAGCCGTCAGGTCAGCGCGCTGGAACTGGACCTGGGCGTTCCCCTGTTTCACCGCCATGCGCGGGGGCTCCTTCTGACCGAACAGGGAGAGCTCCTCTACCGCACGGCGAGCGACGTTCTGATGAAACTGGAATCCGTCCAGTCCAGTCTCACCGACAGCAAGGAAAAGCCCTCCGGTATCCTGCGCGTGACGACAACGGTTGGCCTCGGCTCGACCTGGCTGACCTCCCGCATCAAGAGCTTTGTCGAGCTTTATCCCGAAGTTGACCTGCATCTGATCTTCGACGACGACGAACTGGACCTTGGCATGCGCGAGGCCGACGTTGCCATTCGCCTGCGCCAGCCCACGCAGCCGGACCTGATCCAGAGAAAACTGTTCACGGTGCACTTTCACGTCTACGCCGCACCTGAATACATTCAGCGTTTCGGCTCTCCCTCTTCGATCGAGGACATCGACAATCACCGCATCATCACCTTCGGTGAACAGGCGCCGGCCTATCTTCGCTCCATGAACTGGCTCGATTCGGCCGGCCGGCCGGCAAACGAGCCCAGGCGCTCGGTCCTGAAGGTCAACAACCTCGTGGCCATCAAGCGTGCCGTTCAATCAGGTGTCGGCATCGCCATCCTGCCCGACTACATCATCGACCAGGCAACCAATCTCGTGCCTGTCCTGACGGAACAGGAAGACAAGGTCCCGTCCTTCGACACCTATTTTGTCTATCCTTCGGAGCTGAAGAACACGGCGCGCGTGAAGGCGTTTCGCGAGTTCCTTCTCAGCAGTGCCGAGAAGTGGGTCTACTGATCCGGTGCTTTGCATCGCCCACGAATTGCCTTGATAATAATTTGTGCAGCTTATTTTTTCATCAAGCACGGTTTTATCCCCTGCCCCAATGAATACATTCCGAACGGAAATCAGGATAATTGCGAATAAATTTAGCTGATTGGCAGCGAGTCTGCTAAACAAACAATTGTAAAGAAACACTTTTCACGCTGTGAGTTGCATGCACGGCCCAGCATTGCAGAAAATGCATAGCAGATTTGCGCACCTGCCACTTGTTTATGCAGCTTGTGCACCGCATATAAGCATCACTGTTGGTCAGACGGGGATCACATCCTCCTCCCAGTGATGCCCGGACCAGCTGTTCCCCTCTGGAAGGTGATTCCACTGTTTTCAGTGAATCAAAATAAACTGCCGGGTCCTTAAAGACCCGGCTCTTTTTTTGTCCAGTCCATTTTGCATCGCACAATTGCGGACGCTTTCCGCTTACATGAACAGGCTTTCACCGCCGAGGTTCTTGTAGAGCCCTGCGACCTGCTCTTCGTAGCCGTTGTAAAGCAGCGTATCCCTGCGCTCGTCGGTCCCAAGCAGTTTCTCGCTCGCCTGCGACCAGCGGCGATGCGGAACCTCCGGGTTAACATTTGCCCAGAAGCCGTACTCCTTCGGCTGGATTTCTTCCCAGAAACTGACAGGCCTTTCCTTGGTGAAGGATATTCTCACCACCGACTTGATGCATTTGAAACCGTATTTCCAGGGCGTCACAAGCCGGATCGGAGCACCGAACTGCTTGGCCAATGGCTTGCCGTAGATCCCGGTGGCCATGAACGCCAGTTCGTTCGTTGCTTCGTCCAGGGTAAGACCCTCGACATAAGGCCAGGGATACCAGCTCTGTTTCTGACCGCTGGCAATGGACGGGTCCAGGAATGTCTCGAACCGGAGATATTTCGCATCCGCCTGGGGGCCCGCAAGCTTTACCAGCTCGGCCAGCGGAAATCCGGACCATGGCACGGCCATCGACCAGGCCTCCACGCAGCGATGGCGATAAAGCCGCTCCTCGAGCGGCATCTTGGCGAGAAGCGCATCAATGTCGACGATCTGCGGGTTGTCGACGAGGCCGTCGAGCGTCACCGTCCAGGGGCGAATTTCAAGCTTCTGAGCCGCAGGCCAGATCTGCTTGTGAGATCCGAATTCATAAAAGTTGTTGTACTTCGACGCGATGTCTTCCGACGTGAGGTCACGGTCGAGCTTGAAAGCCGGGTTGCGGCTGACCGGATAAAGCCCGGCACTCGGATCTTCTTCCGCGAAGGCCGGGCGCACACCCAGACCGGATCCCAGGAGGACGCCGCTTCCCGCGAGACCGGCAAGGATCTGGCGGCGGTTCAAAAACACATGTTCCGGTGTGGCTTCACGCTCTGGAAGTTCCCAGCTGCGCCTTTTCAAGATGTTCATGTCGTGGCTCCTATTTGCCAATGAAAGAACCGGAATCGGGCTTCAAAGGCAAATAACGCCCTAGTGACCGGGAGCAACGGGATCGTGAAGGAAAAACGCGCACCGTTGCAAGAGCCGGATTTCAAAGATGTCGCGCACAGTTCGCTGTCCGCTATCGACCCCAAATCTCTTGCGATACAGCGGCCGATTTTGAGACAGCATACAAATGGGTAGTAGTGCGAATTGATTAGCAACCAGCGCGATT
>JBCBUA010000330.1:0-5151 GCA_039818365.1 Pseudomonadota bacterium
GTCCCGTTTCAAGAAACACATCACGGCATTGACCAGCTAGCCGAACGCCCGAACGCCGCGACATCGGTGCTTGTAGCCGCGCCGTCTTGCAAATCTCTCTTGTTGAGTAGGAAATTGAACCGGCGCCCAGACTTTGCAGTTCCAGGCGATGCTTCAGTCTCGTCTTCCCGCGCGGGACTCGACGTCAACGCGCTCTAAGCGCGGCTGAGGAACGCCTTCGACAGCCAGATGATACTGCCCGCGACGATCCCCCAAACCGCACCACTTACCCCCAGCAAAGAAATGCCACTAGCGGCGAGGAGAAAGGTTAGTGCCGTTGCTTCCAACTGAGCGGTGTCGTTGAAGGCCGCCCTTAAGGCAGCAACGAATGCGGGGATCAACGCCAGACCTGCAACCGCGGTAATGAGTTCAGGTGGCACGAGCCTAGCCAACGATGTCACAGCGGATGCGGCTAGAGCCAGCGCCAAGTAGCAAATGCCCGAAACGATCGCGGCCCAGTATCGTCCCCTGGGATCCGGTCCGGCGTCTTCTCCGGCCATCATCGACGCGGTGATGGCTGACATGTTGACTGGGATGGCTCCGAACGGTGCAGTTCCGAGGCTGACAAGGCCCGTGCTGCGAAGCAGGAACGGACGGTTCACCCGGTAGCTGTTCAACTCCAGCACTGCAAAGCCGGGAATGTTCTGCCCTGCCATCGTCACCAAATAGAGCGGCAGCGCGATGGAGACGGCCGACGTCCAAGAAAACGTGGGCGCAACGGGATCGATGTCCGGGCGCCAGTTGACTGCGAGCTCGCCTGCGGAGCTGGACGGCTCAATCGCGACCACCAGTACGATAACGAGGGCGATGACGGCCAGTGGCATGGCCAGGAGCCGGTTCCATGTAAGACCGACCACCCATGCCAAGAATATTGGCAGTGTCAGGATTGGCAGGCTTCCCAGTGCGATGGCTGGCGCGAGGCACAACTTCAGCAGCACACCTGCCAAAAGCGCGTTTGCGATGGGCTTCGGGATAGCCGCCACGGCGCGCGCCATTGCCGGAACAACGCCGGTTAAGACGATCAGCACGGCGCAGAGAAGCAAAGCGCCTACGGCCTCCGCGAAGCCGCCAGGCAGGACAGTGCTGGCGGCAAGAAACGCCGCACCCGGCGCCGACCATGCCACTGCGGCTGGAGTGTGCGTCACGAAAGGCAGCCAGATACCAGAGACCCCCATAGCAACTGTTGCGAAGAACAGCCCGGTTGCGGCCTGGCCATCGGTGGCTCCCATCGCATTCAAACCCGCCAGAACGATCGCGAAAGAGGCAGAGTATCCGACAAAGGCGGCAAGGGCGCCCATGTAGAGAGCCGGTGCGGTAAGGCCTTTCACGGGGCGTCCTTTCAGTCGGCTTTCAGTCGGTGAGATCTGCGGCGACTCAGTTTGAACGTGACGGCTGCCGCCAGAGCGGCGCTCTCGCGCGAGAAGCCGGTCCATCGCCTTTCCAGACCTGTTGGGCTAGTGCCAAACCTGCCGAAACCGATCGCGATACTCGCGTGGGGACACACCGAGCAGGCGGGTCATTGTCCGGCGCAGGCGTGTTTCGCTTCCGAAACCGCACCGTCTGGCTACGGCTCTGATGCTGACATCCTTCGTCTCCAACAGGTCTCTTGCGGCCTCGAGCCGCAGCGCTTCAATTGCTTTGGCTGGCGTGACGCCCATCGTCGACAGGTACAACCGATGAAAGCTGCGCAGGCTCATATTCTCATGATCTGCGAGCTGTTCGATTCGCAGATCCGCCGCCAAGTTCTCCGATATCCACTGGTGCAGACGCTCAAACCGCCCCTCTCTGTCGCGTTTTTGCCTCTCCAACGCGGGGCTGAACTGCGACTGCCCCCCGGGACGAAGCATGTAAGTCACAAGCGCCTGGGCGCGCTCAACCGCCGCCGCATGGCCCATGTCCTCCGACACGATTGCAAGCGCCATGTCGATACCAGAGGTTACGCCAGCCGAGGTCCAGATGTGTTCGTCCTTGATGAAGATTGGGTCCGCCTCGAGGAGAACACCGGGAAAGTCGCGCCTCAGACAATCTGCGTCTTGCCAGTGCGTTACGGCACGCCGCCCATCCAAGAGACCAGCAGCAGCGAGAAGATAGGCCGCCGAACACACGGAACACACTCGCTGAGAGGTCGCAGCCAGGCGGGCGATGGCTGCGACGAAGCGCTCGTCCTCAGCGGCTGCATAGACGCCGTCTCCACCGACGATGACCAGCGTGTGGATTGGCCGGTCGAACCAGTCGTCGATTGGGTCGGTGTCGATCGAGATCAGCGTGTCCGATGGCGTTCGACGACCTCCTACGGAGACAATCGCAATCTCGTAACCAGGTTCGCCACTGGGGTCGCGTGCCCAGGCAAAAACCTGAAGCGGGCCCGTGAGATCCAAAAGCGAAATCTCAGGATAGATCACAAAGACAAGCTTGGCCGGCACCTAGCATCCCGCTTTGGCAGAAACTGTTCACAGATTGGCACTCCTGCCAAATACCGCTCGCCTAGTCTATCCGGGAACGGCGCTTGAATGCGCCCGCCCTGTTCAAGGAGGTTGAATTGAAACGGCTCGCGGTGTTGGTGTTCCCCGGTGTGCAGACGTTGGACTTGTTCGGGCCCATCGAGCTGCTCGGTGGGTTCGATGACAAGATCGCGCTCACACTGGTGGCTGAGCGCAATGCGCCAGTGCCGACCAGGCACGGGCAGCGAATACTCCCCGACAGGACCATCCACGACCCAGCCGCTTACGACCTGCTCATGATCCCAGGCGGCGACAGCGCCATCGAGGTCGCCAAGAGCGATGATGCGATGGAATGGGTTCAGCGAACCGTCGACGCGGCCGAGCTTGTCATGACCGTCTGCACGGGCAGCATCTTGCTTGCCATGACGGGGAAGCTGGACGGTCACAAGGCGACCACCAACAAGCAGGACTTTCTCGGCACCGTTCACCTGGGTCCCCATGTGCAGTGGATAAAAAAGGCGCGCTGGGTACAGGATGGCAAGTTCTTCACCTCCTCCGGCGTCTCGGCGGGGATGGACATGGCGCTTGCCGTGGCAGCGCAACTCTTTGGACAGGAGGCCGCGGACTGGATGGCGGAGGGGGCGGAGTATGAATGGCACCAGGAGCCTGACTGGGACCCGTTTGCCCAACGATGCGGGCTGGTGCGCGCATGAATGACCCTGCGCCCCAGCCGCGAGCGACCGAGACCGAACATCTCAACACGCTCCTGACGTGGTTGCTTACGGCCGTGTCCCAACAGTTTTCTCACATGCTTCTGCTTGGAAAGCGCGGGGACAACACTGTTTTTGCGCGGATCAAGACGATTGACGACGCCGACTTTCCGAATGCCATGCGGATTATCGATCTGCAGCTGAGTGAAGGGGCAACCGTCTCAGTTGGATCCCACAGAGTTGCCGTTGCTCAGAGTACCCACGCCATCCTGCAAGCCGAGTTGGCCTTTGAGCAGCGCCTGGAACAAGCACTGCAGTCTCTCGAGATACAGACCCGCGCAGGACAGGCGAGACTGGCCCAAGCCAAAGCGCCGCGCCCGTCCTATCGGGCTTGGCTGACAGAAACGTTACAACAGGTTCCTTCCGAACCGGTCGCCACGGTGACGCCTCAAGCGAGTCCAGAGCTTCTCTCAGGGTTGCTACAGCTCATGGAGAAAACGCTCCTTCATGCCCTCGCATACTGGCATGAGGGGAAGGTGGCAGAGGCATCCACCGCTTGGCAAATCTGCGGAGCCTCGATGCTGTATCTGACTGCGATCGTCGATTTCTGTGGGTCGAACGTTCCGGACCCGGACGGCATATCAGTCCCAGGATCGCATGTCTTAATCGGAAGCGCCCGTTTTGGAGCCGACATAGATCTTGTTCGAACCTGCGCGACTGCGGCCCGCCGATCGCTGGAAGACTGCGAAGTGCCAAGACTTGCGCAACTCTGCCTCGCGATCGCCGAAGACTGCGAGCGGATCACACGAACGAGGAACGGTGAGGGCATTGATGCCGGGCTGGGAAACAGCCGTGTCTTCCACGACTTCAGGCGCGCGGCTCGGTATCTCACAGATGACACTGCATCACACAAAGCTGAGCAGTGACGCCGAACAAAGGCCTACTCGGAACTGGTCACTGTGATGCAAAAGTCACACCGGATATCGAGGCGATGCGCTTGATCGCGTTTCGAGTTGGCGGAAAGACAGCCGTCCAGGGGTTTTCAAGAGGAACGCTTGAGCCGGGAAGAAATACCCGCGTGAGGGCGTCGCGAACGTCATACTGCCGCACCAAGACACATTTAACGTCGCTCCAATTCCGACTATCTGCCGACAGACTAGACTGAAAAACCTCCTTTTAATATATAAATTAATGAGAGAAAATAGGATAAAAATATTGTCGCCCGGACCAATGGCGCGACAAGGCTCAGCTCTTCCGGCTTGTCTCACTTCCCAGCAATCTCTGGTCCTCCTCAAAACCGGATAACTCTCTCCTAGTGGGTGGATCACTTCAGTGGGGGCAATTGCAGTGACCCCCGATGATCATCCAGCTGGAACCGGGGTCGCCGCTTCACTGTGGCGCTCCGGCGCCGATGGAGCAACGGGCTGCTGGCGGAGCGCATCCACGACGCGGGGCGGGCCGCCCGTTGCGGTGAGCCGGGCAGCATAGGCTGCCGGCGTCTGGTAGCCGATCGCGGAATGCGGCCGGCGGTGGTTGTCGTCGGCTACCCATCGGGCGAGGTGCTGGCGGGCCGCGTCGAGGCTGAAGAACAGCGTCTCGTTCAAGAGCTCGTCACGCATCCGGGCGTTGACATCGCGCAGCGATGCGCGCGCAGCGTGGTTCTGCTGCGGCTTGCCGGGGGCGATAACGTCGCGCAGCGACGGGCGCGGAGCGTCAGAGGCGATGCCGGCCGACTGCGTCCGGGTGAGCATGGCATTCGAGGTGAACTCCGTGCCGTGGTCCGAGACGATCAGCTCCGGCTTGCCGCGCCGGGCGACGATGGCCTCGAGTTCCCGGGCGACGCGCCGACCAGAGATCGAGGTGTCGACGATAGCCGCCAGGCACTCTTTCGTCACGTCATCGATGACGTTGAGGATGCGCAGACGACGCCCGCTCACGCGCTGATCGTGCACGAAGTCGAC
>JBCBUA010000331.1:0-5145 GCA_039818365.1 Pseudomonadota bacterium
AGACCGCCGATCCTTCGAGACGGACCTTCCGGTCCTCCTCGGGATGAGGGGGGCGTGCGATCGGGAGCTTCATGCCTGGCCGTTTGAAAGTTGTTGCAAGTTTCCCTGTTGGATGCCCGGCCCGGCATTGCCTAAATGCGGTGCTATCAAGTCCGCGAATTCTCCTCTAGATTGAGCAAAACTCATCAGGTGGAACTTGTCCGTTCATGGCGTCGCTCCGTGCCCTTCATGCGTTTTCCCTTCTGGCCCGACACGGGCGGGCATCCATTGCGGCGGAAAAACTCGGGGTGTCTCCCTCGGCGCTCTCGCACCTCATGCGCAAGCTCGAAAGCGAGTTGGGGGCGACCCTGGTCAATCGAGACGGGCGCGGGCTGACCCTGACCGATGAGGGACAACGGCTTGCGCTGAGCCTTGGTGATGCCTTTGACAGGATCGAAGAAGCGGTCGACAGCTTCAGGCGGCGCGGGCGAACGGAACTCAGGATCAGCACTGTTACCACTTTCGCGACACGCTGGCTGATTCCTCGGCTGCCGGAGTTTCAGGCCGCCCAGCCCGATGTCGAGCTGCTTTTGTCGACATCCACGCGGATGGTGGATCTCGACCGCGAAAACTACGACTGCGCAATCCGGCTCGGCACCGGTAGCTGGCCCAGCGTCGAGAGCCATCTGTTATGGAAGGAACATCTCGCCGTCGCAATGGCACCGAGCCTGCTGAGCGGCAGGGACCGTTCAGATCCCGCAATCCTGAAAACCCTGCCGCTCCTGCACAGCTCGGCCCGCCGAAACGACTGGACCGAGTGGCTTGAAACAGCTGGCATCAGCCATACCGATATCAACTCCGGCACGGTTCTGCAGAGCCGTGACTTGGCAATTCAGGCGGCCATTGCCGGCATGGGCGCGATCGTGATCGACCGCCGCTTCGTGTCCCAGGAGCTGGATGCCGGACATCTGGTTTCACCCGACTGGACAGTGCGGGAGCTTGAAACCGGGTACTGGTTCGTGAGGTCGCCAGTCCGGACGCTCACCCGTCCCGTCGCGGCCTTCCGGGACTGGCTGCAAGGCTCTGCAGGAACCCAAGGCACGGACTCATAAATGAGATCGAAACGGTTTTGCGGGCCGACATCAGTGCCGCGTGGTTGCGGTGCGACCGGCCCCAAAGCGGCGGCTGCTGCAGCGCGATTAACCAGATTTGATCTAAACTTTAATCAACATAAAGTTAATTTGCAGTAATGCACCCTTTCCACTAACCTTGCGGAAAATAAATATTGTGCAGTGCAGTTGGCGCCTCTCGCGTCAAAGGAGTGACAATGCGTTCAGCGATTTTTGGATTTGCCTTTTGTGTGTCGGCCGCCCTTTTTCCCGCAACCGGGCAGGCCATGGTTTACACGTTCGATTTCGACGAGTTCAGCGGTGGTGACGTCATCACCTCCATCACACGCGGTGACCTCAGCGCGAGTGTCTCGGCGACCGGGGGCATCGGAGCGGTTGTCGCTTTCGACACGAACAATCCAACGGGCGGTGACAGCGATCTGGGCGCGGATATTACCGATCTATCCGGAACAGTGAAAGCATTCGGCTTTATTCCGATCATCCAGGAGAACGGCACCGTGAACAACGGCACGGTCAGCGATCCCGACGATGCGGCCGGTGGCGGCACGTTCACGTTCGTGTTTGACCAGATGATCCGGTTCCTCGGCACCGACTTCATCGATATCGAGGAACCCGGCGCAAACGTTTTCCTGGATGGAATACAGATCCTGGGCCCGGTTGGCGCAAGCGGCGACGGGCAGTTTGCCAGTGTCGGTGGCGATCCCTTGAACCGGTTCGGAACAACACTTTCGATCCAGCTGCAGGGCTCCGGTTCCTTTGACAACCTGTCCGTCGCGACGGTTCCCCTGCCAATGGCGGCATGGTTGCTGATCAGCGGCGTTGGCGGACTGTTCCTGATGGGCCGGCGCAGACGAACTGTCTGAGCGCTCCGTTCCGATCTGAATACAGGTGCCTGTTCTGGCCCGCAGTGCTTCTGGTGCTGCGGGCTTTTCCTTGGCTGGCACAACTCCCTTTCTCCAGGTACTCCAGCTCCTGGGCGGCTCCCGGTGTTTCTCAGCCCGCCCTGAGCAGAAGATCGCCCAGGTTCTTTGCGCTCTGCGTCGCCCTGTCCCTGTGAAGCGGCCAGTCCTGCATCAGTCCTTCGACAATCAGGGTGATCTCGCCCTGCCGGCCCGGCAGACCTGATAGGTCTGCCGCCGCCTGTGCGACTTCCCGTTTGTGTTTTGCAAGCAATTGACGGAGCCTCTCGTCCCGGGGAGCCGCGGCGACTGCGGCATGAAACAGGCATCCATGGGCCGCCTCAGACGCCATCCAGCCGGAGATTCTGTCAAAGAGGATATGCAGCACCGGCCCTTGCGCTGCAGGCAGTTCACCGAACACGAACTGCATGTACCGCCGGTGACGGTACTCCAGAGCACACAGCACCATTTCCTCCCGCGATGGCAGGTATTTGTAGAGCGTTCTCAGGCTGACGCCCGCCGCCTCTCGCAAGCTGTCTATATTCGGTTCCGCGAATCCGTTTTCCGCAAAGGCTTTCTCCAGACCCGCGGCAATCCTGGTTTTCGTGTCGGTCATGGTTGACGAGGTAGAGGAAATCCTCTACCTGAGCAAGTAGAACAAACATTCTACCGGAGCAAACCCATGTCCCTTCCTGAAAAAATGCACGGCATCGTCCTGGTCGGGCATGGCGGTCCGGAGATGCTGCAATGGCGTGAGGACCTGGATACGCCGCGCCCGGCACCCGGAGACGTTGTCGTTCGCGTGCTGGCTGCCGGTGTCAACAACACGGACGTCAACACACGCATCGGCTGGTATTCCAAGGGTGACAATGACGCCGAAGACGCAGCCTGGACCGGCACAGCGCTGAAGCTGCCGCTGGTTCAGGGAGCTGATGTCTGCGGTACGATCGTTGCTGTCGGCACGGGCGTCGACCCGGCGCGGATTGGTGAGCGGGTCATCATCGAACCCTGTCTCAGAGAAGCCGACGGCAAAGAGCTTGGTTCGCCCTGGTATTTCGGATCGGAATGCAACGGCGGCTTCGCCCAGTTCACGAAAGTCGCTGCGCGCCATGCGCACGCCGTAAGCAGCGATCTGACTGACGCAGAGCTGGCCTCTTTTCCCTGTTCCTACTCAACGGCCGAAAACATGCTTGAACGCACCCGCGTGAAAGCCGGTGACACGGTGTTCGTCACGGGCGCTTCCGGCGGCGTCGGCTCCGCGGCGATCCAGCTGGCAAGGGCAAGGGGTGCCACCGTTATCGCGGTGACAAGCCCGTCAAAGTCCGAGGCGTTGCTTGCGCTTGGTGCAGACCGGACCCTGAACCGGGACGCCGACTATGCCGGAGAACTCGGGACGAATTCCGTCGATGTCGTGATCGATCTTGTTGCAGGCAAGACATGGCCGTCCCTGCTCGAGATCCTGAAACCGGGCGGACGGTATGCGGTCTCCGGCGCGATCGGAGGCCCCTTGGTGGAATTGGATGTGCGCACACTTTACCTGAAGGATCTCAGTTTCTACGGCTGCACGGTCCTGGAACCTGAAGTCTTCGGCAACCTGGTGAACCGAATCGAGCGCAAGGACATCAAACCGCTGGTGGCGGAAACCTACCCGTTGCGCGAGATCTCCGCCGCACAGGATGCTTTCGGCAAAAAGGGGCATATCGGCAAGATCGTCCTGACGGTCACCTGAGCCTGCGTCGCGCGAGTCGGGGAGGCTGCGCGTTCATGCGATGTCTCACCCCAGCAGGATGATGCCGATGACGGCGGCGACAATCAGAAGGCAGCCGAAGATTTCCGAGCGCGTGATCACCTCCTTGAACACCAGCCAGGACGCCAGGAACGTGAACACCAGTTCGATCTGGGCAAGGGCGCGAACATAGGCGACATTCTGCAAGGTCATGGCCGTGAACCAGCCGATGGAACCGGCAACACCCGACGCGCCGACCCAGATCGCGGCCCTCCAGGCCTTCAGGCTGGCGCGCAATTCATCGGGTTCGCGAATGCTCATCCAGATCGTCATCGCGAGGGTCTGAAACAAGGTTGCATAAACGAGCGCCGTTGCAGCCTGCATGGCAACCGTCGTTCCCTCCAGCGACAGGGACGCGGTCCGATAGGCGACCGCCGACGCGCCGAAAAAGGCCGCAGATGCAAGTCCGATCAGGGCGGGCCGGCCAAAAAGCGATGAACGAACCGCCGAGGCGGTCAGCGGGACGCGCGCGAGCGATATGACAATCACCCCGGCTATACCAATCATGATGCAAAAGGCGGCGGCCCAGGTGACATTTTCGCCAAGCACGACCAGTCCGAACAGGGCCGCCTGGATTGGCTCGGTTTTCGAATAGGCCGTCCCGACGGCGAAATTGCGGAACGAGAACAGGTAGATCAGCAGGAAGGTCGCCACGATCTGCGCGAGTCCTCCGAGCGCGCCCGCGATGAAGAGCGTCTTGGACGGCTTGGGCAGCGGGCTGTCGAACACAAAATAAAGGACAGCTGCATAAATCAGCGCGAAGGGAACACCGTAGCCGAAACGGACAAATGTTGCGCCTGTATTGCCAAGCCTGCCCTTCAGATGCTTTTGCATCGCCGTGCGCAAGTTCTGGCAGAATGCCGCAAATATCGTAATCGGAATCCAGAGTTCCACGCCGGCCAGCTCGCTACAGTTGATGTGAGATCATCTTACGCCGTCAGTTTCGCTTGAAAACTAGCGAAAACGGCAAGGGTTACGTTATTTTTGCTCAATAGAACCCAAGCTCCGGCAGAGGCAAGGCCGGTCTAGGCCATACCCTCACAAATCAGGCCCAAAGGATTTGAGGCGGCTTGCTTCTCGTGAAGGCGCGGATGCGCGGGAAATGTGGCTTTTTTTTTCAAACCTTTCACAACGCGGAGGAAAAGCCAGCCGGTCAAATCCGAAGTGACGAGTGTACACCCAAAACATCCGCTTCAGGAAAGCTGGAAGCCCGTCCAGACGCAACCATGTTTGCGCCGCTGCAGCTTTGGCTGACTTTTCCCTCTCCTGATAGGAGAGGGCCAGGGTGAGGTGCCAGATCTTTCAGAGACACGCCGCCACCTTTCCCCTCACCCGGCCTTTCAGGCCGACC
>JBCBUA010000332.1:0-5142 GCA_039818365.1 Pseudomonadota bacterium
CTCATCTAGGTTCGCTGCATGATTGTAGAAGGATACGGTGCAGGCCGCTTCTGGTGAGCCATAACACGCACCAGGAACACCCGCTGCTCTCCAGCATGGAATGTCATCGACGCTATCTGGCAAAGGGTCAGGCGGCGGCTTTTGCAGTTGCTGCTGGTGCTGATCCTGTTGCCGCCCGTTCTTACGATCATCTATTCCGTCGTGCCTCCGGTCAGCACCCTGATGCTTGCCCGATATGTCCAGTTTCTCTGGGTCGACCGGCAGTGGGTTCCGATCGAGGAGATTTCGCCCAACCTGATCAAGTCGGTGGTCACATCCGAAGACAGCGGTTTTTGCACGAATGACGGTGTCGAATGGGAAGCGCTTCAGGACCAGGTCGAAGCGCTCAGCGAGGGTGAGCGCCCCCGGGGCGCCAGCACGATCACGATGCAGACAGCAAAGAACCTGTTTTTGTGGGGCGAGCGATCCTACGTGAGGAAAGCTCTCGAGCTGCCGCTTGCGCTGATGCTGGACGCGATCCTCACCAAGAAGCGGGTGCTGGAAATCTATCTCAACATCGCGGAGTGGGGCGAAGGCATCTTCGGGGCGGAGGCTGCTGCGCAGGCCTGGTTCGGCAAGCCGGCGGCGGATCTGACGCGAACGGAGGCGGCGCGTCTGGCAACGGCGCTGCCCAATCCGATCGGCCGCAACCCCGCCAATCCTTCCGCCGGGCACCGCCGCCTGGCAGCGACCAATCTTGCCCGCGTCCGGTCTTCGGGTCCGATTTTCGGCTGTGTTCTGGCCAATTAACCGTGATACAAGGCAGGTCAAACGGTTACGCCCCAAATTGAGCAAGAAATTTTCGAGTTTGGGGTGGCAAAACCCGGGCGTTGCCTGTATAACGCCGCGCATTCCAACACGCTGCGTGCCGCCACGCCCCGGGCTGACCCGGTCCGGGCCGCGCGGTTATGGACCACGGAGAAAAACAAAATGGCAGTTCCAAAGAGAAAAACCTCGCGTATGAAGCGCGGTTTTCGCCGTTCTACGGACGCCCTTAAGCAGCCGACTTACGTCGAGGACAAGGATTCAGGCGAACTGCGTCGCCCGCATCACGTTGACCTGAAGACCGGCATGTACCGGGGCCGTCAGATCCTTTCCCCGAAAGAAGACGCATAAGTTCTTCATCAGGGCGGATCGCCGCTTGGCAAACCAGATTGAGGCTGGCCTTGTTTCGACAGGCCGGCCTTTTTCGTTTGCCTCATGATCGTGCCTCTAAATCGCGTCTTGAAATCGCTCTTTTGATCGTGTCAGGTCGCCGCACTCGCCTCACCTGCGTCCGCACTCACCGGGAGCCGCGCCATGCGCCTTTTTTCCGCAATTCCCTTCACGCTCTTTTCCCTGCTGATCTACAATGCCCTTGCCTTTACGGCCGGCGCAGACAATCCGCTGTTCTGGTCGGAGCCGATGGTTTCGATCGCGATGGTTTCAGGCGCGACATTCGAATTGCTGGCGAGCGATGTCCTGATCACCCTCGGCCTGTTCTTTCTGTTCATCGAAATCCTGAAGGCGACACGGATCGGGACGACGGCGCTGCTCGACCACATGTTTTCCGTGCTGGTCTTTGTCGCCTACCTGGTGGAGTTTCTCGTGTTGCCGCAGGCGGCCACGTCGCTGTTCTTCATTCTGATGGCGATTTCGCTGATCGACGTGATCGCGGGCTTTTCGATTTCAATCACCGGGGCGCGCCGCGACGTGTCCTTCGGACATGGCGACGGGCACCTGTGACGCCCGGCATGAACCTCAGGCGTCCTTGGCTTCGTCCGTAATCGCGTATTTCTGGATCAGCGGCAACTGGGTCAATGTGAACACGAGGGTGATCGGCATGATGCCGAACACCTTGAAGCTGACCCAGAAATCCGTCGAGAAACTGCGCCAGACGATCTCGTTGATGGCAGCAAGAACGAAAAAGAAGATGCCCCAGCGAAAGGTCAGTTTGCGCCAGCCTTCGTCCGTCAGCCTGAAGGCGCTGTCGAAGACGTAGCCGAGAAGCGCCTTACCGAAAAAAAGACCACCGAGCAGGACGGAGCCGAACAGGCAGTTCACGATGGTCGGCTTCAGCTTGATGAAGAGTTCGTCATGCAGCCAGAGCGTCAGGGCACCGAAGACCAGGACGACGACGCCTGAAACCAGCGGCATGATCGGCAGGCGGCGCGTCAGCCACAGCGACACGGTGAGCGAGATCGTGATGGCAACCATGAAGGCCGCGGTTGCCAGGAAAATCGGCTCGCCGATAATCTGAAGCACCGGAAATGCCTCGGCGATCTGCGCGCCGCGCGAGTTGAACAGGAAAAACACGCCAAGCGGACCCAGTTCAAGCGCCAGCTTCAGGAGCGGCGACAGCTCCTTTCGGGTCGGATCGTTCGGGGCGTGTTCCAATTCCATAATGCCGATGCTCCTGATCAGGTGTTCCCGGGAAATAGGGGCAAGGGGGCGGGCGGGTCAAGGTTTTTGCCACCAGATACGTCCGGCCGGGCATTGAAAATCAGGTGAAGACGGCCTTTTGGCGACCAGCCAGGATCTTTTCCTCCGCAGATGCCGGAAACCTGCACGGCGCGTGCACACGACCGCGTGATGCTTCACGGGGTGAGTGTTCAACTGCTCTTGCAAGTGCCAAGGGGGAAGGTTTTGGGTTTCTTGCTGTTTTTTCTGACAATCAGTTCCCTGGTTGTCACGCCGCTTCATTTCCTGGGCTGGAGGTCGGCGCTCAAGCTCTGCGCCTGCGCGGTCTGCGGGTTTTTGATTTTCGGGCAGTTGCATCCGGCCAGCTCCGACGCAAGGCTTTTTGCCGGACTGGGAGCCGTCGTCTTCATAGTCGGCTTCGCGGGCAGCAGCCTGGTTCGAGGCGGTCTGAGCGGCCTCCATCTGCTCTGTGGCGAAGACGGACCTTGTCCGGGCGGTACGAAAGAGCTGCCGGGCGCGGCAGAGCTGGCTGCGGGCCTGTTCATATCCGCCGCCCTGACGTTCCTGGTTTTCGTCGCCCTGTCCTGGTCGATGCAAAGCGCATCCTATCCATTGCTGATGCATCTTGTTCTGGCGGTGCCCGGGGCCTTGCTGGTCTGGGCGTGGTGGGCATTGAACTGGCGAAAGCCGACCGAGGCAGATGGCCTGCGTCAGGCGTGTCTCGGATGTGGTCTGGCGCTGTTGCTGCTGACGTCCTGCAGCTGGTTCTGGTATCCATCGACCGTTCAGGCTGCCGTCAAGGACACCGTGGGTAACACCCCGTTCTGCCTTTGGAACTCCGACACGAGAAAGGCCGCGAAAAGCTGGGACGCGTTCACGTTTCTGACCGCACCGAAACGCGAAAGCAGGTCCCATTTCCTGCTAGTATCCGCAAGCGGCGATAAGTGGCAGTGGAGCTATCACGAATCTGGTTTCATTCCCTATGCCAGGGACGATGGGGCGGCCTGGTTCAATGCCAATTGTGCCGATGCGCCTGACCTGAATGCTGCGCCGTAAAGACCGATCTATCGTTTGCGTCCGGCGACCACGTGTATGTTCAAAAGTGCAAAAAAACGATGGCTTCTGTCGCGCTCCTCAAGGTCCGCGTAAAAGGTCTCCGCTTCCGCTGCGGGGATCCTCTTCTCAGAAACACAGCGCTGGAGGGTGACGCTCAGATCGAAGATGATCTCGGCGTCGGCAAGCCTTTTCAGCAGGATGGGATGAACGCTGTGGTGGGTGATGGAGAGATGACCGCCCAAGTGGTCTATCAGTTCCCGGCCGATCATCGGATTGAGAAAGCCGTTCCTGAAGGCGTCTTCGGCATGCCGTGATATTCCGGCAAGATCCGATCCGACGACGAAGCTGCTCCAGTCCGGCTCCGCCGCGCAGACGATGCCGCCGGGCCGAACGATCCGTGCCATCTCGCCAATCGCCGTCGCAGGGTCGGGGATGTGCTGGAGGGACCGGTCGATCCGAGCCGCGTCGAAAAGATCCGGTTCGCAGTCGAGCGCGTGGATGTCTCCTTGCCTGACGGTGATCGATGGATCGGCGGTCCCGAGCACGTCGACGACGTGGTTCTGTGCGGCTTTAACGAAGCTTTCGCTCAGATCAAAGCCTGTCACGCTGCCGCCCGGCACCAGTTGCTTCAGCCGGGGCAGGTCGAAGCCGAGACCGCAGGCGAGGTCGGCGACCTTGCTGTCCGGGCCAAGGACCAGCGCGTCATAGGAGGTTTTCTTGTAGGTCTGGAAATCCGGCAAGCGCTCCATCAATGACAGGCAGGTTGCCAGCTTTTCCAGGTTGGCGGCATTGTCCACCTGTCTGAAACCGTCTGCGAGAAAGGTCATGGCACTGCTCCAGCGCTGATGTCATATGCGTTGCCGGTGGGAATCTGCTATCTATCAGGCAATCGACCTGAAAAGAACACACGGATCCTCGGAATGCGAGCTGTCCTTTGCCTGATCCTTCTTGTTGGCCTCGTGCAACCGGCATGGGCGGTGAAACAGGTGAACTGGCAGGATCTGATCGATCCGGTTGCAGCAGATTTCGAAGATCCCTTTGCCGCGCTCGGCCTCGCCGAACTCAGATCGCTCGGCACCGTCCTGCGGCTGCGCAAACTGCTTGCAGATCCTGGTCTTCAGACTGACGTGCGGGGAGATATCGGGGACCGGCTCGATCGCGAAGAGGCGAAGCTGGCCGCATCCGGTGTCGACACCGACGGGCTCTTGTCGCGCCGGCAGGAAATCGGACGCAAGCGCGCGCAGGCCGTGATGTCGGGCAACCCGGACCTTGACGGCCGCAGCATCTCGATCCCCGGCTATGTCATCCCCGTTCTCGATCAGGGGACAACAGGCTCCACCAGCGGCTATCTCGTTCCCGAACGCGGCATGTGTTCCCATATGCCCGCCCCGGACCCCAACCAGATGATCCGCTACTCGCTTGAGACGGATTGGGTTGCCGATTCCATCTACGAACCCGTCGAGCTTGTCGGGACGCTCAGCATCAGTCCGACCCGGCAGGAGATAACGCTGATCGACGGACAGGTGGAGATGATTGCTGTCTTCGACATGCAGGTCACGGCCGTTATGCCGCGCACAGAAAAAGAACCGGACACTGCGGCCCGGTCCTTTCTGCATTTCATGCGGCCCCGGTGACCCAGGCACGTCC
>JBCBUA010000333.1:0-5125 GCA_039818365.1 Pseudomonadota bacterium
GGATGGGCACCAACTTTGCCTCCGACAAGTTTGGCGTGATCCCCGACATCATTACCATGGCCAAGGCGATCACCAACGGCTATTTCCCGTTCGGTGCCGTCATGGTTTCGGACAGCGTGGCGGAGGCGTTCGAAAACGATGCCTCCGGCAAGGGCGCGATCGGGTCCGGCTACACCTATTCCGGCCACCCGGTCGGTGCGGCCGCAGCGATTGCCTGCCTGAAGGAAACCGAACGGCTCAATGTGAAGGACAATGCCGCCGCGCGCGGCAAGCAGCTCTTTGAAGGTCTCCGAAAGCTGTTCATGAAACACGAATTGATCGGCGACGTGCGCGGGGGGCATGGGCTGATGTGCGCGCTTGAACTCGTTTCCGACCGGGCAACCAAGGCCCCGGTCGACAAGGCCACGATCGGCAAGGTGCACAAGACCGCATACGACAACGGCGCCATGATCCGTGTCTCAGGCAACAACATCATCCTGTCGCCTCCCCTCGTTCTGAGCGAAGCGCATGTGGAGACGATCCTGACGGCGCTCGACAAGGGACTGGCCGCGGCTGGCTGAGCGGGACTACAGCTTCTGGAAGTCGTCCAGGATATCCAGCAGCTCGGACAGGCGTTTCTTGCCGATGACGTCCTCGATCCGGGCGGCAATCGCCTGCGCCTCGTCCAGCTTGTCGAGGATGATCTTCCGTCCCGCCTCGGTGATTGCGACGGTCTGTTTGCGCCTGTCCTTTTCATCCGCCTGCCGGGTAACGAGACCTTTTTCCAGCAAGGTCTGCACGATCCGCGTCTGACTCGGAAGCAGCAGGCAGGCACGTTCCGCCAATGAAGAGGCGTCTTGCGGACCGTACTCCTCCAGAACGCGCAGGATGCGCCATTGCTGTTCGGTGATGCCTGAATCGGACAGCATCTCGCGAATGGGACCCATGACCTTCTCGCGCGCGCGGATGAGCGCAATGGGAACGGAGCGTTTCGTCGACGGCAGCGCGTGGCCGCCCATTTTGTCCATGTCGTCGGTCATGTCCGGCTCATAACGATTCTTGGCCTTAATAGACACAAAAAGTTTGACATTATCGACCTTATATATTTAACATCGCAAATATTATCTTGTTAAGGAAATCCGATGCCGCACATCACCATCGAATATTCCGCCAATCTGGAGGCCAGAACGGACATACAGCGTCTGTGCGAGATCCTGCGGTCCGAGGCGGCCGGCATCGAGGCCTACCCGACGCCGGGTATCCGTGTCCGCGCTTTTAAGGCCGATCATTTCAGCATCGCCGACGGCGACCCGAAACATGCCTTTGTCGACATTTCGGTCCGTCTGCGTGCCGGGAGGACACAGGACGTCAAAGAGGATGCAACAAAGCGTCTGTTCGAAGCCGCAAAGGCCTTTCTGAAACCGGTATTGGACACAAGCTCTCTCGCGCTCTCCCTGGAGATGCGCGACATCGATCCGGACCTGTCGCCGAAGACGGGCACCATTCGCGCGCATATGGGAACCAAATGAGCCATGTCTGAGTTGCAGAAGAATATCGACAAGCTGGGTGGATACCTTGCCCGCTTCAAGGAGACAGGGATCCTCAACCAGATCAACGGCAACGCGAGCCCGGCCCATACCGGCGCGACTTTCGAGACCCGTTCACCCGTTGATGAAAGCCTGATCTGCAGCGTTGCCAGGGGCGGAGCCGCCGATATCGATGCCGCCGCCAGGGCGGCCAAGGCCGCCTTCCCCGCCTGGCGGGACATGCCGGCTGGTGAACGCAAGAAGATCCTTCACAGGATCGCCGACAAGATTGTCGAACGGGCGGAAGAAATCGCGCTCTGCGAATGCTGGGATACCGGCCAGGCCCTGCGTTTCATGTCGAAAGCCGCCCTGCGCGGCGCGGAAAACTTCCGTTTCTTCGCAGACAAGGCCACGGCTGCGCGCGATGGACAGTCCCTGCCCTCACCGACCCTCATGAATGTCACGACACGTGTCCCCATTGGGCCGGTCGGGGTGATCACCCCCTGGAATACGCCGTTCATGCTGTCGACCTGGAAAATCGCGCCCGCGCTTGCCGCAGGGTGCACGGTGGTGCACAAACCGGCGGAATTCTCGCCGCTAACCGCGCGCATTCTGATGGAAATCGCGGAAGAGGCCGGCTTGCCCAACGGCGTGTGGAACCTCGTCAACGGGTTCGGTGAAGATGCCGGAAAGGCCCTGACTGAACACCCGGACATAAAGGCGATCGCCTTTGTCGGCGAGAGCCGGACCGGGTCGATGATCATGAAACAGGGTGCGGACACCCTGAAGCGCGTTCACTTCGAACTCGGCGGCAAGAACCCCGTCGTCGTCTTCGACGATGCCGATCTGGAGCGCGCGCTCGATGCGGTGATTTTCATGATCTATTCCCTCAATGGCGAGCGCTGCACGTCGTCGTCCCGGCTCCTGGTTCAGGAGAACATCGCCGACACGTTCGAAGCCAGACTGATCGAACGGGTCAATGCGATCCGGGTCGGTCATCCGCTGGACCCTGAAACGGAAGTCGGTCCGCTGATCCACAAGACTCATTTCGACAAGGTCACCGGTTACTTCAATGTCGCGCGCGAGAACGGGGCAACCGTTGCGGCCGGCGGATCACGGGTCGGCGAGACGGGCTATTTCGTCCGGCCGACCTTGTTCACGCACGCGAACAACGCGATGGACATCTCCCAGCAGGAAATCTTCGGGCCGGTGCTTACCAGCATCCGTTTCAGGGACGAGGACGATGCGCTCAGCCTTGCCAATGACGTTCAATACGGCCTGACGGGCTATGTCTGGACAAATGACCTGACACGCGCGCTCCGCTTCACCGACGCCCTGGAAGCGGGCATGATCTGGGTGAACTCGGAAAATGTCCGTCACCTGCCAACGCCGTTCGGCGGCGTCAAGGCAAGCGGCATCGGCCGGGATGGCGGGGACTGGTCATTCGAGTTCTACATGGAACAGAAGAACGTCGCCTTTGCCACAGGCCATCACAAGATCCCGCGTCTTGGCGCTTGAGGCATTACCGCCCAAACCAGCAAACCCTGTGCACCACCAACCGATACCCGACAGGACAGGAACATGCCGATCCCAGCCCCGAACCTCTATCCGCCTTTCAACATCGTGCGCCTCAGCCACGTGGAGCTGGCGGTCACGGATCTTTCCAGGAGCCGGGCTTTTTATGTCGACACGCTTGGACTGCAGGTCACCGACGAAAGCGCCGATGCCATTTATCTTCGTGCGATGGAGGAACGCGGCCACCACTGCATCGTTCTGCGAAAGTCTTCCGAAGCCTGTGCCCGCGACCTCGGCTTCAAGGTCTTCGATGAGGACAGCCTCGACAAGGCGGCGCATTTCTTTCAAGGCAAGGGCCTGCCCGTCGACTGGGTGGAACGGCCCTACCAGTCCCGGACATTCAGGACCCACGATCCGCATGGCGTCCCGCTTGAGTTCTATTCCAGAATGGACCGCCTGCCCCCGATCCATCAGCAATATGCACTTTATCGCGGCGTGAAGCCGCTGCGCATCGATCACTTCAACTGCTTTTCGCCGAATGTCGACGAGTCCGTCGCCTTTTACAACGAACTCGGCTTCCGGGTGACGGAGTACACGGAAGACGAGGAAACCGGACGGCTCTGGGCAGCGTGGACGCACCGCAAGGGTGGCGTGCACGACATCGCCTTTACCAACGGCAGGGGACCGCGCCTGCACCACACTGCCTTCTGGGTACCGACACCGCTGAACATCATCGATCTTCTGGACCTCATGTCGACCACCGGCTGGGTCGACAATATCGAGCGTGGCCCGGGACGGCACGGTATCTCGAACGCGTTCTTTCTCTACATCCGCGACCCGGACGGACACAGGACCGAAATCTACTGCTCTGACTACCAGACCGTCGATCCGGACCTTGAACCGATCAAATGGGACCTGAAGGACCCGCAACGCCAGACGCTTTGGGGCGCACCGGCACCAAAAAGCTGGTTCGAGGAAGGCTCCCTGTTCGAAGGGGCCGAGATCCAGGCGCCCAGTCTTGCCGCCCAGCCGATTGTCGCGCCCTGATTTCGGGGCATAATCGCCCGATCGATTCACTGGTCGACGAGGAGGAATTCATGGACTGGGACGCGTTCGCTCACTGGGGCAAACATATCTCGGACTGGGCAGCGGACTATCACAAGACCCTGCCGGACCGCCCCGTGCGCGCGCAAACATCCCCGGGCGAAGTGGCAGCGCAGCTTCCCGCGGCGCCACCGGAGACCGCCGAGGCAATGGAAGACGTTCTGTCCGATTTCGAGCGGATCGTCATGCCTGGCATCACGCACTGGCAGCATCCGCGCTTTTTCGCCTATTTCGCGGCAAATGCGGCCCCTCCCTCCATGCTTGCGGAGATGCTGGTGACGACGATTGCCGCCCAGTGCATGCTTTGGCAGACATCGCCCGCAGCAACGGAAATGGAAGGCGTCATGGTGGACTGGCTGCGCCAGGCCCTCGGGCTGCCGGACGGTTATACCGGCGTCATCCAGGACAGCGCTTCCTCCGCGACGCTCTCCGCGGTTCTGACGATGCGGGAGCGCGCGACGGGCTATACCGGCAACAGGGATGGGCTATCGGCGAAGGGGAACCTGCGCATCTACTGCTCCGACCAGGTGCACAGCTCCATTGACCGGGCCTGCTGGGTCGCCGGCATCGGCCAGGAAAACCTGGTCAAATTGCCCACAACCGGCCCGCGCTTTGCGCTGGACGTGGATGCATTGCGCAAAGCCATCGCCGATGATCTCACCGCCGGTCACACCCCGGCGGGTATCATCGCGATCACGGGCGGGACCGGGGTCGGCGCATCGGATACGCTCGGACCTGTTCTTGATGTTGCACGCGAATACGATCTTTACACCCATCTCGATGCGGCCTGGGCCGGAGCGGCCATGATCTGCCCGGAGCTGCGCGCTGACTTCTGGCAAGGCGTGGATGGATACGACAGCATCGTCTTCAATCCGCACAAGTGGCTCGGTGCGCAGTTCGACTGTTCGATCCAGTTCCTGGCCGACCCGCGGCCCCAGCTCAACACGCTGAAGATCGAGCCCGAATACCTGAAGACCTCGGGTGACGCTGTCACCAATTAT
>JBCBUA010000334.1:0-5051 GCA_039818365.1 Pseudomonadota bacterium
GGTCAAACCGGAAATCTCGGGACTGGCACGGCCGTTCCGATTGATCGTCGACCTGCCGGAAGTCGACTTCCAGTTGCCGGACAGTGCCGGGACAAACGGTCGCGGCATGGTCGAGACATGGCGATTCGGGCTCTTCGCACCCGGCAAGTCCCGCATTGTCATGGATCTGAGCGGACCCGTCAGTGTCGACAAGACCTTTTTCCTGCCGGCTGTCGATGATCAGCCGGCGCGACTGGTCATCGACCTGGTGAAGTCCACGCCGGAAGATTTCGACACCTTTGTGCTCAGCACGCGCAAGGCCGAAAAAACCAAGGCCGCCAAGACAGCACCAAAAACCGATCGCCTTGGCGGCGGTGCCAAGCGCGGTGACAAACCGCTGATCGTTCTGGATCCCGGCCACGGCGGCATCGACAATGGTGCGACGGGCGTTGGAGGCACGCTCGAAAAGGCGATCGTTCTGAATTTTGCGAATCTGCTGAAGGAAAAACTTGAGACAAGCGGACTGTACCATGTGCACCTGACGCGCGAGGACGACACCTTTGTTTCCCTGTCCAGGCGTGTTGAGATCGGTCACGAACTCGAAGCCGATCTCTTTATTTCGATTCATGCCGATTCGGTCCGGCGTGGCAGGAAGTTTGCGCGCGGGGCGACCGTTTACACGCTGTCCGACAGGGCATCGGATCAGCTTTCGGCGGAGTTGGCCGAAGTTGAAAACATGTCCGACGTCATTGCCGGTGTCGAACTTGACGAAGAACCGACCGACGTCACCGACATCCTGCTCGATCTTGCAAAACGGGAAACCAGGTCTTTTTCAAACTACTTTGCCAAAACGCTTGTGACCGAGCTCAAGAGTGCCGTTCGGCTGATCAAGAATCCGCATCGTTCCGCGGGTTTCCGGGTCCTCAAGGCGCATGATGTCCCATCCGTTCTGGTCGAGCTGGGGTATCTGTCCAACGAGCACGACGAAAAGCTTTTGAATACGGAGGAGTGGCGGGAGCGCATGGCAAACGCCATGAGTGACGCGATACATGGCTTTTTCAGGCCGAGGCTCGCCCGGCAAAAAGGAACGGTTTCGCAGTAGCGACGGTGAATTGTCACGCAAATTGAGCGTCTTGTATGGAAATTGCCTCAGCATCGCCATATTGGTGCAAGAGGTATCAGTCAGGTAATTGTGACAATTGGTGCGCGAGAGTGCCGTGTTAGGGTTTCCGTGCTAAAAAGCGACAAGCAGCAATGACGGGGAAAGACGAGCCCGCAGTATGAAATTCTTGGTTAAATTTTTTGGCTACCTGTTCGGCATTGGCGCAGCGCTGGCTCTTTTGGTCGCCGCGGGTGTCTGGATGTATCTGCAGCATCTCGATGAAGATCTGCCGGATTACACCGCCCTGAAGAACTACGAGCCGCCCGTCATGACGCGCGTGCATGCGGCTGACGGAAGCCTCATGGCCGAATATGCAACCGAGCGGCGCATGTTCCTGCCGATCCAGGCGATGCCGGATCGCGTGAAACAGGCATTCATCTCCGCGGAAGACAAGAATTTCTACTCCCATATTGGTGTGGACCCTGAGGGCATTGCCCGTGCGGCGGTCCGCTTCGTGCAGAATTACGGTTCCGGACGCCGTCCGGAGGGCGCCTCGACGATCACGCAGCAGGTCGCCAAGAACTTCCTGCTGACAAACGATCTGTCGATCGTGCGGAAAATCAAGGAAGCCATTCTTTCACTGCGCATCGAGCAGGCCTACACGAAGGATGAGATTCTCGAGCTTTATCTAAACGAGAACTTCTTCGGCCTGGGGGCTTACGGCATTGCCGCTGCCGCCCTGATTTACTACGACAAGTCCGTGCACGAACTGGAACTGGATGAAGTCGCCTATATGGCTGCGCTCCTGAAGGCACCCAATAACTACCATCCGTTCAGGCATACCGACCGCGCAATCGCGCGCCGTAACTATGTTCTCGACCGCATGGTTGCCGACGGCTATGTCAGCTTTGAAGAAGGCGAGGCTGCGAAAAAGAAACCTATCGACGTGAAACCGCGCAAATCGGGGTCCCGCCTCTTTGCCGCAGAGTATTTCACCGAGGAAGTGCGCAGGGAAGTCGCCGAGATTTTCGGAACCGAGCGTCTCTACGAAGGCGGACTGTCCGTTCGCTCCACCCTTGATCCCGAATTGCAGACAATGGCCCGCAAGTCATTGATGGACGGGCTCATCGATTTCGACCGCAAGCGCGGCAGCTGGAACGGACCGATCGACCGGATCGCGCTTGGCGCTGACTGGGGTGTCGACCTTGGCAAGATCGAAGGGCTCAGCGACATTCCCGAATGGACGCTCGCAGTCGTTCTTGAGAGTGGCAGCGACCAGGCAACCGTCGGTGTTCAGCCGGACAAACTCGTCAGCGGCAAGCTTTCGGAAGACCGCAAGAGCGGTCCGCTGTTCCTGGAGACAATGAAATGGGCCCGTGTCAATGGGCGCGCACCGGGCTCTGTCTCCGATGTGCTTGCGCCCGGTGACGTGGTCTATGTCCAGGAAAGCCAGGTTGCGCCCGGAACCTACGAATTGCGGCAGATCCCGAAAGTGTCCGGAGCTCTTGTCGCCATGGACCCCTATACGGGACGCGTGCTTGCGCTTGTCGGCGGTTTCAGTTTCGCCCAGAGCGAATTCAACCGCGCGACGCAGGCCTACCGTCAGCCGGGCTCGTCCTTCAAACCGTTCCTTTATGCGGCGGCACTGGACAACGGGTACACGCCGTCCTCGGTGATCATGGATGCGCCGCTCGAAATCAGCCAGGGCCCCGGCCTTGGCACGTGGCGGCCGCAGAACTATGGCGGCAAGTTTTACGGGCCATCCACACTGCGCACGGGTATCGAGCTGTCCAGAAACGTTATGACCGTGCGTCTTGCTCAGGACATGGGCATGCCCCTGGTTGCGGAATATTCCAAGCGGTTCGGCATTTACGACAACATGCTGCCGGTTCTGTCCATGTCGCTGGGTGCCGGGGAAACAACGGTCCTCAGAATGACGACTGCCTATGCCACGATCGCGAATGGCGGACGGAAGGTCCGTCCGACGCTGATCGACCGGATACAAGACCGGTATGGCCGCACGATCTACAAGCATGACAGCCGCATCTGCGACGGCTGCACCCAGAACGCCTGGGAAGGCCAGCAGGAACCGATCCTGATCGACGACAGGGAGCAGGTTCTCGATCCCATGACCGCCTACCAGATCACATCCATGATGGAAGGCGTTGTTCAGCGCGGCACCGCGACCTCGGTGCGCGCGGTCGAACGGCCCGTTGCCGGCAAGACCGGCACTACCAACGACGAAAAGGATGCCTGGTTCATGGGCTTCACGCCGGATCTCGCAGTTGGGGTTTTCGTCGGCTTCGACAATCCCAAGCCCATGGGACGCGGCGCGACAGGCGGCCAGGTGGCCGCTCCGATCTTCACCGACTTCGTGAAGAAGGCACTGGCCGACAAGCCGCCGGTGGAGTTCCGGGTTCCGCGGGGCCTGCAGCTGATCGCCATCAACCGCCGGACCGGCGGACGGGCGTCTCCGGGATCACCCGGTGCGATCCTGGAGGCTTTCAAGCCCGGGATGACCCCGAATGACAGCTACGCGGTCATTGATTTCCAGAGCCAGCTCGGCGTCCCGACAGCGGTCTCGCCGGAGGCACAGCAAGCGGTGACCGTGGGCACCGGCGGCCTCTACTGACACCGGGCTGACCCGAACCGGGTTGCGATCGGTGGCTCCTGGCCCAAAGGCGGTTTACACCGCTCATATGCGCGGCTAATGTCCCGCTCCAATTCACGGCCCGGTCCTGTTCAGGATAACCGGGCCGTCTCACACTACAGCGAGGTATCCGATGCGCGCCGAAATGGAAGCGATCGTTGATGAAATCAAGCAGGCCATAAGCCTGCTGAGGAGGCATCTTTGACTGGGATCAGGCTCTTGTCCGTCTGGAAGAACTGAACGCCCTTTCAGAGGATCCCGACCTTTGGAACGACCCGGCAAAAGCGCAGAAACTCATGCGCGAACGTCAGCAGCTTGACGATGGCATAACCGGCGTCAAGGACCTGGAGCAGGACCTGGCGGACAATATCGAGCTGATCGAACTCGGCGAGATGGAAGATGACAAGGACGTCGTCGAGGACGCTGAAGGCGCTCTTCGCGGGTTGAAGGACAAGGTCAACCAGCTGCAGCTCAATTCGCTGCTGTCCGGCGAGGCCGACGGCAACGATGCCTATCTGGAGATCAATTCCGGTGCCGGCGGCACGGAAAGCCAGGATTGGGCGTCCATGCTTCTGCGGATGTACCGGAGATGGGCGGAAAAACACGGATTCAAGGTGGAAGTTCCGGCCTATAGCGATGGCGAGGAAGCCGGTATCAAGTCCGCGACGCTGCTGATCAAGGGTGAAAACGCCTATGGCTGGCTGAAAACGGAGTCGGGCGTTCATCGCCTTGTCCGCATTTCACCCTATGACAGCAATGCACGCCGCCACACCAGTTTTTCAAGTGCCTGGGTGTACCCGGTGATCGACGATTCGATCGAGATCGACGTCAACGAAAGCGACTGCCGCATCGACACCTATCGTGCGTCAGGCGCGGGTGGACAGCACGTCAACACGACAGATTCGGCGGTTCGTATCACGCACCAGCCGACCGGGATCGTCGTTCAGTGCCAGTCCGAACGCTCGCAGCACAAGAATCGTGCGACCGCCTGGGGCATGCTGAAGGCGCGGCTCTATGAAGCGGAACTGAAGAAGCGCGAGGAAGCGGCAAATGCAGAAGCTGCTTCCAAAACGGATATCGGCTGGGGCCACCAGATCCGTTCCTACGTCCTGCAGCCCTACCAGCTGGTGAAGGACCTGCGGACCGGCGTGGAGAGCACGTCACCAGGTGATGTTCTGGACGGGGATCTCGATAAGTTCATGGAGGCTGCGCTGGCTCAGCGCGTCTTCGGCGGAGACCCGGTAGAAGTCGACGACATCGACTGAGTTCCAAGAAAACGAAATGAAGAAGGGCGGGGCCGGAGGCCCCGTTTTTCAAAGG
>JBCBUA010000335.1:0-5051 GCA_039818365.1 Pseudomonadota bacterium
TCGTGAACATGGAAATCGGCATGATCACCCCGCCGATCGGCCTGAATCTCTTCGTGACCTCGGGTATCACGGGCATGAGCCTCGTGCAGGTGGTGAAGGCCGCAGCGCCGTTCGTCCTGGTGCTGTTGCTGTTCTTGATCCTGGTGACCTATGTCCCGGCGCTCTCGACCTTCCTGCCCTACTACTTCATGGGGCCGGAAATCATCATCCGGTAGGAAGGATACGAACATTCTGCAGGCGGCCGGAGTTTTCCGGCCGCTTTCGTTTGTGGTGCCGGCGGCTTGTTGACAGGTCAAAGACGACGCTCTTTAGTTTTTCAAAGAACAGGGAGCGCCTTTGATGACGACCGACACCGATCCGTTTTCCCGATTTTCCGATATCGTGACGCGTGCGGATGAGCTTGAGGACATCACCGGCAAACCGCTGCCGCAAATCGCCGCAAAGGAAATCCCGGCACTCGATTCCATCTGCCGGAATTTCATTGAGCATGCCCCCTTTTGTTTCCTGGCGACCGCAAACCCGGATGGGCATGTGGATGTGTCGCCAAGAGGCGACCCTCAAGGCTTCGTGAAGATCCTGAGTGAAACGCTGCTCGCAATCCCCGACAGGCCGGGAAACAGGCGCGTGGACACGTTTCAGAACATTCTGGTGGACCCAAGGATCAGCCTGCTCTTCATGGTCCCCGGCAGGGGCGAGACGCTCCGCATTCGCGGCGAAGCACGGATCGTTCGCGATCCCGATCTCCTCGAGACCATGGCCGTCAATGACAAGGCACCGAAGCTGGCGCTTGTCGTTGACGTGCGCAGCGCCTTCATGCACTGCCCCAAATGGGTCTTCAGGTCGGGCATCTGGCAACCGGAAAAGTGGCCGGACACCGAGGGCATGGCCGACATGAACGAAGCCATGGTCAAGCACGCCAGGATCGCGATGAGCCCGGAAGACTGGTTTGAACGCCTGAAGGAAAAGGGTGAACTGGACCTCTGGTAGCTTCATTCAAACGGGCTTCAGCCCGCAAGGCCGGCGGTAGGCCGGCACGAAAAAGCCGGCCCAGAGGACCGGCTTGAACGCTTGCATCTGACAACGCGTCTCAGACGATGCTGCCGAGCTTCATGGCAACGCTCATGTCGCCTTCGACCTGCATCTTGCCGCCCATGAAGGCGCTTGTCGGGTCGAGTTCACCCGAGAGCAGATCAGCCAGGTCATCGGCCGAAATCTTGATCGTGCAGTCGGCCTCGGCGTCGTCGTTGCTGACATCCGAACCCTGCAGAAAGATGACACCGTCACCACCCAGGTCGAATTTGACGCTTTCCTCGATGCCGCCAGCTGCGACTTTTCCGCGAACACCTTCCGTGAGCTGTTCCAAGGACATGAATTTTCTCCCAAATTGGTCTGGCCCGTGCCGGGCTTCAACTCCCTTGAAGCATGACCTTTACGTAATCGTCAAGAGAGAAATTGCCAGCTTCTCTGGTCGGCAACAAGCGGGTCAGTGATTGTCCCTCGGCATCCCTCGCTTATGGGCAACATCCTGATATTTGACGGCCGGTTCGAGCACCATGCCCCGGTCGAACTGACCGACAATGCCGCGCTGGATCTCCTGCCACGGGGTCTGGCTTTCGGCAATCTTGAACCCGCCCGCGGCTTCCAGATCCTTCCGGCGCTGCGCCAGCTCCGCGTCCGGGATCAGGATGTTCGCTGTCCCTTTCTTGAGGTCGATCCGCACGCGGTCATCGGTTTTCAGGAGGGCCAGGCCGCCCATCGCGGCAGCTTCGGGCGATGCGTTCAAGATGGACGGAGACCCGGATGTTCCGGACTGACGCCCGTCGCCGATACAGGGCAGCGCGGTAACGCCGCGCTTGATGAGGGCCGCAGGCGGCTGCATGTTGACGACTTCCGCGCCGCCGGGATAGCCGATCGGGCCGGTACCGCGGATGAAAAGCATGCAGTTTTCGTCGATGTTCAGGTCCGGGTCGTCGAGCCGGTGGTGATAGTCTTCGGGTCCTTCGAACACGATCGCCCGGCCTTCAAAGGCTTCCGGGTCGTCCGGGTTGGACAGGTACCGGTCCCGGAATTCCGCCGATATCACGCTGGTCTTCATGATCGCGCTGTTGAAAAGATTGCCCTTCAGATTGATGAAGCCGGCCCGCTCCATCATCGGTGCGTCGAACGGTTTGATCACGTCGGGCAGATCAGTGACGATCCCCTCGCAGTTTTCGGCGATGGTCTTGCCGTTCGCAGTGATCGCGTCCGGGTGCGGCAGCTTGCCGTGGCGCAGAAGTTCCGCAACGACGGCGGGCACGCCGCCCGCATGAAAATAGTCTTCGCCGAGATATTCGCCCGCCGGCTGCAGATTGACCAGAAGCGGCACATCGTGCCCGAGGCTCTGCCAGTCGTCATTGTCGAGTTCGACGCCGACATGACGCGCGACCCCGTTCAGGTGGATCGGCGCGTTGGTGGAACCGCCAATCGCTGAATTGATGACAACGGCATTTTCGAAGGCTTCCCGCGTCATGATGTCGGAAGGTTTCAGGTCTTCGTGAACCATGTCCACAATGCGCTTGCCCGTTTCGAAGGAGATCGCGCCGCGCTCGCGGTAGGGTGCCGGGATGGCCGCGGCTCCGGGCAGCTGCATTCCGAGCGCCTCTGCGAGAGAGTTCATTGTTGTCGCGGTGCCCATCGTGTTGCAGTACCCGACGGAGGGCGCTGCCGATGCGACAAGGTCCATGAAACCGGCGTAGTCGATCTCACCGGCTGCAAGCATCTGGCGTGCCTTCCAGACAATGGTGCCCGACCCGGTGCGTTCGCCCTTGTACCAGCCGTTGAGCATCGGGCCGACGGAGAGCGCAATGGCGGGAATGTTGACGGTCGCGGCCGCCATCAGGCAGGCGGGCGTGGTCTTGTCGCAGCCGACCGTGAGAACAACGCCATCGATCGGATAGCCGTAAAGAAGCTCGACAAGTCCGAGATAGGCAAGGTTCCGGTCGAGCGAGGCCGTTGGCCGCTTGCCGGTCTCCTGGATCGGATGGACGGGAAACTCGAAGGCAACGCCGCCGGCGTCGCGAATACCTTCGCGAACGCGCTTTGCCAGCTCCAGGTGATGCCGGTTGCAGGGTGAAAGGTCCGAGCCGGTCTGGGCAATGCCGATAATGGGCTTGCCGGACTGCAGTTCCTCACGCGTGATGCCGAAATTGAGATAGCGCTCGATGTAAAGCGCCGTCATGCCCGGGTTTCCCGGATTGTCGAACCAGGCCGCTGACCGCAGCTTCGGCGTTTTTGTCTCGCTCATGGCGCCTCATCCCTCAAAGATTTCAATCTTGGGGCAGGATAAACACCAGGCATTGGAAACTGTAAAGGCAGTCCGGGTGCAATCTGGTTCCACCTATTGAGATTCTTGGGCTCGGCGACGGGCGGGAAAGGCACCGGAGACGGATAGCCGGGCATAAACCAGAAGAATGGCGAGCGCGGCACCAGAGACCAGCGGCGCGAAAGGGACCGACAGGAGACCGGCAGCGCCGAGCAGCCCGCAAAAGGCCCAGAGCATCATCAGGGTCTGGCGCGCACGCAGCGCGAGCAGATCGCGGCGGCTGGCCAGGAACTTGAGCGCCGGAAAGGCACCGACATCCTCGCTGCCGCTGACCGCAATGCGTCGGAGTTCGCCGTCACGTTCGCGCGCGGATGGCGTCATCGCAAAGAGTTCGAGCGCTTGTCTGTCGCCCGAAAGGGACAGGACCAGGCATCTGCCGGGTTCGAATAGGCGTGCAGACGCATCTTTCGCCGTCTCTCCGGGTACGGCATTCTCCGGCGTCATCATGCCGAGCATGTCCGCGAGCGCTTCTCTCGTTTTCAGGCTGTCATTGGTGTGAAGCCACTGTTCAAGACCTTCGCGGCGCAGGGCCCGGCCGGCAACCCCGGCGTCCTGGCGCAGCGTTCCCTCAAGCCCCAGCACACCGACGACGCGTCCTCCAACAGCAACACGCAGCACGGTTTTGCCGTCTGCTTCCAATGCGCGCGCGATCGCATCGGCGGTAAAGCTGTCGATCTGTAGCCGTTTCAGGAGATCGGTGCTTCCAAGGACAACAGTCTGTCCGCCCAAAAGGGCGATAGCGCCAAGACCGGGCTCCGGTTCATATCTGTCCGGTGTCCTGAGTTGAACGCGCCATTGCACGGCAAGTTGTCGCAAAGCGTTTGCAACCGGATGGGTGGCACAGGCTTCGGCCGATGCCGCCACGGCGAGCAGGGTCCTGGGTTCGTTGTTGAATGCCATAACGTTGCTGACCATCAGGTCAGGTCCCGACATGATGGCGGCCTTGTCGACAAGGATGTGCCGTGCACGTGCGATCGCCGAAAAAGCGCCCGGAGCCAGATTACGGGCACCGGCTGCCGACGCCGCCCGGTGGAACACCCTGTCGGCGAAGGCGTTGATGCCGTCGAGAAGGCCGGGCCATGACAAGCAAAGAGCTGTTGCGAAAGCGGCGGGGAAGACGGGCGGATCGACGGCCAGCCAGACAGAGCCGGCCCCTGTTGCCAGCGCGACGGATCCGGCCGCTTCCTTCAAACCATTCCGGTCACCCCGGGCGGGTAGCAGCGCGATGCCGGCGGCGCGCTGGATCATGAGAAGCGCGCTCGCAACGGCCGGGATGCTGGCAGTGTCCGTTTGCAGATCCGTCACGGTCAGCAAAACGGCCGCAAACAGGAGGAGAGACAGGCTCACGCCACTCGTGGCGAGGGTCAGAGGTCTCCCGGCTGTTTCCGCAAGCCGGGAGCTGAGCGCCAGAAAGGCAAAGATCGCGGAAAACATGCTGAAAATCGTTGCGGAGTAGGTGCCGAACACTCTCAGCGGGTCCACGCGGGGACCGTTGACCCACCCCGCGGTCAGCAGTGCGAAACCGAGGAAAACGAAAGAGGCGCAAATGAATGTGCACCAGATCGTTGTCGTTAAGGGTGTTTTCGGCATTGTTCGCGGCTCTCGAAACGGATGTCAGTGTGCTCCTGTGGGAAACACATCTGATGGGCTCTTCCAGGGGACTTCGGGATACGCTTCAAGCATGTGAAAG
>JBCBUA010000336.1:0-5015 GCA_039818365.1 Pseudomonadota bacterium
CTCAACTGTTGCCGGAACGTGCTGATCTGAAGCGCGGCCTTGGCCGCCTCGCGCCCCTTCAGCACAAAATGCTCACGGTAGATGGTCGTGTGATGGTCCGTTTCCTGGAAATGGTGCGGTGTCAGTGAGACGGAGAGGACCGGAACGTCTGTTTCCAGTCCTGCCTGCATCAGGCCTGTGACGACGGCCTGCGCAACGAAGTCGTGTCTGTAGATGCCACCGTCAACGACGAGCGCCGCCGCAGCGATGGCGGCATACTTGCCGGTTTTCGCTAGGCTCTTTGCCGCAAGCGGCATTTCGAAAGCACCTGGAACGTCGAACACGTCGATGTCCTCGGCGGGAATGATCTGTTGAAAGCCTTCGAGTGCCCGATCGACAATATCGGAATGCCAACCGGCCTTGATAAAGGCGTAGCGGGTGTGTGTCATTGGTGATCTCCCTGTTTGCGACACGTCACCCAAGGCGATCACGAGCGGCCCGGATCACGGCGATCCGCGCGCTGTTTCCCTTTCATCCGGACTGTAACCGTCGGCCCAGGCATCTCACCTGATCTGCTTGACCCTTCCGTTTGGAAGGCGCTCGCGGGCTCGCAGTGTCCTGCATACCGCCGGTGGGGACTTTCACCCCGCCCTGAGAATGCCGCCTTTGTTGCAGGCGGCGCATCTCAAGACAAGCGTCCAATTTCAAAAAATCCAAGTGCGCCGGGTCGCCGGATTGCTTGACGAAGCGGAACTTTATTGGCGTCAGGCAGCGCGCTCGGTTGTCCGTGCATTTTCTTCCGCAACGCCAATGTCGTTTGCGGGCGTCTTTCTCCTGGCCTGAGGGTTCGGAGCGCCACCGAACAGGAAGTTCGCGACAGCCCTTGCCAGACCTCTCAGCTCCTTGTTGCGGGCAGCGCGGGCACGTGTTTCGTAGATGTTGCCGGTGTGGATCATGACAGGCTCCTTTTGTGTGTGGAGGCTTTATCTCATGTTGCGGACTTTCGAAGAATTGGGGTAATCTGGAAGATATCTTTCGAAAGTTTCGAATAATGCGACTCGATGATCTGAAGTTCTTCAAACGTGTGGCCGAACTCGGCAGCCTGTCCGCCGCGGGCAGGGAATTCGGTCTGTCACCGTCTGCGGCCAGCAGCCGGTTGAGCAATCTGGAAAAGGAACTCGGTTCCCAGCTCGTTGCCAGAACCACGCGGCGCACCGGCCTGACAGAGGCAGGGCAGGTGTTTCTGCGTCACACAAGCAATGCCCTTGGAGAAATGGACCGCGCCCGTGCGCTCATCGACGCGGCAGAGGACGCCCCGCGCGGTATGCTGCGCATGTCGCTCAACGTGTTTTTCGGGCGCAAGCACATCCTGCCTTATCTACCTGAATTCAGGGAGATGTACCCGGAGGTGCGGCTGGAAGTCGACATGACGGACCGGATCGTCGATCTGGTTGCGGAGGGCTACGACATGGCGATCCGGGGGGCGCCACTGCCTGATTCAAGCCTGATAGCCCGCAAGCTCGGCGGCAATCCGCGCGTTCTGTGTGCCAGCCCGGAATATCTGGAACGCAAGGGTATTCCGAGGTCGCCGGACGACTTGCGCAATCATGACTGCGTCGGGTTCGACCCCATGCCTGTCTGGTACTTTGAAGGGCCGGAAGGCGAGGTCGCCTATCATCTCGAAGACCCGGTCATCTCCGGGGACAGCGGTGATTTTGCCTATGACGCGGCCATATACGGGCTTGGTCTCACGGTGAAGTCTCTTGCGCATGTTTGGGAAGACCTGCGGGACGGCAGGCTCGTTGCGGTGATGGAGAACTATCCGGTGGCCCGGACGGGGAACATCTATGCGGTTTATCCGCCGGCCAAATTCATCCCGCCCAAGGTCACGAAACTGGTTGATTTCCTGATCTCCAAATACGGCCGGCCGGCCTATTGGGAAATGGACTATCGAAAGGCGGCGGAGTAAGCAGTTTTTCCCGCGCCGCTTTTTGGAAAACCGCAGGAAAATCAGTGCGGGCAGGTTCTCATCGCACGAAAAAGCCTCTAGAAGCGGGGAGTATTGAAGCGCAAGGAGGGCGCAGCCTGGAGCGGGTCTCAGTGACCGTGCCGCGTGGTTTCCTTCTGTGTCCTCACCCTGAATTCGGAAGATCTTGATGTCGTTAGTCGATACCGTCACCAAAGCCATGGTCCCGATCCACCGGGAGGGTTGGCCGTTTATCGCCATTTCGCTTGTCGCGACGCTGGTTGTCGGTTGGTTCATCGACCCGCTTTTCTGGATCGGTCTCTTCATCACCGGCTGGATCTGCTACTTTTTCCGGGATCCGAAACGGGTCACACCGGTCGGCGAAGGACTGGTGATTTCACCGGCGGACGGTGTCGTGAGCCATGTCGGCCTGGTCAGGCCGCCACAGGAACTGGAAATCGGCAGCGAACCGCTGATGCGTGTTTCGATCTTCATGAACGTGTTCAACTGCCACGTGAACCGCGCCCCTGTCGGCGGCAAGATCGAGCGCGTGGCCTACAGGGCCGGGAAGTTCCTCAATGCCGAACTCGACAAGGCCAGCGAAGACAATGAGCGCAACGGTCTCGTCATCGATATGGACGGAACCCGGATCGGCGTCGTGCAGATCGCCGGGCTGGTGGCGCGCCGGATCGTTTGCTTCGTTCGCGAGGGAGAAACGCTCTCCGCCGGAGACCGCTTTGGTCTGATCCGTTTCGGCTCGCGTCTTGATGTCTATTTTCCTGCCGGCACACAGCCGAAAGTGGCGTTGGGACAGACCATGATCGCCGGCGAGACGATCCTTGCGGATCTTGCACAGCCGCAGGCTCCGGCGCAGCCCCTGACGCGCGTGAGTTGAGGTAGACGGTGGCCGAGAACAAGGACAGCAGCGCCCGCAAGAGCCGTCAGACGCCAAGGTTCCGGCGCGTCCCGATGCGGCTCATCGTGCCAAACATGGTGACGCTGCTGGCGCTCTGTTCCGGACTGACCGCAGTTCGCATGGCTTTCGACAGCCGCTGGGAATTTGCCGTCGGCGCCGTCATTCTTGCAGCTGTCCTGGATGGTCTGGATGGCCGCGTGGCGCGTCTGATGAAGGGCACCTCCCGATTTGGCGCAGAGCTTGATTCGCTTTCCGATTTTGTGAATTTCGGCGTTGTTCCGGCGCTGATGCTGTACCTGTGGCTGCTCAAGGATGCCGGAAATCTCGGCTGGATTGCCGCCCTTATCTTTGCGATCTCGATGGCCTTGCGGCTGGCCCGCTTCAACGTTGCCCTGGATGACCCGAACAAACCGGCCTGGACGTCGCGTTTCTTCACCGGCGTTCCGGCACCTGCCGGCGCATTGACGGTGCTGTTGCCGCTCTATCTCGACTTTCTCGGATTGTTTCCGCACTGGTTTGCCGATGCCGCGTTTGTCGCCGCCTATACGGTTGGCATCGCCTTCCTGGTGATCAGCCGGCTGCCGACCTTTTCAGGCAAGACGCTTGGTACGAGAGTGCGGCGCGATTACGTTCTGCCCCTGATCGTGGTGGCCGTCCTGATCGTGGCGCTCACGGTCAGTTATCCCTTCCGCATGGTCGCGGGCGCTGCCGTGCTCTACCTGCTGGCGATCCCGTTTTCCTGGCGTGCGCACCGCAAGCTCGTCCTGGCGGATGCAAGCCTGGCCCTCGACGACGATGGCGACGAGTGCGACACGGATCTCGACAACATCGCCGACCGGGACAAGGATCACGGCGGCTGATCCGGGGGGCGGTCTCGCAAATCGGGTTTCGCCGAGAGGCTTTCAGGGTCACTTAAGGCTCCTCACAACCAAGAGGAGTTTCATGTGCTAAGCGGAAAAACGATCCTGATCACAGGTGCCAGCAGCGGTATTGGCGCAGCCGCCGCCCGTATGTTTGCAGGCGAGGGGGCCAATCTTGTTCTGGCGGCACGGCGGAAGGACCGGCTCGAGGACCTCAGGGCCTCTTTGCCGGAGGCCGCATCCCGCATAAACGTGTTTGCCGGCGATGTCGCCGATCCCGAATTTGCCGAAAAATCGGTCGCTGCGGCCATGGAAACGTTCGGCCGGCTGGACGGAGCGTTCAACAATGCCGGAATGCTCGGCGACATGGGGCCGGTGTCCGATCTGAGCCTTGAGAACTGGAACCGGGTTCTGGCCACCAATCTCACCAGTGCGTTCCTGGCAGCGAAGCATCAGATCCCGGCCATGGCCGGGTCGGGAGGCGGGTCGATCGTGTTCACATCGACTTTTGTCGGCCACACTATCGGCCTGCCGGGCATGTCCGCCTACGCCGCCTCCAAGGCGGGACTTACTGGATTGACGCAGGTTCTTGCTGTTGAAGCCGGGCCGCAGAACATCCGTGTCAATTCTCTTTTGCCGGGCGGTACCAAAACCGAGATGGCAGGGGACGATCCGGCCTTTCATGAGCAGGTTGCCGGATTGCATGCCCTGAAGCGCATGGCCGAACCGGAGGAGATCGCGCGGGCCGCCCTCTTCCTGCTGAGCGATGCGGGCTCCTTCGTCACCGGGTCGGCGATGCTCTGTGATGGTGGCAACTCCATCACAAAGGCGTAGCGCATCGGAGTGATCAGGCAGGGCTCAAGGCACTTCACGTCAGTCAACAGGCGGCAGGGGAATGGCAAAGGCTTCACTGCGCTCAATGGCGCGGGCGGCCCGGAAGAGGCTCTGTTCCTCAAAGTAGCGCCCCACCAGCTGCAGGCCGATGGGCAAGCCTTCGGTGTGCATGCCGCACGGCATCGTGAGCGCCGGGTGCCCGGTCATGTTGAAGAAGCTCGTGAAGCGTGTGATGGCGTTGCCGATTGCCTCGGCAACGCCATCGCGCTGCGTCGTTACGGTTCCGACTGCCTGTGTGATCTCGGGCGTGGCGGGTGTCAATATGAGGTCGACATGGTCAAAGAGTGCGTTGGTCTGCTGCCGGTAGGTCTCGATGAAGCGTTTGGCCTTTACATAATGCTCGGCAAGAATGCACTGCCCGGCGGACAGCCCGGCCCGGAAATCCGCGCTGTAAAGGTCG
>JBCBUA010000337.1:0-4995 GCA_039818365.1 Pseudomonadota bacterium
GGGCTCAAAACGGAAAGGGGCGCGTCTCAAAGTCCTGCTCTGCTGCCGGTTGACTGCGAAGCCCGCGTTCGACCACCCCCTGGTACAGTCTGGCTTTCCCGAAACGCGGTTCCCAACTGCACAGATGCTCGGAAACGAGTTTGATGCATGGTATATTCAGGTCGGACCGGGTGGCATCGAATTCCCAGATATCGATTCCTGCGCAAAGACAGCTGTCGAGGAGATCGCTGTAGCTGTAGACGGTTTCCTTATCAGCCGGAACGCCCGCGCCGACAGCCGGCGAGAGGAAATCGTCGAATACTGACGTCTCTTTCGCGTAGACGAGATGCCGGGGAAGCCTTTTGGGTTTTTCTGATTCTGGCCGTTCGCCGACAAACGCCCTTTCCATGAGTTCCAGCGCGTTTTCCGATTGAAGCATCTCGGTCACAGCCGATTTGCTCGCCGACGCGAGATCCCAGCCGGCAGCAGACCCGAAGGCGGTCCTTCGGCCGTCGGGTTCACAAGAAAGGGACAGTACGATATGTACCTGCAGGTCGGTTGCAACCGAATAGAGGCCCCAAAACCGTCTCTTTTCTTTCAGGTGCGCCGACAGAGACGGAGGCAAAAGAGCTTCTATCAGCGCATCTTCTATCCGAGTTATCCCCAGGCGGTTGTACCACGCCTGAGCAACTGCATCCCGCTCGACAAGCTCCAACAGCGCTCGTTGTCGTGCCCCTTCGCGGTCGCGCCAAACCGCGCATCCGACGGTTGACGCAAAGCCGCCCGGACGACCGGTAATCAGCTCGAACTCGCCAAACAGAACGCCTGCGCCCGGATAGGAAGAAAGCGCTCCGTCACCCAAACGTCTGAGGTTTACCGGCCTCGAAGAGAAGCCTCCCGAACCGGCACCTTCAGCGCCTGCCTGTCCACTCCCGAAGCCAAGCTGACCTGCAAGCGCCGTCATTTGACGCACACTGTAACCAAGCACATCGCCCAGCTCGATCTGTGATTGTAATTTTAAGTCTATTTCAACTCTGGAATCCTGCTCCCCGAGAGAACAAAGACTCAATCGCTCAGACAGTTCACCCAAACAACTTAAAGCTGCATATGCAGATGTATCCGCCTGGCCGCCGGCGGGTATTGTCGTTGCCGCACCACCGTCCCTTTGCCCGGTTCCGACAGGAAACTTTATCGTACCGGTGCAAAATTTTACGGGGGCCCGATCAATTTCCATCGGCACGAGCCGAACCCCGAAGCGGGCTAATAGCGGCAAGAACAGATCGAGGTCTGGATCGAGGACCAGACGTTCGCCACCCGCCGCATTCCTGACACGCGAAGCGAGGCCGACGCGCAGTAGATCCGACCAGCACTGGTCCGGCAGATGCACCTCAGATGTGACAGGCCCCGACAACTCCACACACCCTCACCCGACTTGCCTTGAATTCACATCAAGGCACAACACAACACGCTTACTCTACCATAAATTGCATATTATGTAAAAATCATGTTGTTCTATTGAATAACTTTTTTTAGTCGTTCTATATTTTTAGTCGAAAGCAGACAACGAGTAGTAAATCTGAAAAATTTTGGATTTGTTCCACTCTTTTACTTGCTCTCAATTTGACCGCGTGACCATCCAATCACCCACCGAGTCAAATTTCAACTTTAACTACAGGAGTTTGATTATGCACGCTACTGTCACCTCACGTAAAGAAATGGAAGTTGGCGCGAAAGTTGGTGCCATCATTCAAGATGCTAGCGCACGTGAGCAGTTCATTCAAAGCCCTGAAACGGTCTTGACTGAAATCGGAGCCAAGGCTGACGTTACGATCTTCGCCGACACCGCCGACCTGGTCCACCAGGTCATTCCGGCTGACGTCGACAAGACCCGCCTCGCAGCAGACGATGAAGCTTACTTCGAAGAGCTCGGCCTGGCGGCCTTGGGCAGCTGCTTTTACGAGGATCTTCCCGAGTAAAATGAGCAACTGAAAAAAGCCGTCTGTACGAACACTACAGGCGGCTTTTTTTGTAACAGGAGGATGAAAATTGGCCAGATTTCCGCACTACAAACGTAATGTGAAAGCCTTGGGTAAACTCATCGCCGCGGTGGCTACGGATGAAACACTCCAGAAATCGTTTCGCGAAAACCCCAAGTTGTTTCTGGAAAAAATCGGACTTCCACCGGAAACGACAGAACTTCTGAATTTCAAAGTCGTCGCTGAGGCTGGCACGCAAAAGGCGGTCACCATACCGTTTCGGTTGAACCCGGAAAAACTTGCGAGAAATGATCCTGGCTATCTTACGGACCTGTCGAACCTGTTTCCGCGGAACCAGCTAAACTGAGTATTCCCCTTTGAATATGAATTTCTGCACGAGTTCCGCGCCCTTGTCGTAGTTGGCCCTCACTCTTTCGTTTTGGAAGAAGTTGACACGGCGGCGCCAGTCTTCCGGGTCCTGGAATTCTCCAGGCGAACTTTTCAGGAGCGAGAGCCTGTGTTCGCTATATCGCTCAAGTGTCTTTATCGCCTCGTCGCGGCGCCCGGAACACACCAAAGCCGCCACGCGCGTCGTCAATCCCTTTACGCTGATGCCGGTGCCTCTTTCAATCTGTTGGACGGCGCCTTCGTAGTCTTCCGCGGCAAAATAAATGTTGGCCAGGTATTCGTAGAACACGCGCGGCACGAACGCGAACAGGTCGAATGCCTTGTCGGCGGTCAGCCTGGCTTCTTCAACGTCGCCCGAAAATGCGAGCCCCTCGGCGACAGACATGAGATTCGCCGGATCTGCCGAACTCAGACGCCCGGCGTTATAGAAGGCGCGCCTTGCTTCTTCAGGCATATTGGACAGTATAAGCGCCCAACCGTAGACCCGCTGGTTCACTGCCTGCCAGGGATCGAGGACAATGGCGTGTTCAGCCGTGTCGAGCAACTCGCTGAAGCTCTCTGTCGTTGACCGGTCATGGAGCGGAAAATGCAAAGCCTGCTTCATGATGATCGATGCTTTGCCCGCATAGGTCCTGGAGAACTGCCGGTTCGACCTTTGCATGTCGTTCAGCAGGTGCAGCGCCTTTTCATCTGAATGAGGCGTGAAATCCCACAACAGGGCCTCCACCTGGCACCAACGCGCGAAAATCGAGGTGTTTGCTGGATTGCGTAACCGTTCTGTCGCGTGAGAGTGGACACGGCTCACAATGTGACTGGCCGCCGGCAGAATTCCGTTCCAGAAAGAGAGATCCACAATTTCATTGAATACAATCTGGCCGCTGGCGCGATCCTCAAATTGCACAACCACCTTGCCGGAGCGATCATCATATCTGAAACGCAGAAGATAGCTGCCGAGTTCATGCCCGTCGACCAGGGTCGGTGGCGGGGCGTTTTCCTCGCCAAAATATTCGGTCTGATACAGATCGAAGGAGCGAAAAGACGACAGGCCGGAGACGATTTCTTCGCGAAGATAGATCGCGTCGTTCAGGCCGGATTTTGAAAGGGATGCCGAAACCACCGATATTTCCGGCAGCCGCACAATCGAATCGGAGTTTGACAGCGTTATTGCTGTCGGCTGCACCTCACCTGGCCGCTTGAATTCCCGCGTGTGCCAGGCGTTCTCTTCCTCGTCAGTCAGTAGCGCCCGGGTTTCCTCATCCGGTTGAGCGTCCAGATGGATCCGCATTTCGCGTTCACATGCCTTGAACTGTTCCTTTGCCCGTTCGCCTTGGCCAAGCGCCACGTAAAGGCGGATCAAAACCCGATGCGCCGGCTCAAATGCCGGGTCGGTCTTTAGGAGAAACCGGGCGCCCGCCTCGATCTGCTCCCCGCCGTCGGAATTCGCGACCTGGGTCAGATGTCTGAACGCGGCGGTGACGACCTCGGAGCGAATACGCTCGCGCTCAACCTGAAGCCAATCGGAAAACTCTGGATCAATATCTTCGTAACCGGCGAGAAAATCACCTCGCCACAGCTCTTCGGCTTCGTGGAAATCCTTTGTTCCGCCCCTGTCAAGAAGCTCAAAAAGGCGCGCGAGATCCGACGAAAACGCCGCTTGATCCAGCTTGACATGGGTGCTCGTTGCATGAACGACATCATGTCCCAGCGATTGCTCTGCGGTTTTCAATTGCCGCAGCGCCTGGCGCAGGGATTGCATCGCCTTCGGCCTTTCCGCATTGCTCCACAAGAGATCTGCGAGCGTCTCCCGAGGGGCGTTCATACCGCCGACACGGCTCAAATAGCCCATGATTGCCAGAGCTTTACGAGTTTTGACTGCGGCGGGCTCGCCATTTTCGCTCAAAAGCAGAGGGCGGCCTAGGCATGCAAAGCATGACGCGTTTGCCATTCATTCCCCGTGTTTACATCACGCATTGTCGTTCGTTTTAACACTCGCGAACGAATGTCTCACAACCTGATATACAACAATACTTTATCACGCTAGTATCACGCTGCAACAGCATGCTTCTCCTGGATGGTTACGGCAGCTCCGCTGCAATTGGAAATTCGAATACTGGTGGGTATAACAATGTCAAAGACAGTCAGTAAGTCTGAACGCATTTCAAACGAGCAGGAACCCGCGGTCGAGGCGATCAAACGGATGATCCGCTACACCAAGAAAGAGGCCGACAAGGACGGTCGTACGTTCTGTTCATATTGCCTCGACATGGCGCTTCAATCGCTTGAAGACGGTTCTGAAGAGCTCGACATGATTCTCAAAACCAAGATTACGCCGCTTATGGTCGGTCAGCCGAACTCCGAACAACGCAAGTCCTGACGCCGCATTCAGATCGGCCTGGATTGACTGGAAATACCGGTTCGCCTGGAGCGAGCCGGTGTTCCATTGAAATGGAACACAAACACGGACAGCTTCGACCGTTTCAGGACTGTCCCCTCCCGATTGAGCACCAAAGCCCATCCCAAGCGTGACCCTCTCCGCTGGCGGCGTGCAGAACGGTCCAGGCAAGAATTTTCCCAGCTTCGAAAAATCATCGTTTCGCGCAAGCGGACGCCAACTGCTGTGGGTCAAGGTCTT
>JBCBUA010000338.1:0-4989 GCA_039818365.1 Pseudomonadota bacterium
TCTGATTGTTTTCCTGCTCATTGGACTTTTTGACAAGCGGGCGGTCTCCGGTTTCTTCGGAAGTCTGTTCCTTACATCTGTCTGGGCAGATATCTGGCACTATTCGTCCCACCGCGCCTTTCATCTCAAATCACTCCACTGGATCCATGCCGAACATCATCGCAGCCGGCTCTCCAGTCCGTTCACGGCGCTTTCCTTTTCCTTCTGGGAGAAGTTCATTTTCGACCTCGGCATTCTCGGGGCCCTTGCCCTGGTGGACCAGTTCGTGATGCCGCTGAACTTCTTCGGCATCGCAACCTGGTTTGCCCTTTACCTGGTGATCAATTCCTACGGCCACGCCAACTATGAAATCCGTTCCGAAAACTTCATGAAGGTCAAAGGCAGGTACATTACGTCGACGGTGTACCACGCGCTTCATCACTCACGGTATACGGGGAACTATGGCCTCGGCACACGGTTCCTCGACCGGATGTTCGGGACGGAATGGCCCGACTCGGAAATGGTTTTCGAGCGCGTCGTCGTGGAGAAAAGACCGCTGACGTCGCTCAGGGAAACCGTGGTGGAAGCGGACAAAGGCTGATCCATGGACCCCGAAATCCTGCATGAGCTGACCTCGATCTGCGAAGAACGCCAGTTCCCGCCCGGACATGTGCTACGCTATGAAGGCGGGTTTGCCGGTGACATGCTGCTCGTGCTTGAAGGCGAAGTGGAGATCCGATTTGAGCAGGGTGACGCAACATCAATCATCACATCGGCGCGCAACACGATCCTTGGCGAAATCGGCTTCCTGACGGGAAGCGGCGCGTCCGCCCGCGTTGAAACGCTCACGGATGTGCGTGCCCTTGGCATCGGCCGCAAAGAGCTGGATCTGCTGGAAGCAAGACAGCCGGACATGGCCGCCGCCTTCTCCAGATATCTTGCAAAGCTGATGCGCGCGCGCTTGCAGCAGAACACCGTTCTGCTGGACGATTTCGAAAAGGCGGATCCCCCGCCGCTCGAAGTCTTCCAGTGCAACACCGAAGACCTGATTTCGCGCGCGCAACGCCTGCGTTACGAGGTCTATTGCGGTGAATTCGGCCGCCCGTCGCCCTATGCCGATCATGAGGCGCGCACGCTCATCGATCCGCTTGACGAGCACGGAACCAGCTTCATCGCGGTCTACGAGGGCGAGGACGCGGGAACCGCGCGGGTCAATCTCGCGAAATACGGAGGCCTTTCCATCCTGCCGGATCTCTACGGCATGGGCACGTCCGAACACCATCCCCACGCAACCTGCGTCATCACCAAGTATGCGATCCCGGAGAAATGGCGCGGCGGCGCGACTTACATGCGGATCTTCGCCGGCATCGCGACGTTCGTTCAGGCCTCCGGCATTCGCGAGATCTACATCGACTGCGTGCCGGATCTCGCGCGTTTCTACGCGACGATGAAGTTCCGCCAGTCCGCGGACGAGTTTGTGCACTACGAGAATGGGCTCTCGGTTCCGATGGTTCTCGATGTCGCGGAGTACCACGCGCGCATTCCCATCGACGAACGCCTGCGGCGCAACCGCTGGCGTTGAGCGGCCGTCGACGCACGGCCCTCAGATCAGCCGGCAGACAGGTCCTGCTTATGGGCCTCGACCAGATCCGCCATGCTGTCGAAGCGGAAATCGTAGCCCGGCATGTCCCCCGGGTTCATGGTCGCCCCAAAACCTTCCTTGTCATGACGGCGATAGATCCAGCAATTCGCCAGACCGTGTTTGTTGGCGGGGGCATGATCATGGAACATGCTTTCCGCCGTGTGCAGGATTTCGTTTTTTGCGATGCCGGTGCGGGCGAGTGTCTCGAGCATGTATTCGAAATTGCGATCGGCTGGCTTGTAGCTGCCGACATCCTCGGCCGTATAGACCCCGTCGAAAGCGACACCCAGGCGGGCGTTGGAGCCTGAAAAGCTGACATTGTCGGTGTTTGTCAGCACGACCAGCTTGTAGTGATCCTTCAGATAGGAAAGCGCCTCCCTGCTGTCATCAAAAGCAGGCCACTGGCGGACGGACAGGCCGTAGGCTGCACATTCTTCCCAGGTCACTTCGACGCCCCATTCTTCAGCAAGACGCCGGTACACCACACCCAGCAGGTCCGAATATTTCTTTGCCGGTGTCCAGCGCTGGCTGGTGGATTCGTGGTAGGCATGTGCCTCAAGAATATCGTCCCGGCTCAGGTGCCGGCTGACCTTGTCCGTCAGCGGTTTCAGCCCGGTTACCATGCCGCTTTCCCAGTCGATAAGCGTGCCGTAGACGTCAAATGTGAGCGCCTTGAAATCAGTGAGTTTCATGGGAGTTCCGATCTTTTCAGGATGTGCGGGTGCGCGGGGTTTCACGTCTGCCGGTCCAGGAAATCGACCAAAAGGCCGGCAATCCTTTCGGGCTGATCCTCCATCGCAAAGTGTCCGCAATTTTCAAGAACATGCAGCTCCGATCCCGGGATTGCATCGTGGAGCCTGTGTGCCCAGTCGACAACCTGCCAGGCATCGTCGGCGCCCCAGATCAATTGAACCGGAAGCCTGCCGAGTTCGTGCAGGCGGTCTGCCACGTCCTGGGTATGACGCGGTTCGTAGTGGCGGACCTGGTGCTGGAAGAGACTGCCCTGCCCTATCGGACCCGATATGAAATCCAGGTAAATGGCGGCCGCCGTTTCATCCAGTCCCTCCGGTTTAGAAACCGTGCTCTGCAGCCATGTGCGGAAATGCTGCCTGTGTTCGTCATCACCGGCCTTGATGAGACGTTCCAGCCCGGTTTGCATCTGCTCGTTCGTGCGCCTGGAAGGCCAGGAATCGAATGACACGGTGTCGATCATGGTCAGGGACCGGAGCCGCTCCGGTGACTGCACGCCAAGGCGCTGCGCGACGGCGCCGCCGATGTCATGGGCGATCATGTGGAAATCATCGAGACCCCAATGGCGCAGCAAGCCTTCCAGGATCGGAACCTGACCGGTGACGGATGTATCGACATCCGGGTTCCAGGGGCGCTCCGACAGCCCGAACCCAAGAAGATCGTAGACATGAACCCTGTAGCCCGCCCCAACCAGCGGCGGGACAATGTTGCGCCAGATGTAGGATGAGGACGGCGTTCCATGGATCAGAACAACGGGAACGCCTTCACCGTGCGTACCGTGAGCGATGCGGGTGTTGTCGATCAGCGTGTGGTCATTGACGAGATGCATGAAAGGCCGCTCCGTAAAATGAGGTCTTTCCAAACTCCTACCGCATGCCTATTCTATGACGCAAATGAATGAATGTCATAAGACAATCTTTTTCTGTCATGAAAGGTCAAGCCATGCCCGAACGTCTGGAGATCGATGCCCTTCGCGCGTTGCTTACGATCGTACAGCAGGGCGGCGTCACCCGGGCAGCCGAACATCTTTGCGTTTCCCAATCGGCGGTCAGCCACAAGATCAGGCGGCTGGAGCAGAACCTTGATTGCGAGCTTCTGACCCGGCGCCCGGGTGCACCGCTTCTGACGGAAGACGGCGAACGTCTGAAAACCTATGCAAGCCGGATCGTCGATCTGCATGACGAGGCCCTTGCCTCGCTTCGAAAGCGGCCGGTTTCCGGCACGATCCGGCTCGGGATGACCGAAGACACGACAACAAGCGGCGTTGCCCGGATCCTCGGCCGGTTCACGCGGCTCTTCCCGGAGATCACGGTTCACACGCGCGCAAGCCAGAGCCTGTGCGTGCAGGACTGGCTGCAGGCGGGTGAACTCGATCTTGCCGTGATGCAGATCTTCAAGAAAGATGTCCAGCCAGGTGATCTGATCCTCTTCGAGGACACGCTTCACTGGGTCCGCTCACCGGATCTTGTCGTGGATACGAGTGATCGCATTCCGTTCCTGTCTTTCGACAGCAACTGCTTTTACAAGGTCTGGGCGTTTTCCGAAGGCCTTTCAGCAGGGCACCGGTTCGAAAATGTTCTGGAATGCCCGAGCGCTGCGGGCATCCAGTCCGCGGTGCGGTCGGGTCTCGGCGTCGCCCTTTTGAACGGGCTGCGTGTGACCCCGGACATCGCCACGATCAAGGGCGACTTTCCGACACCGCCCGACATTACCTACATCGCCCGGGTTCGCGAGGGTGCGCGCAGTCCGGCTGTCGACGCATTGATCAGTGAGATCGCCAAGGAAGTCCAATCGGCCATCCCGTTACGCATTGCCAGCTAGGGTCAGGACCGCGGAACACCGGGTACCTGCATCTCCCCCCAAAAAAAGCGGCTGCGGGGGTCCGCAGCCACTGTGAAAAAAATGATGTCACCGGCACTCAATCTCCGGCAGTTGACCGGATCAGGCTGCCTTGGACTTAAACTCGATCCGGCGGCGATGAAGCACCGGTTCCGTGTAGCCGTTCGGCTGGCTTGTGCCTTCGATGACAAGTTCGCAGGCCGCCTGGAACGCGACAGAGTTGTCGAAGTCCGCGGCCATCGGCCGGTAGAGCGGGTCGCCGGCATTCTGCTCATCGACCACGGCTGCCATGCGTTTCATGGTTTCCATGACCTGCTCTTTCGTGGCCACGCCATGATGCAGCCAGTTGGCGATATGCTGAGAGGAGATCCGCAAGGTTGCGCGGTCCTCCATCAGGCCGACATTATTGATGTCCGGAACCTTTGAGCAGCCGATGCCCTGCTCGACCCAGCGCACGACATATCCCAGAATGCCCTGCGCATTGTTGTCGAGCTCGGCCTGGATGTCAGCAGGTGCCCAGTTCGGGCGTTCGGCAACGGGGATGGAGAGAATATCCTCGACCTTGGCCGCATCCCGTGTCTTGAGCTCTGCCTGACGGTTTGCGACCGAGACCTTGTAGTAGTGAAGCGCGTGCAGGGTCGCGGCTGTCGGAGACGGCACCCAGGCGGTGTTGGCACCGGACATCGGGTGCCCGATCTTCTGTTCCAGCATCGCCTGCATCAGGTCCGGTATCGCCCACATGCCCTTGCCGATCTGCGCATGGCCAGGCAGGCCGCAGG
>JBCBUA010000339.1:0-4986 GCA_039818365.1 Pseudomonadota bacterium
AACTGCTGCACGACAGCGGCCTGGTGACCTCGCTCGATCTCGTCGAACTCAACCCTTTCCTGGACGAACGCGGAAAAACCGCGCGTCTCATGGTCGATCTCACCGGCTCTCTCTTCGGACGCCGTGTTTTCGACCGGCCGACACGCAGCTTCTAGAGGGCTTCAAATGGTACTGCACAATCACAATCCCAAACCGTCAGAGCTCGCCTTCGTTCCCTTCGTGAGCGTCGACGACATGATGCGCAATATCCGCACGATCGGTGTTGAAAAGGCGATCAGGGGCATTGCCGACTATATCGAGCAGGACTTCCTGCGCTGGGAGAGCTTCGACAAGAAGCCCCGCATACCGGCGCATGCTCCGCAGGGCGTGATCGAACTGATGCCCACCAGCGATGGTGAAACCTTCGGCTTCAAATATGTCAACGGCCATCCGCAAAACGTGCGCGAAGGCCTTCAGACGGTGACCGGGTTCGGCGTCCTGTCGGAGCTTTCGACCGGATATCCGGTGCTCTTCACCGAAATGACCATTCTGACCGCACTGCGGACGGCAGCCACCTCGGCCCTGGCAGCAAAGTACCTGGCGCCGAAGGGCTCCACGACGATGGCGATCATCGGCAACGGAGCCCAGTCGGATTTTCAATGCCTGGCGTTCAAGGAAATGCTCGGGATCACGGATATCCGCGCCTACGACATCGACGTGAAGGCAAGTTTGCGCCTTGAACGGAACCTGGCCTATTCCGGGTTGAACGTCACCATCTGCAAGACACCCGAAGATGCCATCGAGGGCGCGCAGATCATCACGACGGTCACAGCCGACAAGAAATACGCGACGATCCTGACCGACAACATGGTCGGCTCCGGGGTGCATATCAATGCAATCGGCGGCGACTGTCCCGGCAAGACCGAGCTGCACAAGGACATTCTCCTGCGGTCGGACATCTTTGTGGAACTGCCCGAGCAGACCCGGATCGAAGGAGAATTGCAGCAGCTTGCCGAAGACCATCCGGTCACGGAGCTCTGGCAGGTCTATGCCGGCAAGGCGGCGGGCCGGGTATCGGAGGACCAGATCACGCTGTTCGACAGCGTCGGTTTTGCCATCGAGGACTTTGCGGCGCTGCGTTACATCCGCGATCTTCTGCCGACCACGGGTCATTTCGAGAAGCTTGACCTTCTCGCGGACCCGGACGACCCGCGCGACCTCTATGGCATGGTTCTGCGATCCGCAGCGGTCGGCGACAATCAGGCGGCATAATTCAGAAAAAGACCGTCATCTTCCAACTGGCCAACGTGAAAACGGTGGCCGTTTTGTTTCTTAAGCCTTTCAGGCCTGGCTAAGCGCAGCCTCGATTTCCGTCACGACTGCCTCAGCGGCAGCGCCAGGGTCTCCGGCTTTCGAGATCGGCCGCCCGACGACGAGATAATCGCTTCCCGCCCTGATCGCATCTTCCGGTGTCATCACCCGGCGCTGATCGTTGACAGCGCTCCCTTTCGGCCGGATACCGGGCGTGACAATCACGAGGTCATCTTCAAGGATCGCGCGCATGTTCCGCGCTTCCGTCGCTGCGCACACGATGCCGCCCATGCCTGCCTCCCTGGCGTCCCTGGCGCGGGCGGCGACCAGATCGGAAACGGGGCCGCGATATCCGGCGGCAACAAGGTCATCTTCGTCCATCGATGTCAGGACAGTCACACCGAGCAGGCACAGGGCGGGGTTGCCTTCTTCCGCAAGACCCTTGACGGCGGCCCGCATCGTTTTCGGATAGCCGTGCAGGGTGACAAATGTCATGCCCATTCTCGCAACGTTGCGGATCGCCTGGGTGATCGTATTGTCGATGTCGTGCAGTTTCACGTCGAGAAAGATTTTCTTGCCGTCAGCGGCAAGGTCGCGCGCAAACTCCAGTCCGCCGGCAAACTGCAATTCCATGCCGATCTTGTAGACCCCGACCTTGCCTTCCGTCCGACTGACAAGCGCTTCGGCTTCCCGAATGGTCGGGACGTCGACGGGAAGCATCAGACGGTCAAGCGCGGTCTTGGGGGCGAACGGACTGGTCGGCATGGAGCGGGCTCCTTTCAGGGCGGGGGGAAGACGCCCTGTCCATAACACTCCGGTTGCCGTGTGACCAGCCTACGACTTTCCCGATTTCTCGAATTCGGCAAACGCATCCTTGAAATCCGCATGCCAGCGGGAGAGCGGCGGTCTGTTTTCGATGATATCGCCTATGGCCCACTCGGCTCGTCGCTTGTCGCGTGTGCTGTCGACATCGTTGTCCGGGCACAGGATATAGAAATCACCTTCTGTCATCCGTTCGATGAAATAATCGACGGTCTGCTCGCTGGTCCAGGCCGATGCCGGTTTTTCCTTAAAGAAGGCCGACGTCATGCCGGTATAGGTGAAGCCGGGCACGAAAAGGTGGACCGAAATCGGCGCACCGGCCTCGCGCAGTTCATGGGCAAGCTGCTCGCTGAGTACCTTCACGGCGGCCTTGGTGGCGTTGTAGCCGGGGTTTCCGGGTGGCGTCGTGATGCCCTGCTTGGAGCCGGTGTTGATGATGACGGCCGGCCGGCCCGCCTCGATCAAGCGCGGCGTAAACGCGTGGACACCCCTCAGGACGCCAAAGAAATTGACGTCCATCATCCGCTCCCAGGCATCATACGCCTCCCAGGATTTGGAAGACATGCCGATCCCCGCATTGTTCATGAGAACGGCGACCGGCCCGGCGTCAAAAGCCGTCTTGGCGAGATTTTCCACTTGCGCCGTATCGGATACGTCCGTGGGTACGCCTAGAACCGGTTGACCTGCACCTGCAATCCTGGCGATTTCCTGTGTCGCCGCGTCCAGCCGCTCTCCCGGAAGATCTGCCAGAATGACCCCGAGCCCGGCTTCGGCGAACCGCCGCGCGGCCACAAAACCAACCCCGCTCGCAGCCCCGGTCACGACTGCGAGACCACCTTCCGACACCGATTCCTTGAACATGAAACTGCCTCCTGAAACACGCTTTGAGCGGATCATGGCACAGGAACGCGGCAGAGTCGGTACACATTCAAAAGAGATTGCAGAAGCCGCTGCAGCCGGTTTGCACGACATGGTTTCTTTAGTCGGTTCTCCCTGCTACAACACCGCCGGTTCCTAACTTTCAGCAAGGACAGCAGCTTATGCGCACAGCGAGTGTATCGCGCGACACCAAGGAGACCCGTATTGCCGTCGAAGTCAATCTCGACGGGACGGGAGTTTATGACGTACAGACCGGTGTCGGTTTCTTTGATCACATGCTGGAACAATTGTCGCGCCATTCGCTCATCGACATGAAGGTGCGCGCCGAGGGCGACACCCATATCGACTTTCACCACACGGTTGAAGACACCGGCATCGCGCTCGGTCAGGCGATCTCGACCGCCCTGGGCGACATGGCCGGGATCACACGCTATGCCGACACCCATCTGGCTATGGACGAAGCGCTGACGCGCTGTGCGCTTGATGTGTCCGGCCGTCCGTTCCTGGTCTGGGACGTGACTTTCGACCGGGACAAGGTCGGCGACTTCGACACGGAACTCTTCGAAGAGTTTTTCCGGGCCTTTGCCATGAATGCCGGGATCACCCTTCATATTGCCAACCTTTACGGCTCCAATTGCCACCATATCGCGGAAACCTGTTTCAAGGCGGTTGCGCGTACGTTGCGCAAGGCTGCCGAGATCGACCCGCGCCAGGCGGATCGCATTCCGACCACTAAAGGCCAATTGGGCGGCTGAAGGACGACCGGCTTATGAGTACCTATGTTGTCATGGCCCCGCCGGAGTATCAGGATCTGGCGGGAGACCCGCGCGAGAGCGACCGGTTGCTGTTCGTTCCGGATGGCTTTTCCGTTCTGGCTTTCGTTTTTTCGCTTGTCTGGATGCTCTTCCACCGCATGTGGATGGTCCTGCTCGGCTATCTGGCGCTTACCTTGATCATAGAGCTGCTCGCGCTGGCGCTCGGAGGTCAGGCGACGGGCATCGTCGCACTGACGATCTCGCTTCTTTTCGGCTTCGAGGCGCAGGCCCTGCGCCGCTGGTCGCTGGAGCGCAAGGGCTGGCGTGTCGTCGGCCTCGTTGACGGCGCCAATCCCGCGGAAGCAGAGCTCCGTTTCCTGAACAAGGAAGCCGTCCGGATCGCGCCGGAACCCGCACAGTCCGAGCCCCCAGTGCGCCCGGTCCGGGCGCCCATCGTGCCGCGCGTCGGCAACGAACGGGTCGTCGGTCTGACACTCGGTCCGGAGGCACGGCAATGACGGTCGCCATCATCGACTACGGCTCCGGGAACCTGCGCTCGGCGGAGAAGGCGTTCGAGCGGGCGGCGCGTGCACATGCACATACGCCCGATGTCATCGTCACGGCGGACCCGGACCGCGTCCGCAAGGCGGATCGGATCGTCTTGCCGGGTGTAGGCGCATTTGCCGATTGCAAACGGGGTCTTTGGGCCGTTGACGGGATGCCGGACGCGCTTCGCGAGGCGGTCCGCGACCAGGGCAAACCCTTTTTCGGCATCTGTGTCGGCATGCAGCTGATGGCCGAACGCGGCCTTGAATTCGAGACCGTCGACGGCCTCGGCTGGATTGAGGGCGATGTCTCGGAAATGAAGCCGTCGGACGCCGATCTCAAAATTCCGCATATGGGCTGGAACACGATCGATGTCAGCCCAGATGGCCATGCGGTGTTCAAGGGCCTCGAAACAGGGCCGGACGGGCTGCACGCCTATTTCGTGCATTCCTATCATTTCGCCTGCAGCGAGGACGGCGACCGTCTGGCGACATTCGATTATGCAGGTACCTTCACGGCGATGGTCGCAAGGGACAACATGATCGGCACCCAGTTCCACCCGGAAAAAAGCCAGCGGCTGGGTCTTGGCCTGATCGCCAATTTCCTCGAATGGACACCCTAGGTGATGGACCCATAAATGAGACTGAAATGGCATGCGAAATGGCGAAATCCCGTTAGGAAGGGTGTGCGGAGC
>JBCBUA010000340.1:0-4970 GCA_039818365.1 Pseudomonadota bacterium
CTTGGATGTGCCAACCAGGCAGGGGAAGACAATCGGAACGTCGCGCGTATGGCCGTGCTCCTGTCCGGTCTGCCAATCTCCGTTCCAGGGACAACAGTCAACCGGTTGTGTGGGTCCGGCATGGACGCAATCGGACTGGCCGCCCGCTCTATCCGTGCAGGCGATGCAAGTCTGATGATCGCCGGCGGCGTGGAAAGCATGAGCCGGGCACCGTTTGTCGTTGCCAAGGCGGGGACCGCCTATTCGCGCAATGCGGAAATGTACGACACGACGATCGGCTGGCGCTTCAAGAACAGGCAGCTTGAAAAGGCGTTCGGCACGCATTCCATGCCCGAAACGGCCGACAATGTCGCTGAGGATTACGCAATTTCGAGGGCCGATCAGGACCGGTTCGCGGCCGAAAGCCAGCGCCGCTGGGACGCCGCGCAACAGGCGGGCGTGTTCAGGGACGAGATCGTTCCGGTCACGATCCCGCAGCGCAAGGGCGAGCCGATCATCGTCGATACGGACGAGCATCCGCGCCCTGGAACCAGCGCGGAAGCCCTGGCGAAACTGCGCGGTGTCAACGGGCCGGACCTCACCGTGACCGCCGGGAACGCATCCGGCGTCAACGACGGTGCGGCCGGCGTGATTGTTGCCTCGGAGGCGGCGGCACGCGCGAACGGGCTTGTTCCGAAAGCAAGGGTTGTCGCGATGGCAGCTGCCGGCGTACCGCCCCGGATCATGGGGATCGGGCCGGGACCGGCCACCCGGAAAGTGCTCGGTATTGCAGGCCTTAGCCTTGAGCAGATGGATGTGATCGAGCTCAACGAAGCCTTCGCGTCGCAGTCACTGGCTGTCCTGAGGGAGCTTGGGCTTCCGGATGATGCCGCGCATGTGAATGCAAACGGCGGCGCGATTGCGCTTGGTCATCCGCTGGGCATGTCCGGTGCACGTCTGGTGTTGCATGCGGCCTATCAGTTGCAGCGTACCGGCGGCACCTACGCACTCTGCACGATGTGCGTGGGTGTCGGGCAGGGCATCGCGCTGGTGCTGGAGCGGGTGTAGGATTGGAATTCACAGGACCTGAACAGGTGTTTTTGGAGGAATTGCGATGTATGCGCAGCTCGTGAAATCAGAAGGTCTCAAGGCGCGTGAGGACATGTCGCCGGAAGAGCGTGACTTCCAGGACCGCGTCGACAACGGCGAGAAAATCGAACCGAAAGACTGGATGCCGGAGGGGTATCGCAAGACCCTGATCCGTCAGATCGGCCAGCATGCCCATTCGGAAATCGTGGGTCAGCTGCCGGAGGGCAACTGGATCACCCGTGCGCCGACCCTTGAACGCAAGGCAATCCTGCTTGCGAAGGTCCAGGATGAAGCCGGGCACGGCCTTTATCTTTATTCGGCGGCCGAGACCCTCGGCGTTTCCCGGGACGAGCTTTTGGCAAAACTGCATTCCGGCAAGATGAAGTACAGCTCGATCTTCAACTATCCGACTTTGAACTGGGCAGACATCGGTGCGGTTGGCTGGCTTGTCGACGGGGCGGCGATCATGAACCAGGTGCCGCTGCAGCGGACCTCCTATGGGCCCTACAGCCGGGCGATGATCCGTATCTGCAAGGAAGAGAGCTTCCACCAGCGTCAGGGCTACGCGATCATGATGAAAATGGCCACCGGGACACAGGAACAGAAGGACATGGCGCAGGATGCGCTGAACCGGTTCTGGTTTCCCTCGCTGATGATGTTCGGGCCGTCCGACAAGGACTCCGTTCATTCCGCGCAATCCATGGCCTGGAAGATCAAGATGAACACCAATGACGAATTGCGCCAGAAGTTCGTCAACGAAACCGTGCCGCAAGCAGACTATCTCGGCCTCAAGGTCCCGGACGAGAAACTTGCCTGGAACGAGGACAAGCAGGGCTACGATTTCTCCGAGCCGGACTGGTCTGAGTTTTTTGAAGTCATCAAGGGCAATGGTCCGTGCAATCGCGAACGCCTCGATGCCCGGGTCAAGGCCTGGGACGACGGTGCCTGGTTCCGAGAGGGACTGAATGCCTATGCAGAAAAAGCCGCCGACCGCCGCAAGGCGGCAGCGGTTGCAGCCGAATAAACGAGACGAGGAGAGGGAGGAACTGCCATGTCCAAGAAAGAATGGCCTCTCTGGGAAGTGTTTATCAGAGGACAGCACGGTCTGAACCACCGTCATGTCGGCAGCCTGCACGCCCCGGATGCCGAAATGGCGATCAACCACGCACGCGACGTCTATACGCGCCGCCGCGAAGGGGTCTCGATCTGGGTGGTGCCGTCGAAGGAGATCACGGCGTCGAGCCCGTCGGAAAAGGGGCCTCTGTTTGATCCCGCCGAAAGCAAGACCTACCGGCATCCAACGTTTTTCGACATTCCCGACGAAGTGGGGAAGATGTGATGTCGGAGGCGCAGACACTCACCGTAGACGGGAAGATGGATCCGTTCCTGGGCGACGATGCCATCCGGCCCGCGTTTTTTGAATGGCTCTGCCGCATGGGCGACAACGCACTCATTCTGGGGCACCGGACATCCGAGTGGTGCGGCCACGGACCGGTTCTGGAAGAAGATATCGCGCTTGCCAACACGGCGCTCGATCTGATCGGGCATACGCAGATGTGGCTCGGGCTTGCAGGTGAAGTGGAAGGAAAAGGCCGCGACGCGGATGACCTCGCCTACCTGCGCGACGCCATGAAGTTTCATAACCTGCTGCTGGTGGAACTTCCGAAGGGCGACATGGCGGTGACGATCATGCGCGAATTCCTTTTCGATGCCTATCATCATCTGCTGCTTGGCTGGCTTGCCCAACATTCGAAGAGCCCACGCGTCGCGGAGATCGCGGCAAAGGCGCTCAAGGAAGTCAGCTACCATCTCGATCGCGCGTCCGACATCGTGGTTCGGCTCGGTGACGGAACCGACGAAAGCCATCGCCGGATGCAGGAGGCCCTTGACCTTCTGTGGCCCTATACCGGAGAGATGTTCACCGGTGACCGCATCGACGGGGCGCTGGCCGAAGCCGGCATCGCTCCTGACCTCGCCGGGCTGCAAGGTCTCTGGGATGAAAACGTCCGCTCCATTCTGGATGAAGCGACGCTAAAGGCACCCGAACCCGGCGGCTATGCGCATTTGGGCGGCAAGCAGGGGCGGCATACGGAACATCTCGGGTTCATCCTTGCCGAAATGCAGTTTCTCCAGCGCGCCTATCCGGGCGCAAGCTGGTAAGGCACACGGCCATGTCGACAACGCTTCTTCCCAAAACCGATGAGGTCTGGACCTGGCTCGCGGAAGTTCCGGATCCGGAGATTCCTGTCGTTTCGGTGACGGAACTCGGTATCATCCGGGACGTCAGATACGAGGGCGACCGTCTGGTCGTTGCCGTCACGCCAACCTATTCGGGATGTCCGGCGACAGCGGTGATCGATCTGATGATCGAGGAAAAGCTGCGCGAAAAGGGCGTTGAGAATTTGCGCCTGGAACGGCGGCTCTCCCCACCATGGACGACCGATTGGGTCACACAGGAGGCGCGGGACAAACTGAAGTCCTTCGGGATTGCACCGCCGGTCGACGGAACCGCAAGCGACGGACTGCGTTCACGGGCGGCGCGGATGTCGGGTGCGAACGGACCGGACGTTGCCTGCCCGCGCTGCGGCAGCACCGACACGGAACGGGTCAGCCAGTACGGCTCGACGCCCTGCAAGGCAGCGTGGCGCTGCCGGGCGTGCCTGGAACCGTTCGACTATTTCAAATGTTTCTAGAGCCAGGAAGAGGGCAGCACCAATGGCACGATTCCATTCGCTCGAGGTGACCGACATTCGTCGCGACACACGCGATGCCGTTGTGGTCACGCTCAAGCCGGAGGCACCTGACGCGGATGCGTTCGGTTTCATCCAAGGACAATACCTGACCTTTCGCCGCGATTTCGACGGCGAGGAACTGCGCCGGTCCTACTCGATCTGTGCCGGTCTCGACGAGGGCTGCCTGAAGGTCGGCATCAAGCGCGTCGATGGCGGTGCCTTCTCCACCTGGGCGAACGAGGAACTGAAAGTCGGCGACCGCCTTGATGCCATGACGCCAATGGGACGGTTCCATACCGAGCTGGAACCTGATGCCGCAAAAGGCTATCTCGGCTTCGCAGGCGGTTCCGGCATCACCCCGGTCCTGTCCATCATAAAGACCGTTCTGGCGCGCGAACCGGAAAGCACGTTCACGCTGATCTATGCCAACAGACAGACCAGTTCGATCATGTTCCGCGAGGAACTGGAGGACCTGAAGAACCAGTATCTTGGCCGGCTGTCGCTGATCCATGTGCTGGAAACGGAAACCCAGGACATCGATCTCTTCACCGGCCGGATCGATGCGGAAAAGATGGATCTCCTGTTCAAACTCTGGGTCGATGCGGAAGAAGTCGATACCGCCTTTATCTGCGGTCCGGAGCCGATGATGCTGACCATCGCGGAGAGCCTGCGCAAGCACGGCCTGACAGACGAGCAGATCCGGTTCGAACTTTTCGCTTCCTCGCAGCCGGGCCGTGCAAAGGCCAGAACGGCATCGAAAGCCGCTGCTGCCGCCGCAGGCACGTGCGACCTATCGGTCACGCTAGACGGAACGACGCGCCATTTCCAGATGGAAAAGGATGGTACCTCCGTGCTGGAGGCAGCGGTCGCGAACGCGATGGACGCGCCGTTCTCCTGCAAGGCCGGGGTCTGTTCCACATGCCGTGCCAGGGTGTTGGAGGGTGAAGTGGAAATGGAAGTGAACCACGCGCTCGAGGACTACGAGGTCCGTGCCGGTTATGTCCTTTCCTGCCAGTGCATTCCCGTCTCCGACAAGGTGGTGATCAGTTATGACGAATGAGGCAATGCTTCCCGATGACGCGGCAATGACGCTGTCCGACTATCTGGAAAAGGGCGGCAAGCTGACCTCGCCGGAAAATGTGCCGCCGCGCTACCGGGGCGAGTTGCTGC
>JBCBUA010000341.1:0-4942 GCA_039818365.1 Pseudomonadota bacterium
GGGGCTTACGGCGCGAGCGCCGCGACGACCCGTATCTCGACCAAGGCCCCTTTCCGGCGCAACCCCGCAACTTCGACCGCAGTCCACGCCGGATATGGCGCGCGAACGTAGTGGGCCCGCACCGCAACAAACGCGTCGAAATGGCTGTCGAGCCCCACATGATAGCTCGTCATCTCGGCCACCGCGCCGAAATCGAGATCCGCCTCGGCGAGGACCGAACCGATCTTCTCAAAGGCGAGACGAAACTGCTCCTCGGGATCTGACGGCATCGAGCCATCTGCCCGGCTGCCGGTCATGCCCGTCACAAACACATGGCCGGCCGAGACGATCCCCGGTGAGAGCATGAGGGCTGCGGCCGCATCATGCGAGCCCGCGGGAAAAAGGGGTTGGCGTGGCATGGAAGATCTCCCAAGCGTCCGGACGCGAGAAACCTATCCGGTGCGTCCTCGCTCCGCCAATCGTGTATCGACCCGATGTGTCCCTGCTGATGCGACTCTGGAAATGTTGTGTCGCCGGGCAAGACGGTGACAGAACACATCCTGCGCTGGACGGCGAAGCGGAAGACAGCTCTGGTCGTCGAGATCATCCGTGGTGCGGCGGTGAAGGCCAAGGCCATCCGCTGCGGCCTTCGAGTGCGCTGCTCACCCGAGCAGATCAAACAGATCTCAAACCTCACCAAAGGCCTGACCAAGGTCCGCAACGCGCTCCAGAGTGAGAATCACGAGGCTCAGGACAACAAGGCGTTCCACCAATCCAATGAGCACAAGGTGCCTCGTTTCCTTGTCGAAACCCAAGGGGAACGGCCCTGATCCGGAAAGGCCGTGACGCAGGATAAAACCGTTATAACATAACCGCTTCCCTTCGTGTTTTGAGGCGTTACAGTTTTGGCCATAAGGGCTGGTTTGGCCCAGAGAACAGGGGATAGGGGAGAGGACCATGCGCACACGGGCCGCCGTTGCCTTTGAGGCGGGCAAGCCGCTCGAGGTCACCGACGTCAATGTGGACGGCCCGCGGGCGGGCGAGGTGCTGGTCGAGATCAAGGCCACCGGGCTCTGCCACACCGACGAGTTCACCCGCTCGGGCGCGGACCCCGAAGGCGCCTTCCCGGCGATCCTCGGGCACGAGGGCGCGGGCGTGGTGGTCGAGACCGGCCCCGGCGTCACCTCGCTCGAGGTCGGCGACCATGTGATCCCGCTCTACACGCCCGAATGCCGGGAGTGCGAGTACTGCCTGAACCCCAAGACCAATCTCTGCCAGAAGATCCGCAGCACCCAGGGCCAGGGCCTGATGCCCGACGGCACCTCGCGCTTCAGCACCCTCGATGGCAAGCCGATCCTGCACTATATGGGCTGCTCGACCTTCGCCAACCACACGGTGCTGCCCGAGATCGCGCTGGCCAAGGTCCGCAAGGACGCCCCCTTCGACAAGATCTGCTATATCGGCTGCGGCGTGACCACCGGCGTCGGCGCGGTCATCAACACCGCCAAGGTCGAGATCGGCTCGCGCTGTGTGGTGTTCGGGCTCGGCGGGATCGGGCTCAACGTGATCCAGGGCTGCCGGTTGGCGGGTGCGGACCAGATCGTCGGCGTCGATCTCAACCCCGACCGCAAGGCCTGGGGCGAGACCTTCGGCATGACCGATTTCGTCAACCCGGCCGAGGTGAACGGCGATGTGGTCGGCCATCTGGTGGAGCTGACCGGCGGCGGCGCGGATTACAGCTTCGAGTGCATCGGCAACGTCACCACCATGCGCCAGGCGCTGGAATGCGCGCACAAGGGCTGGGGCGAGAGCATCATCATCGGGGTCGCGCCGGCCGGCGCCGAGATCTCGACGCGGCCGTTCCAGCTGGTGACCGGGCGGTCCTGGCGCGGCACGGCCTTCGGCGGCGCCCGCGGACGCACCGATGTGCCAAAGATCGTCGACTGGTACATGGAGGGTAAAATCCAGATCGACCCCATGATCACCCACCTCCTCCCCCTCGACGACATCAACAAGGGCTTCGACGTCATGCACGAGGGCAAATCTATCCGCGCCGTCGTGCAGTTCTGACCGTCAGCCAGCTGGAGCAGTCACACTGATTCTGCGGCCGCCCTGCGCGGCGTCCTCAAATCGGCGTTTGACTTGATCGGTCGGAGCTTCAAGTCCGGACCTTGCTCGCCCTGCGCGTCTGTCAGAGGTGCTTGACAGGATCGCCGTCAGCAAATTCGCCCAAATCGTGCTGCAAATGCGAAACTGCTTCGGCGGCGCAAACAAGATTCCGAACAATTCGCCCCCGCATTTGCGCAATCATTGCCGAGAAAGGTTTATAATCGAAACAAAAATGTGGCTCTTAAAAGAAACTTATTGAAATTCGGCTCGGCATGCAGAAACTCAAACGTGGGAGGGCTGCACCAATGCCGCCGCGTTTCGCGAATGCCCTGCCTGGCAGCATCCGGCTGTCGAACAAACAGCGCCGGTTCGAACCGGCCATCTGATGGAACAAACACCGTCAGGACACCTCGGAGGGAGATAATGAAACGACTCTTGCTGGGTATCTCAGCGGCTGCGCTCGTCGCTGGCTCTGCTTTCGCTAACGATAGCGTGCTTACGGGAACGTCTAATCCCAACGACTGGGTGCTGCAGACCGGCGATTACGCCAACACGCGGTACTCCAAGCTGAACCAGATCAACCGCGACAATGTGGGCGATCTGCAGGTTGCCTGGACCTTCTCGACGGGTGTGCTGCGGGGCCATGAGGGCTCGCCGCTCGTGGTCGGCGACACGATGTATGTGCACACGCCGTTCCCGAACATCGTCTATGCCCTCGATCTGGCGAACGACGGCGCAATCAAGTGGAAGTACGAGCCCAAGCAGGATCCGGACGTGATTCCGGTGATGTGCTGTGACACGGTCAACCGCGGCCTCGCCTATGCGAACGGCATGGTGTTCCTGCACCAGGCGGACACGACGGTCGTCGCGCTCGATGCCAATTCCGGCCAGGTCCGCTGGTCGGCGGTTAACGGCGATCCGGCCAAGGGCGAGACCAACACCGCGACTGTGCTGCCGGTGAAGGACAAGGTGATCGTCGGCATCTCGGGCGGTGAGTTCGGCGTCCAGAGCCACGTGACCGCCTATGACATCAACTCGGGCGAACTGGTGTGGCGCGCCTACTCGATGGGTCCGGACGATCAGATCCTGGTCGATCCGGAGGAGACCACCCATCTCGGCAAGCCGATCGGCGAGAACAGCTCGCTGGACACCTGGGAAGGCGATCAGTGGAAGATCGGCGGCGGTGCCACCTGGGGCTGGTATTCCTATGATCCGGATGCCGACCTCTTCTACTACGGCACCGGCAACCCCTCGACCTGGAACCCGGCCCAGCGCCCGGGCGACAACCGCTGGTCGATGACCATCATGGCCCGCGACCCGGACACCGGGATGGCCAAGTGGTTCTACCAGATGACCCCGCATGACGAGTGGGACTATGACGGCATCAACGAGATGATCCTCACGGATCAGGAGATTGATGGCGAGGAGCGCAAGCTTCTGACCCACTTCGACCGGAACGGCTTCGGCTACACCCTCGACCGCATCAGCGGCGAGTTGCTGGTGGCCGAGAAGTTCGATCCGGTGGTCAACTGGGCGACCCATGTCGACATGGATCCCGACAGCGAGACCTATGGCCGTCCGATGGTCGTGTCCGCATTCTCGACCGAGCAGAACGGCGAAGATGTGAACACCACCGGGATCTGCCCGGCGGCGCTCGGCACCAAGGACCAGCAGCCGGCGGCCTACTCGCCGAAAACCGAGCTGTTCTATGTACCGACCAACCACGTCTGCATGGACTATGAGCCGTTCCGTGTGAGCTACACCGCCGGCCAGCCCTATGTGGGTGCGACGCTGTCGATGTACCCTGCACCGGAGAGCCATGGCGGCATGGGCAACTTCATCGCTTGGGACAACACCAAGGGTGAGATCGTCTGGTCGCTGCCCGAGAAGTTCTCGGTCTGGTCGGGCGCTCTGGCCACCGCGGGTGATGTGGTCTTCTACGGCACGCTCGAGGGCTATCTGAAGGCGGTTGACGCGGAGTCGGGTCAGGAGCTCTACAAGTTCAAGACCCCGTCCGGGATCATCGGCAACGTCATGACCTACAGCCATGACGGCAACCAGTACGTCGCGGTGCTCTCGGGCGTCGGTGGCTGGGCAGGCATCGGTCTTGCGGCCGGTCTGACCAACCCGAACGACGGTCTGGGCGCGGTCGGCGGCTATGCGGCGCTGTCGAACTACACCGCACTCGGCGGTCAGTTGACGGTGTTCAAGCTGCCTGACTGATCCTTAGACAGCTCTTAGAACAAAACCCGGCGCGGGGCCTGTTTCCGCGCCGGGATCCGTTCTAGCGTCAGATTAATTCGAAGAAACGGACACCCAGGGAGGGAGATGCACCATGCTCCATCGAGCAGTCGTGCTCGCGTCGGCCGCAGTCCTGCTGGCAGCGCCGGCCACCGCCGACAACATTGCCGTCGCCTATAGCGAGGACGGGAAATACTACACCGCCGATGACATACCGACCTTCAACATCCAAGAGGACGGGACCGTCGACTGGTACACGTTCTCGGGCTTTCGCCGGTATCACGCCGAATGCCATGTCTGCCACGGCCCGGACGGTGAGGGCTCGACCTATGCACCCGCGCTCAAGGCCTCGGCAGTCGACATGGACTATTATGAGTTCGTCGACGTCATCGTGAATGGCCGAAAGAACGTGGATGCCTCGGCACAGTCGGTGATGCCGGCCTTCGGCGATAATGCCAACGTCATGTGCTATCTGGACGACATCTACGTCTATCTGAAGGCACGTGGCACGGATGCGCTGGCCCGCGGCCGTCCGCCGAAGAAAGAAGGAAAGTCCGACGCGTATCGCGAGGCAGAAGATGCCTGCATGGGCTAAGGGCCTCTTGGTCCTCTT
>JBCBUA010000342.1:0-4928 GCA_039818365.1 Pseudomonadota bacterium
CTCAAGAACATCGGCGCTTGCGATGGTCAGCCGCACGGTATCGGCGACGTAAAGCGATTGATATTGTGCGACCCGGCCCCGCCAGTCGTCTGCAGAGGGCCCGCCAAGCCACATGGCTCCGCCGCCAAGGACGGCTCCGAGAACCAGCACTGCGGCCAGTTTCATCCACGGTGTCCGGTTCCCGCCGCGATTGTCGCCATCAAGCGTAAAGCGCTCCAGATCCGTCAGAACCCGTCTGCCGGGTATCCCTTTCATGGCGTCGCGCACCGGCGCAGCCACCGGATCGAGCGCCATCACCCGATGTTCGAGCTCACGGTCGACACGCATGGTCTGTTCGATCTGTTCCGCGCGCCGCGGGTCAATGTCGCCATTCAGAAAGGCGAGAAGCTCCTGATCGGTATAGGTCACGTCTTCTCCTTTCTGTTTCCAACCGGCGGATTTTCGGCAAAGTCCCTCAGCACCTTTCGCGCGGCGTGAAGGCGGCTCATGATCGTCCCGATAGGCACATCCAGAATAACTGCGGCTTCGGAATAGGTGAATTGCTGCACGAAGATAAGCTCCACCACGCTGCGCTGTGCATCGGGCAATGACATTACCCGTTCAATGACTTCGCGGGCGAAGAGGTTTGTCTCGATTCCCGGCGCGATATCCGCCACCTGATCGATGTCGACCGTCGCAAACGCCTTGTCCTGGCGCCGGGCGCGGCTGCGCAATTCATTCAGCCAGATCGACCGGCAGATCCTGAGGCACCAGCCTTCGAAACTTCCCGTTTCCTGAAACTGATCCGCCTTCTCGACTGCCCGCAGACAGGTGGATTGCGCGAGATCGTTGGTCATCTCGATATCACCAGTCAGGCTGAGCGCAAACCGCCAGATTGACGGCAACGCCTTCGGCAGCATGTCCGTGACAGAGCGAGATTTCATTTCAAACTCCAGCAAACCGGCGGCGTCATCGCCGCCGGCAGCAAACAGGATCTACTCAACCGTAATGGTAATCACGTCGGAGTAGATCGGCGGGTCGTGCGGAATATGGTTGAGGTCCCCGAGAACGAGCTGCAGCGTGTGCTCACCAGGCTCGAGTTCAAGCACGGTTTCGGTCTGTCCGCCGCCATAGTGCTTGTGATTGTCGTCAGCGGGGATGTTGTAGATGAATTCATCCGCGCCATCTTCTCCCTGGCCGATCGGCGGGCGATTGAGCAACAGGTGATGATGACCGGTGTTTTCCTTTTCAACACCGGCAGGCGCAACGCCCATACCGGACAGCCCGAAGACAACCGTGATCGGTCCGCTGACCTTGTCACCATCGTTCAGATTGACGAAATAGACCTTGGCATCCGGATTGGCCGGCGTTTCTCCGGCAAAGGCCTGCGCCCCGAACAGGCTGAGGGCAACAACAGCTGGTGCGATAACAAATTTCATAATCATTCTCCTCCCTAAATAAACTCGCGATACACCGTAGACACCGAAACAGCGGATTTATTCATTGCAGAGCGAAAAAAAATGCGTCCTTCGATTTTGCAGTTGTCCTGCGAGGTGAGATGAAGGCCTTTTGGCAATGCGCCAGCCTCAGTAAAATGCGGCGCCGCCTGATCTGAGCGTCATGAGCAAGGCACGCTCCGGCCAGGTTTCGCGGCCTCCTCGCAACCTGATTTCAGCAAGTTGAATGCGCGCAGCCTCAAAGTCCCCCTTTTCCGCAAGCCCCATGCCCAGATACGAGCGTGCCGGGAGATTGTCTGGATCAACGGCAAGCGCCTGATCATAGAAGAGCTGAGCAGCCAACCAGTCGCCCGATTTGCGGGCCAGGAAGCCCCGATACGTCAGGACGCGCGTATCATTCTGATCTGACATCGCATCAAGCGCCATTGCAGCGGCGTTGAACCTGCCGGCGTAGGCCAGTTCGCGCGCCGCGCGGAACCGCTCCAGATCATCAAAGATCCGGGATTCCAGCTTGACGCATTTCCTGGACTTCGCATCCCAGGCCTCGCCGTCGGCACATTCCTTGGAAGTCGGCGTCGGCTCGGGCGGTTTTGTGTCCCAGGCATCGGGATCGACGGCACCGGCGAGATTGATCGTTGCACTAAGGATCGCGACGGCGAGCGCGGATTTCTTCAAGCTAAGTTTCATTGGTGCGACCGGGCAAAAACACTCTCCCGCGCGAGTGTCTGTCTCAGACGCGCACAAGTCAATCTGACGGCCTGTCGGAGGAAAGGTTCCACCTGGTCTCAGGCGCTGTCCCCCGCGAGGCTTTCGATAACAACGGCAATCCCCTGCCCGCCGCCGATACACATGGTTGCCGCGCCGAGCGTCTTGCCGGTCCGGTGAAGTTCGTGGACCAGCTTGGTCATCAGGATAGCACCTGTCGCGCCAATCGGATGGCCGAGGGCGACTGCGCCGCCATTGGGGTTCACCTTTTCGGAGGCAAGGCCCAGGAGATCATTGACCGCGCAGGCCTGTGCCGCAAAAGCTTCGTTCGACTCGACAACATCCAGATCATCCGCACTTACACCGGCGCGTTTCATGGCAATCTGCATTGCCGGTACGGGACCGATACCCATGACCGCAGGATCAACGCCGGCAACGCCATAGGAGCGGATGCGCGCAAGCGGCTTCAGCCCGAGTTCGGACGCCTTGTCGGCAGATGCCAGAATGATCGCGGCTGCGCCATCATTCAGACCGGACGCATTGCCTGCCGTCACCATCCCGTCCTTCTTGAAGACCGGACGGAGGCCGGACATGTCGTCAAGCTTCGCTTCGTGCCGGACATGTTCATCTGTATCGAAAACGCGCTCCTTGCCGCGCCGTCCCACCGTCAGCGGAATGATCTGGTCCTTGAAGCGTCCATCCTGAATGGCCGCGCTGGCGCGGCGATGGCTTTCAACGGCGAATTCGTCCTGCCGCTCGCGGGAAATATCGTAGCGCTCGGCGACGTTTTCCGCCGTGACGCCCATGTGGCCGATGCCGAACGGGTCGTGCAGCGCGCCGATCATCATGTCGACGATCCCAGTGTCACCCATCTTCTGTCCCCAGCGCGCACCCGGTAGCTGGTACCCCGCACGGCTCATGTTTTCCGCTCCGCCCACAAGCGCCGTGTCGCCATCGCCCATGGAGATGGCCTGCACAGCCGAGACGACCGCTTGCAGTCCGCTGCCGCAGAGCCTGTTCATCGTCAGCGCCGGGGCATGGTCCGGCACACCGGCCTGGCGCGAGGCAACGCGGGACAGGTACATGTCACGCGGCTCGGTGTGGATGACGTTTCCGAAAAAGGCCTGTTCGATCTGGTCTGCCGTAATACCGGCCCGCTCGATGGCCGCCTTTGCAGCTGTCGTCGCGAGGTCGCACGGTGGCGTATCCTTCAGCGCTCCGCCGAAGCTGCCGACGGCCGTACGCGCCGCGCTTGCGATCACGATCTCTTTCATGGGTCACTTCCTTCGCATCGGGGCCGGATATCGCGATTGTCGCGTCAGCCGCGTGTGGTGTGGGTCTTATGACCAGATTGCCGCGAACGGAACCGCGACGCAATTCCGCTAAAAGGTCACTGCGTGGCCTTTTTTGCGTCAGATCTTGAGTAGAACAGAGCCGGTGCGATCTCCGCCTGCAATCATGTCATGCGCCGCTGCACAGTCCTCAAGCGGCAGAATGTCTGATATCTGGAAGCTGAGCGCGTTTCGGTTGAGCAGATCCGTTAGGTTCGCAAGCGTTGTGCGGCGCTCAGCCTCGGAGAGAATGTAGACCAGCACGAGGTCAATCGTCACGGCCTTGAACATCAGGGGATAAAACGGCACCACCGGTGTCATGTCCTTCGCCGAGCCGAAAGCGGCGATGGTGCCCCGTTCCGAAATGATCCGCGTGTTCGTCTCGACATTCTTGCCAAACTCCACCTCTACGATCCGGTCGATGGTCTGGCCACCTGTGGTCTCGAGAATGCGGTCAGCAAGATGTTCATCCGTGTAGTCGAACACTTCTTCAGCGCCAGCGTTTTTCGCGGTCTCGATCGCCTGGCTTCCCCGCGCCGTTGACAAAACACGTGCACCTGAGGCGGCAGCGACCTGAATGGCGAGCCGTCCAACCGTTCCGGCGCCGCCGCTGACCAGAACTGTCTGTCCCGCCACCGGCCCGCCGCCAAGCACAGCGTGGCAGGCGGTCAGACCGGGAATGCCGAGAACGGCCCCTTCCTCGAACGAAACGTGATCCGGCAACGCGACCGCCTGACCGGCCGGAACGGCAATATGCTCCGCGGCTGTTCCGAAGGCCCGCTGCCACTGGCCGTTCCAGATCCACACACGTTCCCCGACCCGGCCCGGCGGCACACCATCGCCAACAGCCTCGATTACCCCCGCGCCGTCGCTGTGCGGGATGATTTTCGGAAAGGGCGGTTCCGTTACGCCGGGGCGTCCGCCTGCCCTTGCACGGATATCAGACGGATTGACGCCGGACATCTGCAGCCGGACCAGAACTTCACCGGCACCTGCGACCGGAACCGGCATGTCTTCGAGTGTCAAAACGTCTGCTGCCGGTCCAAACCGGTCATAGGTGATCGCGCGCATGAATTGTCTCCCGGAAAGGCAAGAATGTTTTCCGGTCCATTTGTGCGACGCCGGCACCCGATCGGGCAAGCCAAAAGACAAACACGGATACCGCGCGTGAAACAAAAGAGCAGGCCCACCGGTGGGTCCGGTGAACCTGCTCAGGACTTTTCAAAAAACTGGCTTTGTGGACAGGCCGTCACCGGCCCGCAGCGAGCTTAGTGACAGTCGGGACGCTGACCCGGCAGCAGAACCTTGTCGATCACGTGGATCACACCGTTGTCCGCCTTGATATCGGCAATGATTACGTTGGCGGTTGACCCGGTTCCGTCGGCAATGTCCACGCCGCTGCCCGAGCGCGTGATGCAAGTCCGCTCACTGGTCAGCAGCGGCTTGAAATAGTTGG
>JBCBUA010000343.1:0-4887 GCA_039818365.1 Pseudomonadota bacterium
CGCCGCCCTTGGACTTCTGGCCATGACCCTGCTTGCCCCCTCTGCCTCTCTCCTTGCCAAAATGGCCATTTCAAGCGCGGCCGCTTTCGCGGGCACCACGGTGTTTCTGGCCATCGTGCAACGCCTTCCTCCGACGCAGCCCCTGCTGGTCCCGCTGACCGGGATTGTTTATGGCGGCATCATCGCGGCGGTGACCACCTTCATCGCCTACGAATATGATCTGCTGCAATACCTGTCGGTCTGGATGAACGGCGAGTTTTCAGGTGTGCTGCAGGGCCGCTACGAACTGCTCTGGCTCTCCGGAGGCGTGGCGCTTGTCGCGTATCTCTATGCCGATCAGTTCACGGTTGCCGGGTTCGGCAAGGCGACCGCGACGGGCCTGGGCCTGAATTATCGATATGTGATGCTCGCAGGGCTGAGCATCGTCTCGCTGATCACGTCTTTCACGGTCCTGACCGTCGGTTTGCTGCCCTTCGTCGGCCTTGTCGTGCCGAACATTGTCAGCCGATACAAGGGCGACAACGCGCGCGCGACGCTGCCGCTGGTCGCACTTACCGGTGGAACACTGGTGCTTGCCAGCGATCTTGTCGGACGCCTGATCCGTTATCCGTACGAAATTCCGGCAAGCACCATTTTTGGTGTTCTTGGAACCGGCGTCTTCCTTTGGCTTCTGTTCGCAAGGCCGGCCCGGCATGACTAGGACACTTTTCTGGCTGGCAGCCTGTGCGCTGGTTTCGATTGCAGCCTTCATGACGCTGGGAGCGCGTGGAAGCTGGGACTTTATTCTCGTCTTCCGTGGAACGAAAGTGATCGCGCTTGTTCTCGTAGGGACCTCGGTCGCGCTTTCCACGGTGCTGTTTCAAACCCTGACGGCCAATCGCATCCTGACCCCGTCCATCATGGGCTTCGATTCGCTTTATGTGCTGTTGCAGACCGCGTTGGTCTTCGTCTTTGGCGGCCTCGGATACGCTTCGCTTAGCCCTGAGGTAACGTTTGTCAGCGGAGTCGTTCTGCTCACAGGTGCCGCACTTCTCCTGTTCGGCATACTTCTCGGCAAGGGCGTGCAGGACCTTTTCAGGATGCTGCTTGTCGGCGTTGTGTTCGGTGTCCTCTTCCGCAGCCTGACCAGCCTTCTTCAAAGGTTGATCGACCCGAACGAGTTTGCCGTTCTGCAGGGTTCACTCTTTGCGAGCTTCAACCGTGTCGACACGAACCTGCTCGCCATATCAACACCCGTGATACTCGTGTGTACTGCCCTCGTCTGGAAGAGACGGCATGCGCTGGATGTCATGGCGCTCGGGCGCGAGCAGGCAATCGGTCTTGGGCTGAACCACAGGCGCGAACTTTTCATCGGGCTGACGCTGGTTTCTGTGCTTGTCGCGATTTCCACGGCGCTGGTCGGGCCGATCGTCTTCTTCGGACTACTCGTGAGCGCGCTGGCCTACGAAATCATGAAGACGCATCGCCATGGCCCCGTCTTCGCCGCCGCGGTTCTGATTTCCATTTGCGTTCTTGTCGGAGGTCAGGCGGTGTTTGAAAGACTGCTCGGAATGAGCGCAACCCTGAGCGTCGTTCTCGAGTTTCTGGGTGGACTGGTGTTCCTGTTCCTCATCCTAAGAAAGGCGCGGATATGATCAAGATCGAAAACGTCACCTTTCATCACGGCCGCTCTCTGATCCTGCGTGACATCAATCTCACCATCGAGAAAGGCGGCATCACGGCACTCATTGGTCCCAACGGGGCCGGTAAGTCCACCCTGTTTGCCCTGATGGCAAGGCTGCTGCCGCTGCAAGAAGGCCGCATTTCATTTGATGGCATGAATGTCGCGACCAGCGGTTCGCGGGAACTTGCGAAAAAACTGGCGATCCTGAGACAGGACACGCATGTGGCGTCCCGCATTTCCGTTCGCGACATGGTGTCCTTCGGCCGCTTCCCGCATCACCAGGGGCGTCCGACGGAAACAGACCGGGAGAAGGTCGATCAGGCACTTGAAGAATTCGGACTTGAAGCGCTTTCAAGCCGTTTCATAGATGAGCTGTCAGGCGGCCAGCGGCAGCGCGTCCTTGTTGCCATGGCTTATGCGCAGGATACGGAATATCTCCTGCTCGACGAGCCGCTCAACAATCTGGACATGCACTTTGCCCGCGACCTCATGCGTCAGCTGCGCGACATGGCCGATCAGTACGCCAAGACGATCGTCGTCGTGCTGCACGAGATCAACTATGCCTCCGCCTATGCCGACAGGATTGTCGCGCTGAAAGACGGGGAACTGGTTTCCCATTCCGCGACAGCCGATTTCATGACGGAAAACAACCTGTCGGCGGTTTATGACATGCCGGTGCGTATTCAGACCATCGATGGGGTTACCGTCGCGTTGCATCACATCGGAACTCACGAGCTGCCCTTCCAATAAGAAGAAGCCGGAACCATCAGGGTTCCGGCTTCCTTTTGCATGCCCGTTCTTCGCAACTCAGAACCGGAGCTTCGCCTTCAGAAGGAAGGACCGTCCCGGCTCATAAAGAGGTGTCAATTCATCGAGCCCGTATTCGACACCATAGGTGGACCTTTCCGCATAGGTTTCGTCGAAGATGTTGTTCGCCTCCAGGCGCAACGTGAGATGTTCCAGCCTTTCCGGTTTGTACTCGGCGAAGGCGTTTGCAACGAAGTAGCCGGGCACTGGCAGATATCCGGCCTTTTCCGGCCCGTCATATTCCAGGGCGGCATCGATGCTCGATCCGACGGTGAGGTCGTACTTGTCGAACGTATGCACGATTTCCGCCGCAATGATCTGGCCGATGGGCGCGCCGGTTTCGCTGGCTGAGAAGGAATCGACATAGCCATCGTCGTTCTTCAGATCGCTGTTGGAATAGGACACCCGCACAAAGCCATTGTCCCAATTGTAGCCGGCACCGATCTTGAAACCCTGCACGTGAAAGTCCGTGTTGTGGACATTGAGGGCACCTGAATACTCCCGGTAATCAAAGAAGTCTGTCTGATAGACATCACCGGTGACGCTGAAGCCGCGATATTCGATCTTCGCCCCGGCGATCAGGTTTTGAGACCTTACCGGCTTCAATCCGTCATACCCGGTGATGCTGTCGAAAATGTAATTCTCTTCAAGGTCGATGCCGCCAAAGACATTCGAATAGCCCGCATTCACGGAGACGTACTGGTTGAGGTCGACCTCCGCATAAACGTTGCCGCTCAGTCCGAAATTGTCGAGTTCCGTCCCTTCGACGCCGGTGAACCATTGCTGGTCGCCGCGTCCACCGAAGGAGAGGCGCACTCGCTCGATCGGAGATACCCGCGCCTGGGCATAAAAGCCTATGTTGCGCGCCTTTTCCTTGTAGCCATCCGGGCTGTAAATCGCGTCTGAATACTTGCTTTCGGCATTGTAGAAATCGATGCCCGCCGTGACTGAATTCTTGTCATCGATGTTGAAGGTGTTTTCGGCCTTGCCGGACCATGTCCAGGCGTTGCCGTCGCTTTCGATGTTCAGCAGTGTTCCTGAGCCACGATGGAAAAAATAGGGAACCTCTGTCGATGCTTCGCTGTACCCGATCACGACGCTCGGGTCGAAGAGACCATCTGCACCTTCAATGCCGTAATTCGCCGAGACCGTGCGCTGCGTGATTTCGTACCGGCGCGTTTCCGGTTCCGTTGACGGCAGACCGCCGAAATTTGCCCGGTAGGGCCGGAAGGCATGATCCTGAACCTGCTGCCCGCTGAATTCGAAACGGTGGCCTTCGGTGGACTGGAAGGCCGCCTTGCCGAGGAAACTCAGGAAATCGGCCGCCGTGCCGTTTATGTCGTTGCCGTCGCCGTCCGAATAGTTGTCGCCGTTGGCGTACTTGATATAGCCGAGCAATTCGAAGCCTTCGTAGCGGCCATATGCCGACCCGGCTTCCGTAAACGTGTTGCTGTTGGTGTCGTAGCTGATCGAGGCAAACCCGCCGTAGCTTCGATCACCGAGAAGCAGGTCGCCGACATCAACGGTCTCATAGACGATAGAACCGCCCAACGCGCCCGGGCCGGCATCCGCCGGTGCAACGCCGGGGTCGACACGGACCGATTTGAGCAGCGTCGGGCCGATGTAGTTGGTGGTGTTGTGGTGGAACACCCTGTTGTTTTGCAGCACACCGTCGACGGTGACCGCAAGGTTCAACTCATCGATGGAGTTGACGTAGACCTTTTGTGCCGCACCGATGCCGCCGCCGACGGAGATCGAGGCAAAGCCGGAAAAGACGTCCTTCAGCGATTGCGGATTGGTGAGTCGCAGATCTTCCTGCGAGACATAGACCGAATTGGCACGATCAGCAGCGCCCGCGTGTTTGTCACCTTCCTCGCCTCCATTCGCGTTGACAACGATGGTGTCCAACACGACGGTGTCACCACTCGCCGGACCGGATTGCGATGCGTCCTGAGCGGCTGAGCCCCCCGCCAGTAGCGCAGATTGAAATGCCGTGCCCGCAAGCAGCAGCGAAAGACGCACGCGGTCAAGCATGGTCAGATCCTTATCTTTAGATTTTCTGTTGAGCGGCTGAATTCGGCAGGACAGCCGAAATTGGCTTGGGCCAGCGCCTGTCGCGCGCCCTCAGCATCGTATACATGAGTTTTTTACTCATGTAAAACACTGTTTGAAATATTGTTTCAGAGTCGAATTTGAACCAACAGAAATAATGTCTCTTCAGACGACGCAGCAAAGCTCGCTGCAACAGCACCTAGGGTACCCCAACGTGCGAGCAGAGAAGGCAGTTTGTTTGGGTTTTGAGATGCAGCAGCGCCTGGCTTCAGCGAATGGTCATTCAAACCTGACCGCACCGCTGAACGGCAAAGACTTTAGGGGCATGTTTTTCGGAAATTTCGGCATGGGCGATGCCCTCCGGA
>JBCBUA010000344.1:0-4797 GCA_039818365.1 Pseudomonadota bacterium
CTCGGACACGACGGATTCATACTGCCAGAGATTGAAGCGGTCCCAGTCGCCCCGGTATTCGTCCTCGACATCGAAATCGGTGTATTTGAGCGCGTGCTGAGGTGCCTCGATCTGGATGTAACCGCCCGCACGGAAGTTGACGTCTTCGCCTTCCGGCAGTTCCAGGACCAGCGCCTTGATGAAGGTCGCCACGTTCTCGTTGGAGCGGACGGTACACTCCCACTTCTTGACGCCGAAGACCTCTTCGGGAACTTCGATCTCCATGTCCTGCTTGACGGCAACCTGGCAGGAGAGGCGATCACCGCAGGCCGCCTCGCGCTTGGTGATATGGCTCTCCTCTGTCGGCAGGATCGAGCCGCCGCCGGAATGGATCTTCACGCGGCACTGGGCACAGGTGCCACCGCCGCCACAGGCAGAGGGGACGAAAAGTTTCTGTTCGGCGAGCGTCTGCAGCAGCTTGCCACCGGCCGGCACGGAGATCGTCTTTTCGCCGTTGATGCTGATATTGACATTGCCGGTCGACACGAGTTTGGAACGCGCGCCGAGAATGATTGTCACGAGCCCCAGAACAATGAGGGTAAAGAGAAGAATGCCTAGTCCGAATGTGGCCACAGGGCGCTCCCGTTACAATTTGACGCCGCTGAAGGACATGAAGGCAAGTGCCATCAGCCCGGCGGTGATGAATGTAATGCCTAGGCCTTGCAGGCCCTCGGGTATGTCGGAGTATTTCAGTTTTTCCCGAACGCCGGCCATAGCCGTGATTGCCAGCGCCCAGCCGAAGCCGGACGAGAGCCCGTAGGTGACCGATTCGGTGAAATCGTAGTCGCGTTCGACCATGAACAGCGACCCGCCGAGGATGGCGCAGTTCACCGTGATCAACGGCAGGAACACGCCGAGCGCGTTGTAGAGAGGCGGGAAATACTTGTCGAGCACCATCTCCAGGATCTGCACCAGGGCCGCGATCACGCCGATATAGGAGATCAGCCCGAGGAAGGTCAGGTCGACATCGCTGAAACCGGCCCAGGCGAGCGCGCCGGGTGCAAGCAGATAGTTGAGGATGATGTTGTTGGCGGGAACCGTGATCGACTGAACGATCATGACCGAAATGCCGAGACCGATCGCGGTCGAGATCTTTTTCGACACGGCGATGAAGGTACACATGCCCAGGAAGAAGGACAGCGCGAGGTTCTCGACGAAGATCGCCTTGACGGCAAGGGAGACCAGATGTTCCATCAGTGCGCGTCCACCACCTGGATCTTGTATTCGGGTTCCTCGACCTGCTCAGGCTTCCAGGTCCGGAACGCCCAGATCAGCAGTCCGATGATGAAGAATGCCGATGGCGGCAGCAGCAGCATGCCGTTGGGAACGTACCAGCCGCCGTTGTTCACGGTTTGCAGGATGTTGAACCCGAACAGGCTGCCTGCCCCGAAGAGTTCACGAATGAAGCCGACCAGCATCAGGATCAGACCGTAGCCCAGGCCGTTGCCGACACCATCGATGAAGGAGGCTACCGGCGGGTTCTTCATGGCAAAGGCTTCTGCCCGTCCCATGACGATGCAATTGGTAATGATCAGGCCGACAAAGACCGACAGGGTCTTGGAAATCTCGTAGGCATAGGCTTTCAGGACCTGGTCCACGATGATGACGAGAGACGCGATGATCACCATTTGCACGATGATCCGGATCGACCCCGGAATGTGATTGCGCAGCATCGAGATGAACATCGATGAGAAACCGGTCACCAGGGTCACCGCGATCGCCATCACGAACGAGACCTGCAGCGAAGAGGTCACGGCAAGGGCAGAACAGATCCCCAGAACCTGCAATGTGATGGGATTGTTGTCGACCAGTGGATCGATCAGCATCTGTCTTCTGGTCTGCGCCATCAGATCTCTCCTGCTTGCAATCTGGCCAGGAAGGGCGCATAGCCCGCCTCGCCCATCCAGAAACGCACGAGGTTATCAACGCCAACCGACGTTAGCGTTGCACCTGCCAGCGCGTCCACATGATATTCAGGCCCCTCGGGCGGGGCCGTCTTGGCAACGGTGATCAAGAGATTGCCGCTGTCGTCGGCAAGCTTCTTGCCGTTCCACAGGGCCTTCCAGCGCGGATTGTCGACTTCCGCACCCAGCCCCGGCGTTTCCGCGTGCTGGTAGAACTGCAGCCCGTAAATGTCGTTGCCGTTCGCCTCAAGCGAAATGAAACCGTAAAGCGTCGACCAGAGGCCGTAGCCGTGCAGCGGCAGGATCACCTTGTCCAGGCTGCCGTCTTCCTTGCGCAGCAGGTAGACCGTGACGAATTTAGACTGACGGCCGATCGATGCCGGATCGTTCTCCAGCGCGATGGACGTTTCGGGATCACTGGCAGCGGCCAAATCGTCGAAGGTCGCCGGGTCGAAGGCATCGGTGAATTCACCGGTCGCAAGTTCCAGCACATGCGGCTCGAACACCTTGAACGCTTCGGCAACATCGGTGCCGGGTTCATAGCGTCCGGCAACCTGCAGGATATTGATCTGCTTGTCCTTGAGCGCATTGACGGCCTGGAGCGGGCGCAGGGAAACCGCCGCCGCCGACACGACCATCGATGCGACCAGGCAAAGCGATATGGCGACGAACAGCGTCTTCGGCACGGAGTCGGCCGGCAGGTCGAGAAACCGCCGTATGAAGCCCTTGTTCTGGCTCTTTTCGGTCTGTCCGCTGTCTTCAGGCATTTCTCTTCGCCCTGCGTTTGATGTTGGCCTGCACGACGAAATAGTCGATCAGGGGTGCGAACACGTTGCCGAACAGGATCGCCAGCATCATGCCCTCCGGAAAGGCCGGGTTGATCACGCGGATCATTACCACCATGAAACCGATTAAGGCGCCGTATATGTACCGCCCGAGGTTGGTGTGGGACGCGGATACCGGTTCGGTGACCATGAAGGCGAGACCGAACGCATATCCGCCGACGACCAGGTGCCAGTACCACGGCATCGCGAACATCGGGTTGGTATCCGAGCCGATCAGGTTGAGCAGCGTCGAAAACGCGATCATGCCCCCAAGACAGCCCACGACCAGCCGCCAGTTGGCGATCTTCGTCACAAGCAGGAAGGCAAGGCCGATCAGGCAGGCAAGGGTCGAGGTCTCACCGATGCTGCCCTGGATGATGCCAAGGAAGGAATCCATCCAGGTCATGCCATGCGCGGCCAGCTGGGCGTAACCGTCGGATGCGGAGACGGACAGTGCCGTTGCGCCGGAGAACCCGTCCACTGGCGTCCAGATGGTGTCGCCGGACATCTGGGCGGGATAGGCGAAATAAAGAAATGCCCGCCCGGTAAGTGCCGGATTGAGAAAGTTCTTGCCGGTGCCTCCGAAGACTTCCTTGCCGATCACGACGCCGAACACGATCCCGAGGGCGACCTGCCACAGGGGCGCGGTCGGCGGCAGGATCAGCGCGTAAAGCATCGACGTGACGAGGAAACCCTCGTTGACCTCATGGCCACGAACGGTCGCGAAAACGACCTCGCAGATGCCACCGGCGACCAGCGTGGTGATGTAAATCGGCAGGAAGTAGAGCAGGCCGTGAACGAAATTGGCGAACGGATTGGCCGGATTGAAACCGATACCCAATGCTTCGATGATCCAGGCGCGCCATCCGGAGGCGCCATAGGTCGCGATCGCGTGGTTTGCCTGAAAGCCGATGTTGTAGAGGCCGACCAGAATACAGGGGATCGTCGCAATGACCACGTAGGTCATGATGCGCTTCATGTCGATATAGGAACGCGCATGCGGCGCCGCGGTGGTGACCGTTTTCGGCGTGTAAAGGAAACTCTCCACCATTTCGTAGACGGGAAAGAGTTTCTCGTATTTGCCGCCCTTCACGAAAAGCGGCTCTATCTGGTCAAAGAAATTGCGCAGACCCAAAACCTAGCCCTCTTTTTCGATCTTCATAAGACAATCACGGAGCGCAATACCATATTCGTACTTCGCGGGGCAGGCGAAGCCTACCAGTCCGAGATCTTCTTCGTCCAGTTCCAGCGCACCGAGCGCCTGTGCCTGGTCGGTGTCCATGACCAGCAGCGCACGCAGGAGCTGGGTCGGCAGGTAGTCCTGCGGCATCAGTTCCTCGAACGTCCCGAGCGGAACCATCGCCCGGCGGCCACCGTTCAGGTTCGACGTCAGTGCATAAAGCTTCTTTGAAAACGCAGACCCCAGCACGGGCTGAAATGCGTATTTCGACGGCATCGGCAGGATCCAGCCCATCGGGATCTGTTTGTGATCCTCTTCAATCAGGGTCACTTGCCTTGCGTAACGCCCGAGATAGGCACTCGGCCCCTCGCCCAGCCGCCCGCTCAGAACGGACCCGGAAATGAGCCTCACAGGTTCGTCGCCGGCGATCTCGCCTTCAGCCAGCTCTTCCATCGACGCGCCGGCAATCGTCCGCACCAGTCTCGGCTTCGTGCAGAGCGGACCGGACAAAGCAATCACGCGGCTCGGATCATAACGCCCCGTTTCCAGCAGCTTGCCGATCGCGATGACGTCCTGGTAACCGATGCTCCAGATCGTCTTTTCAGCGCTCGGCGCATCCAGGAAGTGGATGTGCGTTCCGGCGAGGCCCGCCGGATGCGGCCCGGAGAAACCGGCAACTTCAACGCCGGACATGTCCAAACCCGGGATTTCGGCGCCCGTCTCGCAGCAAAGGTAAGTCTTGCCCTCGCTCAGAGACCTGATCGCCTCAAGCCCCTTTTCGAAGGCTGCACCGTTTTCGCCGATGATGATGGCCGGATTGGCCGCGAGCGGCTCGGTGTCCGTTGCGGTC
>JBCBUA010000345.1:0-4784 GCA_039818365.1 Pseudomonadota bacterium
GTGTGCAACAGGTACAACAGCGGCACGCCCACGCCCGTGATCGCCAGCGTGCCGATCAGCATCACCGCATAGGTCGCCGGCAGCTCTGCCGGTGCAAGGCCGTGCCGCAGGATCGGGTAGCCGACCAGCGCCGCCACCAGGACAATGGCGCTGTCAATGCCGAAAAAGGCCGCCCGTTCCGTGAAGATGGAGCCAAGGCCAGACCAGACAAAGACGGCAACAACCGCGTAAGTAATGGTCTTGAACCCGGTCAGGCCCAAAGCGCCGTCTTTTTCCTCAACCCAGCCGACACCGGCCAGTGGCCCCATGTCCCGATAGACGAATAGCGCGATCAGGCAGGCATAGACGGCCGCAACGGCGGCGGCTTCCGTTGGTGTGAAGATGCCGCCATAGATACCACCCAGAATGATGACCATCAGGAACAGGCCGACGGCGGCCTGCGACACCGAACTCCACAGTTCCTTCCATCCCGCCCAGGGCTGCGCGGGCAGCTTCTTCACGCGCGCCATGATGTAGATGGCCGTCATCAGCATCAGGCCGGCGATGATGCCGGGCACGACACCCGCGAAGAACATGCGTCCGACCGACACGTTGGTCGCGGCCGCGTAGACAACCATCACGATGGACGGGGGAATGAGAATGCCGAGCGTGCCGGCATTGGCGATGACACCGGCTGCGAACTCCTTGGTGTAACCCGCCTGGCGCATGCCGGCGATGGCGATCGTGCCAATGGCGACAACCGTCGCCGGAGACGAGCCCGACAGGGCTGCGAACAGCATGCAGGCAAAAACGGCGGCGATGGCAAGGCCGCCGCGTATCCAGCCGACAGCGTCGATCGAGAACCGGATGATGCGCCGGGCGACGCCGCCCGTCGACATGAAGCTGGAGGCCAGAATGAAGAACGGGATCGCCAGAAGCGTGAAGTTCTGCGACGCGTTGAACAACTGCACGGCCACGGAACTCATGGAGTCATGACTGAACAGGGCGATGTAGAGAACGGCGGAAAGGCCGAGCGAGACGGCGATCGGAACCCCGAGGAACAGAAAGCCGAAAACGAAAATGAACAGAAATGCGGTTTCCATCGGCCTAGTCCTTCAAAACGTCTTTGTTTTCGGCCACCAGTTCTTCCGCCTCGTGCGCGGCGATGATGGCGTCCTTTTTTCCAAGAAGGATCAGGATGAATGCCTGAACGGACCGATAAGCCAGAAGCGCCAGCCCGATCGGCAGGATGATGTAGGGAATCCAGCGCGGCACGCGCTCACGAACCTCGAACCACTCGATGATGAAGACCGGCCATTTCAGGTCTTCCATGCCGATCGGCAGCTTGTAGAACCTTGCCACATAGGCATAGGCACCGCCGCTGGAGCCCTTGTTTTCAAGCGAGAGGAGGGCGCCGAGCCAGGCGGCTTCAAAGAGAAGGGCCGCGTAAAGGATGGTCAGCGCGGCACCCAGGAGGGCCGCAACGCGGAACAGGCGCTTGGGCAGAAGATTGATGATCGCATCGACACCGAGATGGGCCCCGATCTTGATGCCGTAGCTCATGCCGAACAGGATCAGCCAGGCGAACAGGACGCGCGTGAATTCAAGCGCACCGCCCCAACCGGAGTTGAAGCCGTAGCGCGCGACCACCTGGGAAAACGTCACCAGGGTCATCAGCGCCAGAATGATTGCGATGAAGGTCTCGTCCAGCGACTCGATGAGTTTCGGTCTCACGTAGTCAAGCACGACATAGAGACAGAAAAACGCGACAATCAGCACGACCGGCCAGTATGTGGCCAACCAGGAGCCCATATTACCCTCCCCCGTTGAGAGTAGTCAGATTTTTTAAGAGGTTAGGTGATCGACGAGGAAGGCCCGGAGGCCTTCCTCGAAACATCCCTTAAATCAAGGCAGTTTAGCTTGCCTGATTGGACGAAACCGCAGCATCGATGACGTCCTGGCCGATGTCGTCACGGAACTTGTCCCAGACCGGCTTCATGGTCTCAACCCACTGATCGCGCTCTTCAGCGGTCAGCTGACGGACTTCACCGCCATTTTCCATGATCTTCTTCTTGTTGTCCTCGTTGATCTGCGCAGCCCGCGCATTGTACTCGTCGGCAACTTCGTTGAAGATTGTCAGGAACTGGTCCTTGACGTCGGCATCCAGGCTGTCCAGCCACTCCTGAGACGTCACGGCCAGATAGGTCAGCAGCTGGTGGTTCGTTTCGGTGGTGCCGTCCTGAACCTCAAAGAACTTCTGGGTATAGATGTTGGACCAGGTGTTTTCCTGACCATCGACAACACCGGTCTGAAGCGCACCGTAGACTTCCTTGAACGCAAGCTTCTGAGCGTTGGCGCCAAGCGCCTCGATCATGGCAACGGCAACATCGGAGGTCTGAACCCGGAACTTCAGGCCCTTGGCGTCGGTCGGCAGCATCAGCGGCTTGTCGGCAGAAAACTGCTTCAGGCCGTTGAAGACGTAACCAAGGCCGACAAAGCCGTAGTCGGACATTGCACCGAGCAGCTCCTGACCCTTTTCACCCTTGGTGAAGGTGGTCACGGCATCCATGTTGGTGAACAGGAACGGCAGGTCGAAGACACGGTATTTCAGCGTGTAGGATTCGAATTTGGAGAGGGAAGGGGCGGCCAACTGGACATCACCCAGCAGCAGGGCTTCCATCACCTTGTTGTCGTCAAAGAGCTGCGAAGACGGGAACACCTGCATGCAGGCCTTGCCGTCCATTTCCTTGTTGATGCGATCGGCAAGCGCGCTCGCCATTTCGCCCTTCGGGTGACCCTGGGCCGCAACAACGTGGCTGAACTTGATGACGACTTCGCCGTCGGAGCAGTCGTCGGCGGCAAAGGCCGGAGACGTCATGGCGAAGGAAGCTGCCGTTGCAGCGGCAATTGCGAATTTTTTCATCGGATGTCCTCCCAGACATTTCAATATGACGGCCGACAAGGCCGGACAGCCCGGAGGCTGGTCGCAAAACTGTTCGCAATTCGTGTGCCAGTTGGGATCGACCCGCCTAAAAGCGCTGATTTCCGCAGGTTAGCAAACTGGCGCGCGGGCGAAAGTCCGGTGGACTTCTTACTGAATGTGCAGGTTCCGACACATGGAAACCGTCAATGTGTCGGAACCGACACATTGGCTGGCTGCGGCGTGCATCATTGCCAGAGCGCGCCGTTGCTGGGATCGTGCCTTGTCGGCATCGCCAGACGCTCCAGCTTGTCCGGGTTCCGGACGATGTAAATCTGATCGACCTTGCCCTCGTCCGTGAAGCCCAGCGTCATGGCCGTCACGACCTTGCCGTCTTCCAGCTGCGCCAGGCCGTGCATTCCGTTGATCTGAAGTTCCACGATCTGCTCGCGGACCCACAAGCGGCTGATGGCCCGGGTGATGAAATTGACGACCTCCTGCCCCTCGATGACCCGGCTGATCGCCGCCGCCTTGCCGCCGCTGTCCGTGCGCAACTGGACGGACGCCGCCAGCACATCGGCGAGTTCATCGGGAGATCCTGTCTCGATCGCCGACAGAAACGCCTTCAGGAAGATATCCTGCTGTTCCGGCGTCGGAGCAGCGCGCGCTGACTGAGACCGCACAAAGCGGCTCGCGCGCGAGACCAGCTGGCGGCAGGACGCCTCGCGGAGCCCGAGAATCTCGGACACCTCGCCGTAGGACTTGCCGAACACTTCGCGCAAAAGATAGGCCGCCCGCTCTTTCGGCGTCAGCCGTTCCAGCAGGAGCAGGAAGGCAGTCGTAAGCGACTGGGCACGCTCCAGGTCGGCTTCCGGGTCTGCTCCGGCCTCGATCTGAAGCGGTTCGGGGATCCACGGGCCGACATAGTCGACCCGCTTCCTGTGGGCGGCTTTCAGGTAGTCCAGGCACCTGTTGGTGCAGATCGTCGTGAGAAAAGCCTCCGGGTTGGCAATCCGCTCCCGGTCCGCGTCCTGCCACTTGACGAAGGTATCCTGAACGGCGTCTTCCGCGTCCGCCATCGATCCGAGCATGCGATAGGCAAGCCCGATGAGGCGGCCTCTCATGTCCTCGAAGGTCATGCTGTCCGAAGCTCCTGTCATACCGCCCTCCTGCGCGTCAGTGGTTGGAGACCTGGATCCGGTTCCAGAGATTGATCATGGCCACTGCCGAGGTAAGTGCACTAATCTCACCTTCGCTGTAATGCGCCCGCAGTTCCGCGCGCAATGCGCCATAATCCGTATCGACGCCGAGGCCGGTCAGCGCTTCGGTCCAGGCGAATGCCGCCTTCTCGGCAGCCGTAAAGTCATCAACATGGCGCCAGACCGTGATGCGCTCAAGGCGCTGGTGGCTCTCGCCGCTCTTGAGCGCTTCGCCGGTATGCATCTTTACGCAATAGGCGCACTGGTTGATCTGTGACGCGCGCAGTTCCACGAGATGGCGCAGTCCGGGCGCCAGTTCGGTCTTGCCGATTTCAATGCTCGCCGCTTCGAACCGCTGCAGCACGCCCGGGACATGGTCGAGATGGTTGATTGCGTTTTCAGTTGTCATTGGTGTCTTCCATTTGAAGTTTGAGAGGGTGACACCCCTTCGACGAACGGACGGCCGCGTTTGTGACGCCGGGCGCGCTTTTTTTCTGCACGCTGCCAACCGGGTGCTCGCGGACGTGAATCCCAAATTCTTTGAAAGGCCCCGCGCGGTATCGGCATGGATGCCATGATCAAGTCACTGCTGTCCGGTTTAAGACGAAATGGGTCCCTTTGGGCGCGCTTGCGTATGCTGACTTGTCATCCCTGCTGAAGCGCAGCGGAAGGCAGGGAACCAGTAA
>JBCBUA010000346.1:0-4738 GCA_039818365.1 Pseudomonadota bacterium
GTTCGAGAACTATATCGAGATCCTGACAGACCCGACCTGGTACTGGGGCTACATCAACTCGATCATCTACGTGACCATGAACACGGTGATCTCGGTCATGGTCGCGCTGCCGGCGGCCTATGCCTTTTCAAGGTATTCCTTTGTCGGCGACAAGCAGCTGTTCTTCTGGCTGCTGACCAACAGAATGGCGCCTGCCGCCGTGTTCGCGCTTCCGTTCTTCCAGCTTTATTCAGCGGTGGGACTGTTCGACACGCACCTGGCCGTCGCGCTCGCGCATTGCCTGTTCAACATCCCGCTCGCCGTCTGGATCCTGGAAGGCTTCATGAGCGGTGTGCCGAAGGAACTGGACGAGACCGCCTATGTGGACGGCTATTCGTTCCCGCGTTTCTTCGTGACCATCTTCCTGCCCGCGATCAAGTCGGGCGTCGGGGTGGCGGCTTTCTTCTGCTTCATGTTCTCGTGGGTGGAAATGCTGCTGTCCAAGACGCTGACCGCCGTCGAGGCGAAACCCATTGCCGCCGTCATGACCCGGACCGCTTCCTCCGCGGGCTATGAACTCGGGCTGCTGGCGGCCGCCGGGACCCTGACTATCATTCCCGGCGCCATCGTCATCTACTTTGTTCGCAACTACATAGCCAAGGGCTTTGCCCTGGGGAGGGTCTGATGCTCGGCTGGATGGCCTGGACCTGGCCGACGGCGCTGCTGTTCGTCGGCATATTCTCGGCAATCGGTCTGTTGACCGTGCTGGAAATCCGATACCCCGGCGGCGCCGCCCGCCGCGGCGTACTCGGCCTGACGACAACGCGGGGCGACCGTCTGTTCATCACCCTGCTCGGTACCGCCTATATCTTCCTGGCCTGGCTCGGGCTGATGGGCAATCCGCTGTGGTGGCCGCTGGCGCTGAGCATCGGCTGGGGCGTGTTCTGTTTCTGGAAGGTGTGACGCGGAACGGTCCAGTCGATGTGCGCTCGGCACTCACAGAAGAAACAGGACGGAAACGACCAAAACCATAGTAATTTCGAAGCAATCGTGCATGAATAGGCTCCGGGGCATGCAATCAAATCATCTCAAAGATCTTTTGGGGCATGGCCCGGGCCACATCCAATCCTCAATCGGCACAGGGCTGTAATGAGAAAGCGTAAAAGCAACGAGTTTCTGACCGAAGTCGAACTGGAGTTCATGACCGAACTCTGGAAGCTCGGCGAGGGCTCCGTGCGGGACATCCTCGCATCGCTGCCTTCGGACAGACAGCTTGCTTATACGTCCTGTGCAACCATCATGCGGATCCTGGATGAAAAAGGCTTCGTGGACAGCCGGAAAGAAGGCAAAACATTCATCTATACCCCCCGGCTGACCAAGGACACCTACCAGTCCCGTTCCCTGAGAAATCTATCTGAAAAACTGTTCGACGGCACACCTGCGTCACTCGTGGCAAGGCTCGTCGACGAATACGAACTCTCGAACGACGATCTGGAGGAAATGAGAGCGTTACTGGACAGGAGGAGGACAGATGACGCTACTTAACCAGGTATTCGACATTTACGTCGATCTGAACATTACGCTGGCCCTCACGGCCATCATCTGGCTTGCCGCAAAGTTGGCATTGAACCGGTTCGGCAGAAAACTGGCCTTCAACTATCAGCTGGCAATCCTGAACGGCCTGTTCGCGGTCATGGTGCTGTCGCCGCTCGCGGTGGCGGTCTATCAGTACATGCAGGTCGCAAAGGTCGTTCCGGTCTCCGGAACGCTCAACCTTGCGGACTATGCCGTCTCGCAATATCTGCGCGGCGGCATTGCCATCCCGGCGGAGGATTTTCAATCGCTGCTCGGTCTTCGAAGCCGTGTGACGGAGAGCATCGTGTCCCTGGCACCCGGTCTCGGCATGGCGATCGGTGTGTTCCTGGTGGCAGGTTGCGCCTTTTTCGCGGCGCGCCTCGGCATCAGTGTCGTGCGTCTCAAACGCATGCTTTCCGGGTGTCATTCGTGGCGCCGGTCAGGGCATCTGCACCTGCTTTTGTCCGATCATGCGCTGGTGCCGTTTTCCGCAAGAGGGCTGACACAGAATTACGTGGTGATCCCGTCGGAGCTGCTGGCAAAGCCGGATGACCTGAAGTTCGTTTTGAAGCACGAGTTCCAGCATTTGCGCCAGGGCGACGTCAGCTGGGAAATCGCACTGGAGGTCCTGCGGCCGTTCTTCTTCTGGAATCCGTTCTTCTATGTCTGGAAGTCGGAAGTCGAGCGCCTTCGCGAGCTTGCCTGCGACCAGAAGGTGACCGACGCGACAGATGTCGATCTGAGATCCTATTGCATGTGCCTGCTTCGTGCGGCGCAGGCCGGCTTGAGACGCCGCCAGAACCTTGCCGCCAAGGACAAGGTCGGCAATGTCGCCGCCGTTGCGCTGATCGAGGTGCAGGACCGGTTCCTGCGACGGTCGCCCGCGCAGAAACTCCGCCGCCGTGTCGAGGCCCTTCTGGAAAAGGACCGCATGCGGCCGCACTGGAGTTTTGTCTGCCTTGCCGTCCTGCCGATGGTCGCAATCGTGTTCCTCACGGCCTTGTCCATCCAGAAGCCCGCGGACTGGAGCCAGGACCGGATCATGCTGTCGACGATCATCAATCTGGACCGTATGGACAGATCGACACCGTCCTTCGGTCAGCGCCCCTTGAGGTAAGACCTGACGGGCGGGTGCCTTTACCCGCCCTTCACCTTCAGCTTGCCGACGTCCTTGTTTTCCTGGCTGTCATTTGTCCAGCTGATGCGCATGTCCAGCCGGGACTGTCCGTCCTCGTTCGTGGCGGTGACCCGGAGATTCATCAGGCCATGCGGCTCCAGGGTGATGTCGCCGGTGTCGTCACCGAATTCGATCTCGCCCTTCGATATGCCGCGTTTCAGTGCGTCCAGCATTTTCAGGATGGACTTCTTGTCCTGCAGGGATTGGTGCCGGAAACGGCCCTTGCGTTCCATCATCAGGTCAGCCCGTGTTGCTTGAGGAACTGATGCGGGTCGAACAGCTTGGCGTGCGGATAGTCGCAGCTGATGCCGATGATGTTGCCGTCCGGATGAATGATCGTTGCTCCCGTACCGATACCGTTGAGACCTTCAGACCTTCTTGAATGCCGGTCAAGCGTAATGTCGGCTTCCAGGTGGAGCAGGCCGTGCTTGGTCTTGAGTTCCTGGCCCCGGTGACGGTTGACGTGTCCCTGCACCAGCATCTTGACCCCGGCCAGATGCAGGTCTTCCACGCCCCTTTCGGTCAGTGGATGGTCGATGTCCCGGTATTTGGTGCGCACGAGGTTGGCAACCGTTCCGGAGTAGAAAACAAAGGGATCCTTTCTGCTTTCCTTTCGAAACCGCCGGTTGACATGCGCGATGCCCTTTTCGGAAAGCTGGGCCGCCATGCTGTCATCTATCCCCGCATGCACGAAGAGCAGGGAGCCGCTCTGGTGAACGGCTTTCATGCTCCTGAAAAACCAGGCGTAGCGGCCGGCAGGAGCAACGAAAAGGTCGCGGCATGCCAGCGCCGCGGCATAGAGCTGACGGATTGACAGACCGGCGTCCTCGGCGTGGTCGGTGAATTTCTCGGTCTTTTTCTTCAAGCGGCGCATTTCCTTGCGGACCGCGGCTTCGTTCAGATACCGGCTGGCCATTGCGGGGAAATTTTTCGTCCACTTCTTGCCGGGGATCATCAGGCGCAGGCACGTTGCTTCGTCGGGCACGACGTTTTTTTCCGTGTCCCAGTCGACAAACCTGTCGAAGACCTCCCGCAGCAGCGGTAGAACCTTCTTGCCCATGCGCACGAACATGTGCGCATTGAGCGACCCGCGTTTTACCGTCAGCGATCGAAGCCCGAGGTAAAGACGAAGGTCATGATTGCCGGCAAGCAGCACGATATCCGGCCCTGTTTTCATCAGCGTCGCGAGACAATCCAGCAGGTCGAGATTGCTCGGACCCTTGTCGAGGCAATCCCCACCGATGATGATCTGGCAGCTCTTGCCGAAGGTCGTCAGTTCGAAGTCGCGAAGACCTTGCCCGGTGCGCAGGATCACGCGCGCGGCAACAAGGGATCTGAGCAGGCTCTCTGCATCGGCGTGCAGATCCGAAATGAAAACGACCGGCTTGTCCGGCCAGTCCCAGGGACCGAGCGCATTCACCTTGGAAAGGCTGCTGGCAAGGTCGGGCGCCGGTCCCGCCGGGACGCCGGGTCCCGGACCGGTATCCAGGGGCCAGGGGATGCAGCTTTCCGGGATGCCGAGATCATCGGCCGCGCCAGGGGCGATCGGCGGCAGGAGTGGTATCGGGGCATTGTTGGTCATTTATGGGTCCATCACCTTGCTTCCACGTCAGTCGAGAGCCGTGTCGAGCACCTGGCGCTCTTTCCAGCTGCCGCTGTGATGATGCCAGGTTCCCTGTTGTGTGCGTTTCAGCACGACCGGCCTGGCATGATGCATGCTGAGGCGGCGGATATCCTCGAGGCCGAGCACGCCGAGGTGATGCGCCGCGTGCCGCAATGAAGCGCCATGACCGACAAATATCCGGGCATTTGCTTCCGGCGCTCCCGCGAGACGGTTCATGTGCGACACCAGGCATTGCGCGACACGAGCGCCTGCTTCCATCAGGCTTTCCGCACCCTGGGCTGGAAGCTTGTAGTGGCTGTCGGATTTCCAGTTTTGCGGCGGTCTCACATAACGCGGATCCTGATCCAGAATGTCCTCGATTTCGGCAATGGTCAGATTGGCAA
>JBCBUA010000347.1:0-4698 GCA_039818365.1 Pseudomonadota bacterium
TCGTCCGGACAGAAGTAAGATTGCGAATACGCCTGATCTGACGAACTTATTCCTTACACATTTACGCTTTTCGAAGATGTCCTCATGATAAATCGTGCATATCATCGCGCGTTTTGCCAAAGAAAAGAGGGCATAAAGTATGAATGCCTTGAAAAATGGACCGACGACACGCCTGTAAGCGTTTATTCAATACATGCGAGAATCGACGAGACCGGTAATTTGGCATTTTGGAACGAGTGGGAACCGCTGGACAAAGCCCCATGGCTTATCCCTAGATGTGAATGAAAGTCCAAAACTTCGCTGCATCAAGGAAATCACTCAAACCCGGAACATCTTCGGATCCCGTCCCGCTGCCAGGATCATCTGCCGCGCACGGGCCGGGTTTCGGTCCAGCAGTTCCGACTGCAGCTTCAGGTCGAGACTGTCCTGATCGAACGGGTTGCCTCCACTTGCCCCTTCGCTGACGCCGCTCAGGCCGTCTTCGGCAAAGGCCCGGTCATGGATGAAGGTCAGCAGTTTGACCGCAACCGGATCGACGACCTGCTGCAATCCGTTCCGGTCGGCTTTTGAGAGCGCACCCTTTTCCGCGAACCAGTCCGTCAAGTCGATCCCCGCCGATTTCAGGCCTGTCAGCGCCCGGTCCGCTCGGGCGACCGCGTTCTGATAACCGTCGCTTTCCGGCGTGCCGTAGTCACGCACGAGGTCCTGGTGCGCACTTTCCGCAGCCTGCTGCTGGGCGCGAGCCGCGTTATTCGCGGACTCTTCTTGCGCGCTGAACTGCTCGGCCATCTTGCTGACCCACCTGTCGTGCAATTGCTGGGCTGCCTCTGGGTGCAGCCCTGCCTCCTTAAACCAGCCGCCGGCCTCTTGCGCAAATGCCTGATCATAGGGAAAGCTGTGCGGCAGCGTCTCCGGCATCTTGAACCGGTATCCGTCTTTCGGCGTCCAGCTCTTGGAGACTTCCGCGTAGAACTCAGAGCGCTCTTCCGGGCTCGCTTCTTTGCCGGGAACCTGAACAGATCCTGTCAACGCGCCCTGGAGCGCCTGATAATCTTCCAATACGCTGGCCGCGTCCTGCCAGCCGTTTGCCGCGGCAAGAGACCGGTGCTCGTCGCTCAGGCCGGACAGAAAGCCGTCTTCGGCCGCAAGATGATCCGCGCTGGTTTCGCCGGCAAACTCTGGAACGGCGATTTCCGTGTTTTCTGAAGTGCGATCCATCATATGTCCTCATTGGTTCCAAGATCCGGCAGGGTTTCCAGCCGCGCGGCCTCCTGCAGCGCGGCATGTTCTTCTGGCGAAATGCGGATCATCGACAATATGCGCGCAAAGAGCGCCTTGCGGCCGTCAACGTAGCCGCTTTCGCGCGGTGACAGTGCTGCCGGCGCGGCCTGGTAGATCCCGCATTCGGCGGCAAGGTCCGCAAGCACCGTTTCTCCGTCCACGCACAAAAAAACGGACCGATAGGCCCGTTCGATCGCATCTGCTTTCTTGCCGCGCTGCCGCGCGATCCGCCTAAGCGAGTGCCAAAGCATCAAGCCCGCCTCCATCTTCGTGGCTCAGTGTTTTCAGAAGGGGAGCTCCGTCCTTGGCCATCCGGGCCAGGCTTTCACCGGCAGCAAGCTGCTGTTGCTGGGCCGTATCCTCACTGCGTTTGCGGCGTAATTCTTCCACCTCCTCCGGCCTACGCTTCAGTTTCGCAGGAAGCCCGAGCGAGCGCCGTGTCAGGTCATATTCCTCAGCACGGTCATGCAGGTCGGCAATCGCCGGATCGGCTTGGGACGCAACACCGAGATAGTCCTGGAAACCCATGATCGCCTCGAAGTGGCCTGCTTCACGCATCTGGTCGATTGGCGCGGTGGAAGTCAATGTGACGTCGGCATTCAGAACACGCTCCGGTGGCTGCAGCGGCGAGCCAGGCATAAAGGCACCGCGCCGGCCGAGTATGCCCACTTCCCGCTCGAAAAGCGCATCATTGCCTGCCATGATGTTGGTCGAGAAAGGTCCGATCATGTCCGCCATCTCTTTCCGGCGAATGTTGACCTCGGTCGCGGTGCGCCCGTTGCCATCCAGCAGGGTCTGCCAAAGATCGCCATAGAGCCCGACACGCAGCTTTTCCCTGATATTCTCGATCTGCGCATCCGCTGCACCGGGATTGACCGTTTCCAACATCGGACGAAACAGGGGCCGGCCCTGCTCGTCGATCAGACCGGGATTCGTTCTGCCTGGATTGAGATCGAGTTGACGTTCCTGCCGGTGTGTGGCGATCGGCGGGCGCACGGCCTGCGAGCTTGCAATCAATCCGTCTCTTGCAAGGCTCTGCAGGCTCTTGATGTCGCTCATCAGTTTCGCCTGCGGCGGAGAGCCGTAGGGGGACAGCCCATCGCGGTCCCAACGGCTGATCACAAGAGGATACTCAAAGAAACCGCCACGCCGGCAGATGTGATTGCCGTCCTCTTCGAAGTGAATGCTTTCATACCGCGACTTGGCAATATCCGCGGCATCGCTGAAGCCGCCTTCGCGGACAAAGCAGGCGTGAATGAACTTGAATTCGGCCGACTTCCGGTTCGGGTCATTCGCGGCGTCCTTGATTTTCTGGGAAACCTTGCCGCCATATTCCCTCAAAGCCTGCCAGGCTTTCAGCGCGCGCACGCGGAAGAAACCGCAATCGTTGCCCTGCGCGTCCACCAGCAGATAGATTTCATAGAGCGGTACGTAGCGGTAATAGACCGGTGTCCTGACATCGGCGAGATTGGTCTCGTTCTCAATCGGGAACAGAATACCGGTCCCGAGCTTGACGGTCGACAACAGCCGCGACCGGTTGGCAAGAGCGAACCCGGACTTTCCCGAATAGCGCACACGAAACAGGTGGTCACGCACCAGTTCGAAGAACTCCTCCTCTTGCTGGCTGGGCGGCGGTGCGAACGGGTCCGCGTAACCGACCCCGTGCCAGTTGAAACTCTCAGGCATCGTCAGGGAACCGACGCCGGAGGCCAGTCGATCGAGCAGCCAAACCGCCGTCGGATCATAGAGCTGGCGCGACCGGTCGCGCGCGGCGGACCGGCGGTAGACGCTCATGCCGTCGGGCGCGGCAATTCCGCCAGGCCGGTTGAAGGCCCGCTCCATGTCCGGAGCGGTATAGGTGACGTAATCCTGCCAGTCCGTCTCGTACCAGAGACGTTCGGCCTTTGCCGCTTGAAGCTCTTGTTTGAGATCGTCAACAATACCCATCTGGTTCAAGCCCTCCCCAATAGGGTGACAGCCGGACGCGATGCGCTTCCATAATCGGAGACACCCAGCGGGCTGGTTCGAATGGTCGCCCGTGTGCCGTAGGCGGCAGCACGGTGCCGGCGGTTGACTTCCTGCAGGTTGCTCGCCTGCCTTTGCGCGTCAGGTGCGCGCGGCGGTGGCGGAGTCGGTGCGGGTTCGGGCTGCTTGGGAGCCCCTCCAAAGAGACACATGAGAGTTCCTCGAAAAATGGATTTATGGAGCGCCGGCGAAACACGCCGGCGGAATGGTTCGTGTTTCCGTGGGACCACGAGAATCAGGAATCGGCCGGACAGTTGCCTTGTCACGGGTGGATGCGCCGGGAGCCGGAACTCTCGCCCGAAAGCGCCCTGTTTCGGCGTTGTTGACTGGCCGCATGAATGCGCGACTTGCAGTGAAGCGCCGGCTTTTTGCGAATACAGCTCAAGGCAGCCCACACCACCACCTGGCCGGCAACGTGGTACCGGTTGCACTTTCCCGATTTGCTGAGTTAAAGGCGCTTTTTGCGCCGATGTGTCGAAGCGTCTATCGGAGCATTTGGTCTGAAACACCGCTTGAGACGCAGCATATCAAAACGCTGAAATGTGTCAGGCGCTTCCGGAACATTCCTGTTGCGCGCCACGCGGCTGAAAACCTTCCTCGAAGCAAACAACATGGCGGATGCGCGAAAACAATCGGGGTGCGTCTCGATTCTGTTTGTCTTTCTGCGCCCTGCGCCCTACAGCAAACATCAATGTTCTTTGCACTTTCCATCGCGCTCGCCTACGCGCTGACCAATATCGACGGCCTCTTTGCCTTCTTCGCGATCGCGACGTCGGGAAGATACCGACAGGCGCTCGCCGGTTTCCTTGTCGCGCAGCTTGTCGTCGTGAGCGGGGCCTATGTCGCCGGAGCGGGCGTAACCATCCTGACCCCGCACGCGCTCGGATATCTCGGGCTCGTGCCGCTGTCTCTCGGTGTCTGGGAGGTATGGAAAAACATGTCACGCTCCGACACCGGCGCAGACACATCAAAGCCAGCGCACTCGGTTTTCAGCGCGGCGGCCATCTTTATCGCGCTGAGCGCCGACACATTCATTCTGATCGCCGCTTTTTTTGCGGACACGGCCGCCGTTCTTGACCGGCATGTCCTCCTGGGCGCTGTGATCGCCGTAACAGGCCTTGTCGCTGCCGGCACCCTGCTTGCCAGGAGCCTTGGCAGCAACAGGAAGGTCCAGCGATTTTTCGAAAAACTCTCGCCTTTCGTGATGATCGCCGCCGGGATCTATATCCTTCTCGACACGGCAACCGACACTTTTTGAGCAGTCTTGCCCGGTCCGGTCAGCGGTCCTGCAGGGCCAGCCGTGCACCGAGCGCACAATAGATGCCGCCGACGATCTTGCCTTGCCACTTCACCACGGCCGGATGTTTTTTGAGGAAACTTCCCAGCTTGCCC
>JBCBUA010000348.1:0-4668 GCA_039818365.1 Pseudomonadota bacterium
GAACCGTGCACCGTTCATGTATCTGAACCGTCCGCAATTGCTGCAGACGATTCCAAGCCGCCGGTTTGATTTCACAAGGGCTTCGAGAGTCGGGTCATCAGTATGGGCGGCAGAAGCTAAAGACATGATGAAATGATGTGCAAATAGAATTGATTTCCGAGAGAGTTCGGAAACTTAACAGATGTTCTCTTAAAATATATCATAATTAATTGAAAAGTAAAACAGTGAAAAAATTACGTGAACGGTGATTCATGTTGCGCATGAAGCATCGTTTTCTATTTGAAAAATGAGTAAAGGCGTCAGCAAATTGGAGAAATATTTGACCAGATAGAAAAATTTATCGGACTAGCCTCTGAATTGTGTCGCAAAAGATCTCGCTATTCGAACCGCGTGACGCTATGAGAGGGGAATGAACGTACTTTCTGATACTTGGATAGATCTTCTCGGGCTGTCGGGTCTTTTGAATCCGTTTGCGCTGCTCATCGGCGGGTACTTGGGCTGGCGTGCCGACACGGTGCAGAAGCTCTGGATCGTCGGCTTCGCGGCAGCTGCGCTGTCTCTGATGCTTGAAGCTGCGGTCGGTATGCTACAGCTGCCGCAGCCGATCTCGCAGGACGCGGGCGCCCTGGCCATGTTCCCGTTCCGATTTGTCGGCGGCGCGGCACTTGGCGGACTGATGTTCTGGCTCCACCGTCAACGCAAGCGAACTTGATCCGCGACGAGGGCGCGCAGCCTAGAGAATACCTCTCCCCTGCGAGCCAACCATGCAGAATTGCGACCGTTTCTCCCAAGGGGCCTTCGATATCTGCTTTCCAACGATGAGCCTGACAGTTGAGGCTGTGTGTCTGCATCTTCTGCCAATAGCACGCGCTGGGACGCGTTAATCTGACAGGCCCCGCCATCTGGGAACGTCGCAGGCAAGTTTGTCGAGAAGTGCTTTGAGCGTGTCGACCTCCTCGGGAGTCAGCGTTTCAAGCATGACTTTCTCCGCTTCGGCAAAGCGGGTCAGCAAACGGTCATGAACGGCTTGCCCCTCCGGCGTGATGTTGAGAACCCGCCGCCGCGTATCGACCTGGTCCGGCACGCGCGAGATCAGCCCCTTTTCCGTTAGCGACGTAACGGCACGACTGACCGTGTTGGAAGGTTGTTCCGTGATTTCGCAGATATCCCGCGCGTTCAGGTCCTTCTGAAAACTGAGGCACATGAGCACCGTCAGTTCCGGTCTGATAAGGCCCGTGTCCCGCTCCATCCAGCGCAGCAGGGGCTCGCGCCAGAAATTCGTCAGAAAGGAAATACGATAGCCGATCGGGATTTTTGTCGCGTCGAGAATACCAAGCAGTTTCATGGCCAATAAGATAGTCGGAAAATAAAGATTGCTCCAGATGGAAATATATAGTTCCATATGGAGCTAAAAGGAGGGGGCTGTGAAAGCCGTTCAGGAAGCAAGCCTAGGGCTACTCGCCATTGGAGTTGTTGCGCTGATGGGCGCGATTGTCCTCCAGGTCGTCTGCAGCGCATTGGACCTAAATCCTATTGCCGTTTTGCCCGTGGAACTGCCGTTGGTCGGCAAGACGATCACCTTAAATTCCCTGCTTGATTTCCAATGGCATCTCTTGGTCATCGTCGGGCTTTTGCCGGCCGGGATTGTCTGGCTGGCAGGTATGCATGTCAGGGTGGACTTTGTTTATAATTCACTGTCATCCCCCTGGAAGGCGCGCATTGACCTTGTTGGTAATTTGCTGTTCGCAGCGCCTTTCTTCATCCTCATGATACCGGCCGCCGTCAACTTCATGCAGCGTGCTTGGACCTCGGGTGAAGGCTCGCGCAATGGCGGTCTCAACGACCTGTGGCTGATCAAGTCAGTCCTCCCGCTTGGGCTTCTTCTGCTGGCATTTGCAGTTCTGATCGAAACCGTTCGGAAGACGAGAGAGGCGAGATGAGCGAGACTATCCTGCCTCTTGCCATGGCCGGGCTCACGCTCTGCGCAATCTTGCTGGGGTATCGGGTTGGCATGGTGCTCGCCGGATCTGCGGCCCTGTTTATCCTCGTTTCCGATCTACCCATTGCGTTTTTCAACCTTCTGGTCAGCCGCATCTATGCGAACGTGCTCTCCAACTGGCTTCTGGTTGCGATCCCCATGTTCATCTTTATGGGCCTGATCCTGGAAGTCTCGGGCGTTGCCGAACGTTCGCTGCGTGCCGCCCAGAGAGCGCTTGGCGGAAGTGCCGCGGGAATGGGTGTTTCAGTGCTGGTTGTCGGGGTGATGCTGGCCGCGTCGTCTGGAATTGTCGGGGCGTCCGTCGTCCTTTTGTCTCTCCTCGCACTGCCCCGCCTCCTGGAGGCTGGTTACGACAAACAAACGACGGCAGGGCTGGTGACAGCATCCGGAACGCTCGCGATCCTGATCCCGCCGTCGGTCATGCTGATCATCCTTGGAGACCAGCTGCAAACCCCTGTCCCTTCAATGTTTGCCGGTGCGATCGGTCCTGGTTTGCTGCTGGTTCTGGTTTATGCGGCCTTTGTAATCTGGCGCGCGCGCGGACTGCCAAGGATCACCGGGTACGAACGCGCGTCACCCTTGATGGTCCTTTTGGATCTCGGTCCGCTGATCGGACTGGTGGTCGCTGTTCTCGGTTCGATCATCGCGGGGATTGCGACGCCCACGGAAGCCAGCGGCCTGGGCGCTTTCGGCGCAGTGTTGATGACGGCCCTTTATGGCCGATTCAGCCTTGCCACGCTGATGGATGCGGCCCGCAAGACCGTGATCACGACTTCAACAGTGCTCTTCCTGATGATCGGAGCGACCTGCTTCTCGGCCGTGTTCAAGGCGGTTGGCGGTGACGATCTTGTCGAGGCAGGCATCATGGCTTTCGGCAATGGACCCTATATTGTTCTCGCTGTTGTCATGGTGTCGATTTTTCTGCTTGGATTCGTACTGGACTGGCTTGAGATCACGTTGATCCTCATGCCGATTTTCGCACCCGTGATTTCCGGTCTCGACTTCGGAAACGGCCTGTCCGGCGACGCGCTTCTCATCTGGTTCGGTATTCTGGTCGCAGTCAATCTGCAGACATCTTTTCTGACGCCACCTTTCGGTTTCTCGCTGTTCTATCTGCGCGGAGCGATCGGCGACCGCCTGTCGACGCCGGAGATCTATTGCGGCGTTGTGCCCTTCATCGCACTGCAGCTTCTTGTCCTGGCGCTTTTGATCCTGTTTCCCGGGCTGATCACCGGGTTGATTTAACTGAGGGAGGAGTAGTTATGAAACGAGTCTTGCTTGCCGCAGCGCTTCTGGCGGCCACTGCATCGGGGACACAAGCCGAAACCTTCACGCTTCAAAGTGCATTCGGCGCTCTGCCGGTTCTGAACCCCGCAGCGGAGCGGTTTGTCGGTAACGTAAAAACCTTGACCGGCGGCGAAGTGGAGTTCGACTACCTGCTGGCAGGAGAACTGTCACCGCCCTTCGAGATATTCGACAATGTCAGTGCCGGCGCCATAGACGCCGCCTGGTCCTACGCGGCCTATGCATCCGGTAAAGAGCCCGCTGCAGCGCTGTTTGGATCCGTGCCCTTCGGTGGAGACCCGCTGTCCTACATCTCCTGGCTACATCACGGTGGCGGGATCGAACTTTGGCGCGAAATTTATGAGCCCTATAACCTGGTGCCCATGGCCTGTGGCGTGATCCTGTCCGAAGCGGGTGGATGGTACACCAAGCCGATTGAAAGCCCGGAGGACCTGCAGGGGCTGAACATCCGCATCGGTGGCCTTGGCGGCGCGATCCTGACCAAACTTGGTGCAAATGCCATGTCGCTCCCCGCAGGAGAAATCTCCACCTCGCTGGAAACCGGGCGCCTTGATGCGACCGAGCTTAGCTTTCCGTTGGTCGACAAGCTGCTCGGTTTCGACAAGGTGGCCAAGAACTACTATTTCCCGGGTTGGCATCAACCCGCCGGGTTCATCGAATTCTACATGAACAAGGACAAGTGGGATGGGCTCACCGACGCTCAACGCACGGCAATCGAGGTTTCCTGTGCGGATGTAAATCTCTACGCGATGGGCGTTGCAGCGGGGGCGCAGAGCACCGTTCTTGAGGAATTCAGAGCAAACGGTGTCGATGTCAAGCGTTTCCCGGACAGCGTCATGGATGCCTTGCGTGCCGCAGCGGACGAAGTTTATGCCGAAAAGTCAGCGGAAGATGAAATGTTCAAGAAAGTAATCGACAGCTATCGCGCCTATTCAGCGAGTTACAACGAGTACCAGAACCTGTCCGACCTGAACTAACGGCGGCCACAGCCGGGGCCCGGCTGCGGTGACGTGCCCCGGCAGTGCTGAAGGACGCCCCTGGAATTCGGAGGAGCCAAACAATTGAGTTACTCATTGTCGGACTTCGGCAGCTATACCGTTGCGGGCCGCGTGCATGAGGTAACGGACGGCGAGCCGAGGAACATCAACTTCACGCGGTCCGCAAGTTATGTCTACGATCCGAAGGGCCACTTTCCGATTGAACATGCCTATGTCCAGTTTTTTGTGCCGTCCAACCGGAATGGCGCCCCTCCCGTCGTGTTGGTTCACGGTGGGGGTATGCATGGCAGCACGTGGGAAACGACGCCGGACGGACGTCCAGGATGGCTCAATCTGCTGGTCCTCCTCGGCTATGAGACCCACGTG
>JBCBUA010000349.1:0-4660 GCA_039818365.1 Pseudomonadota bacterium
TTTTTCGCGGAAGGCGGTGACGCCCTCGTCGCGGTCTGCCGTCTGGCCGATCATGCCTGCGCCGAGCGCTTCGATCATCGCGCCGCGGTCTTCTCCGGCGGCGGCGTGGATCATGTATTTGGCGACTTCGGTGGCGCACGGAGACTTGCCTACCAAAGCCTCGGCCAGTTCGAAGGCCTTGGCACGCGGGTCGTCGGCGAGCTCTGCAGCGAAGCCCAGGGCTTGGGCGCGGTCGGCGGAGATCCGGCGGCCGAACAAGGCCATTTCCTTCACTACCGGTTCACCCAGGAGGCGGATCAGGCGCTGCGTGCCCGACCAGCCAGGCACAATCCCGACGGACGCCTCTGGAAGCGCCAGGGTGGCGTTCGGAGCCATGACGCGGATGTCGGCGGTCGCGGCGAATTCCAGCCCGCCGCCGAAGGCATGGCCACCTATGGCAGCGACCGTCGGCTTGGAGAGGCGCGCGACGCGGTCAAACAGACGATGCCCCTCGCGCACCCAGTGGCGGGCGAAATCCCAGGGGCCGAGTTCCGACCACGCAATGATATCCGCGCCCGCGCAAAAGGCCTTGGCGTCCTCGGCGCTGATGACAACGGCGCGAATAGCGGGATCCTTCTCGATGGCCGCGCAATGGGGGTCGATTGCCGCGAGCATATCGGTGGTAAAAGCGTTGAGCTTTGCCGGGTTGTCGAGCCGGAGTTCGGCGACCGGACCGTCCACAATGAGATGAAGCGCGCTCACAGGTGCAGCTCCATTGCTTCGCGGCGCAAGAGCGCTTTCGGCATCTCTTTCAGGTCGTTGGCAAGCCGCACGCGGCCCGCTGAGGCGTCGACGATGTCACGCTGCGGGTCGATGCCCGGCATGATCTCGGTCGCAAGCAGGCCGCTCTCGGTGAGCTGTATGACGCAGCGCTCGGTGACATAGAGAACCTCTTGTCCGAGTTCGCGCGCGCGCCGTCCGGAGAAGGTGACGTGCTCGACCTCGTCGACCATCTTCGTGAACTTGCCCGGCGATTTCACGGTCAATGCGTCGTCTGACAGGTCAAGGTCGGCACCGGCTTCGAACAGGCCGGAGAAAACGATCTTTCCGGCATTCGCGGTGATGTCGACAAAACCGCCGCAGCCGGCGGTGAGATATGGTTTCTTGCCGAGCTTGGAGACGTTGACATTGCCCTCAAGGTCGATTTCCAGGAAGGAGAGGAACGAAACGTCGAAGCCGCCGCCCTGGAAATAGGTGAACTGCTGGGGGGAGGGCATGTAGGCATCCGCGTTGGACGCGCAGCCGAAGGCGAAGCCCGTCAGCGGCATGCCGCCGGTCGCGCCTTGCTCGATCGCCCAGGTAACCGCCTGTTCCTGTCCGGCCTCCAGGAGGACCCGCGGGACCATGGCGGAGATACCGAAGCCGAGATTGGCGGTCTGCCCCCTCTTCAGTTCCATCGCAGCGCGCCGGGCGACGACTTTCTCGATACCGTGTTCTGCCAGGGAAAAGCTCGACCACGGGCGCATGATCTCGCCGGAGATTGCCGGATCATAGTCGGTCTCGGTGGTCTGGCGCTGGTCGGGGTCGACGACGACGAGGTCGACCAGGTGTCCGGGCACGCGGACGTCATGCGGGCGCAGAGAACCGGACGCGGTAACGCGCTTGACCTGGGCAATGACGAGGCCGCCATGGTTACGCACGGCAATCGCCTGTTCCAGGCCGCCGAGATAGGCGCCTTCATGCTCATAGGTAAGGTTGCCGCGCTCGTCGGACGTTGTCGCCCGGATGATGGCGACATCCGGAACAATGTTCGGGAAGTGCAGCCAGGTTTCACCGCCAAGCTCAATTCTGGAGACGATCGGTTTTCCGGCCGCGACCTCGTTCATGGCACAGCCCTGGCGGATGGGGTCGACGAACGTGTCGAGGCCGACCTTGGTCATCACGCCCGGACGGCGCGCGGCCACGTCCCGGTGCATGTCGAACAGGATGCCGGAGGGAACGTTATAAGCGGCGACCCGGTTGTCGACCAGCATCTGCCAGATGTCCGGCATGGGCAGGGACGAGGGACCAGAGGGATAGGAGCCTGCGATGATCGTCGACAGGAGACCGTCCCTGGCGATGTGGTCGATGCCCTTGATCCCGTACATGTCACCGGCGGCAATCGGGTGGATCGTCGTCAGGTTCCTCGGGTGCCCTTCCGTGTCGAACCTCTCGCCGATGGCTTGAAGAACCTTGTCGGGGCACCCGAGGCCGGAGGAAGAGGAAACCGTGATGACGGCATCGTCGGCGATTTTCGCAACGGCGTCTTCGACAGAGACTATCTTGGATGACATGGCTCAGAACCCTCCGTAGTCGACGCGTTCGGTCTTGCCGGTCTGTGCGGCCAGGCGAACGGCATGGGCAACGGCCAGGGACTTGATGCCATCGACGCCGTCCGCAGACGGCGCGCCGTTTCCGCGGACGGCATCGGTGAAGAGGCCGAGTGCGCGGTGATAGAGATTGTGGGTCTGGAACGGGATTTCGCTGTCACCGCTGCCGTCAACGAGCCTGATCTCACCGATGGGCTGCTGGGTCATGACATTGCGGGCGAAAATCGATCCTTCCGTCCCGTGAAACTCGATGCCGGTCCCGGCAAACCCATGGGTGAAGCTTTCGTGGGTCTGCACCATGGTGCCGGACGGCATCGACCAGACCGACATGACACTGTCTTCGACGCCGTCACCCATGCCGGATGTACCGGCTTTCGCCACCACATCGACCGGGTCCTCGTCGAGGTGGAACCGGATCGTGTCGGCATCATGCACAACGATGTCCGGGATGACACCGCCGCCGGCGGCTGCATCATTGATCCGCCAGCCGCGCAGGTGCTCGGGTAGATTGACCGCATGAAAGACGCGGGCGCTCAACACCTTTCCGATCCTCCCCGAAGAGATGAGCTCCCTGATGGCCAGGTGTGAACCGGCATTGCGCAGATGATGGTTGGTTGCGAACACAACACCCTTGTCGCGCGCTGCCTTTACCATCTCGACCGCATCTTCAAGTGTCATCGCCAGCGGCTTTTCGCACAGAACATGCTTGCCCGCGGCAATCGCGGCCATCGCCTGCGGGTGGTGTTTTTCGTTTGTCGTGGAGATGTAGACGGCGTCGATCGTTTCGTCCGCCAGCTGGGCGTCCAGATCGGTGAAACTCTCGGGTATGGCGTTTTCCTGCGCAAAGGACGCGCCTCTTTCCGCGTTCGAGCTGAGAACCGAGCGAACCTCGGCCCCGTCCTGCGTGCGGATCGCATCTATGACATATCCGGATGCAATTCGGCTCGCACCGATCAGGGCCCAACGCATTCATACCTCCCAAGATATTTTTTGGAACGTTCCAATTTCTTTCCTGCATAAAACTTGGAACGTTCCAATTTGTCAATAGCGAATGTTAGAAAACCGGTGTCCCGTATTGCCGGAAGTCAACAGGGTCCGCGGATGGGGCGTTTCAAAGAGCGGCGCTCCGCCTGGTCCGGGGTGATTGGCCCGTGACGCCTGACTTGAAAATTCAGATGGAAGCGAGGGCTTTCAATGGGCGTGTTCCCGGCCTTGCATCCTCTTCGGCGGTCTTGAGCGGCAGGAGGCCTCTGGAGACAACGATTGCTATCGCGTGCTCCCTTGTCTTTGCGCCAAGCTTGCGTCTCGCGTTGCGAATATGAAATTCAACCGTGATCGGGGCTATTCCGAGGATGGCCGCGATCCTTTGAGGCCGCTCACCGACTGCAAGATGTTCAAGGCACTGGATCTCGCGATGGGTGAGATGTTCCAATTCAAAATCAGCCATTTCAACATCGAACACTTTCCGTCTCCCGCATCGCCCGATCTGCATAGTTCTTAATCGCTAGCAGAGCGCTTCCCCTAAGGCATGACCAATTTTGGGTATGGCGTTGATTGCTGCTGTCCGGGCGCTACATTTGACTTGGCTATTGGGGAAAATTTCATCGTCAATTTAGGAAGACACAGGGGCATCGGCGCAGCTTGAGCGAAACAGGAAAAGGACCGGACCCGGCGCGGCTCGATGACATCATTGCGCATGCTTATGGCGCGATCCTCGATCAGGACAAATTCGACGAACTCATCTCTCTGGCCGAAGGCAGCCTTTCAGATCCGAGTGCCCGCAAGGAGCTTCTGCGCCGCAAGCGCGACATCGAAGCGCATTTCGAAACGGCGGAACAGCTGTTGTCGAACCTGCCGAAGCCGGTCATCGAGGCTGATCGTCCGGAGCTGACCATCGGCACGGATCTGAAAGTCACAAAGGCAAACGATCTTGCCGAATCCGTGCTGGGGGCATCGCCCGGCACCTCTCTTGAAGACCTCCCGATTGATGACGACGCGCTGCAGCTGATCCGGGACGCTGTCGCCGGCCGTTTGTCCGACTGGCCCGTTATCCGCATGCCGAAGCGCGAGACCGGAAAGCACGTCCTGTTGGCCCTGACAGGTACCGAGATCACATCCTCCAGCCCGCAATGGCGTCTTTCCGGTGTCGAAAGCCTGTGGCGGCCCGGAGCAAGTCTGGCGATGCAGAGCCTTTACGGTCTGACCCCGTCGGAAACGGACGTCTTGTCTCTCCTGGTCGGCGGTCACGCGCCATCGGAAATCGCCGAGGCGCGCGGCCGGTCGGTCGAGACTGTGCGGCAGCAGATCAAGTC
>JBCBUA010000350.1:0-4639 GCA_039818365.1 Pseudomonadota bacterium
ATTCCGCTCGGGCGCCGGTTCCGGGCCCTGAAGATCTGGTTCCTGATCCGCTCCTACGGTCTTGAAGGGCTCCGCCAGCGCATCCGCAATCACATCACGTGGTCTTGCGAACTCTGCGAGCACGTTCGGGGCATGGAAGGGTTCGAAATCGTGACGGACGCCATCCTGAGCTTGTTTTCTTTCAGATGCCCCGGCAGCGACCATGACCAGCAGCGCCTTGTGGATGCCCTCAACGATGACGGCCGCATCTACATCACCCAGGGCGCATTCGACGGCCGCAAGGTGATCCGGTTCCAGGTCGGTCAATTCGATACAACACGGGAAGATGTCATGATGGCCGGTGATGTCATCGCAGATGTCTGGAGGAAGACAGCGTGAAATTTGCGACTTACGCGGCTGGCGGCGACATCCACTACGGAGCCGTGGCACCAGACGGGATGATCGCGCTCTCGCCGCACTTCCCGCACTGGCCGACGCTCTATGATGCCGTTGCTGCCGGTGGGCTGGCGTCCCTTACGGAAACGGCAAAAAGGCACGCTGTCACACATGCCGACTACACCTACGAGATGGTCCTGCCGAACGCGCCGCGGATCCTCTGTGTCGGCGTGAATTTTCCGGACCGGAATGCCGAATACAAGGATGGCAGTTCGCAGCCGAAATACATGTCGCTCTTCCCGCGCTTTGCCAGCGGCTTTACAGGCCACGACCGGCCGCTGATCCGTCCGCCGGAAAATCACACGCTCGACTATGAAGGCGAAGTCGCGATCGTGATCGGGAAAGCGGGCCGGCGGATCCGGGCCGAGAACGCCTATGATCACATCGCAGCGCTGACGTTGTGCAACGAGGGCACCATCCGCGACTGGGTGCGTCACGCGAAGTTCAACGTCACCCAGGGCAAGAACTGGGACAGGTCCGGCGCCATGGGGCCGTGGCTGGTCCCCTTCTCGGACCCGGCACAACTGGACGAGGCGCGGATCGTGACCCGGGTGAATGGCGAAGTCCGCCAGGATGACTATCTCAAGCGCATGATGTTCCCGATCCGCGAGGAAATCGCCTATATCTCGACCTTCATGACGCTGCAGCCCGGAGACATCATTGTAACCGGTACCCCGACCGGAGCCGGTGCGCGTTTCGATCCGCCCCGCTATCTGGAACCGGGGGATCTTGTCGAAATCGAGGTTGAAGGGATCGGTATCCTGCGCAACGGCGTCGAGGACGAGTGATGACACCTGAAGACCATGCCCGCGCCGCCGCCGATCTCCTGGAAGCGGAAAGAACGGGACGGCAGATCGGCCTCCTCTCCTTGCGCCATCCTGACATCGGCATGGATGATGCCTATGCGATCCAGAATGCCATCTATACGCAAAAGCTCACCGAAGGCCGGCATGTCATCGGCTGGAAGATCGGCCTGACATCGAAGGCGATGCAGTCTGCCTTGAAGATCGACATCCCGGACAGCGGCATCCTGTTCGACGACATGGCATTCGACAGCGGCGCAACAGTGCCGCAAGGGCGGTTCATCCAGCCGCGCATCGAGGCGGAAATCGCGTTTGTGATGAAATCGGAGCTTGGTGGTGAAAACGTGACCCGCGACGATGTCCTGGCAGCGACAGGTCATGTCGTCCCGGCCATCGAGATCCTTGATACCCGTATTCTGCGGTCAGACCCCGAAACCGGAAAAGTGCGCACAGTCCACGACACGATCAGCGACAACGCGGCAAATGCGGGCATCGTTCTGGGAAAAGAGCAGCATGCGGCTGACGCGTTTGACCTGCGCTGGGTCGGAGCGCTTGTGTTCCGCAACGGCGAGATCGAGGAAACCGGGCTCGGGGCCGGCGTGTTGAACGACCCGGCTGAGAGCGTCGCCTGGCTTGCCCGCCGCATGGCCGGATACGGGCAGAAAATAGAACCCGGTCATGTGATCCTCTCCGGCAGCTTCGTCAGACCTGTCGAGTGCCCGGCCGGGTCAGAGATCCATGCCGATTTCGGCGGGTTCGGATCCGTGGATATCCGCTTCGACTGAACAAAAAAAGGCGGCCCGGAGGCCGCCTTGAGTCGTTTTGGAGGTCCGCGTCACGCGGAGGCGACGCGTTCCAGGAAGGTTTCGATGCCCTTCTTCAAGTCGTTGCTGCGATTGCTGAGATCGCCTGAGGCGGCCAGAACGTTTCCGGACACCTGTCTTGTCTCCTCGACCGCATCGGACAGACGGGAAATGTTGCTTCTCACGGCCAGCGTGCTTTCCGCAGCGCGTTGGACATTGCCCGAGATCTCGTTGGTTGCCGCGCCCTGCTGGGAAACGGAAGACGAGATGCCCTGCGTGTAACCGTTGACCTCTTCCATCGTGTCGGAGATGGAAGCGATCGCCGAGGCGGCATCCGTCGTGGAGTCCTGAATGGTCTGGATCTGAGACGAGATTTCCTCGGTCGCCTTTGACGTCTGCGTTGCCAGTTCCTTGACCTCGGCCGCCACGACTGCAAAGCCCTTGCCGGCCTCGCCTGCCCGGGCGGCTTCGATCGTTGCGTTGAGTGCAAGCAGGTTGGTCTGTTCGGCAATCGCCTGAATGAGGCTGACCACCTCTCCGATCTTCGTCGCGGCTTCGGCGAGATTCTGTACCTTGCCGTTGGTCTCGTGCACGGCACCGGTCGCCTTGGTGACAATTTCGGACGAACGGGTGACCTGATCGCCGATTTCCGCGATCGAGGCGGACAGTTGCTCGGCTGCGCTTGCAACATTTTCGACACTGTTGGACGCATCATCGCTGATGCGCGACGTATCGCTTGCCTGCTCGGCGCTGCTCTCCGCGATGCCGCCGAGCGCTGCCGCCGTTTCGGACATGCCCGCGGCTGTCTGATCCATGGTTCCGAGCAGCTCCTGTACTTCCTGCCGGAAACCTTCGATCAGGTTCTCGATTTCGGACTGGCGCGCATTTTGTTCCTGCTGATGCACCTTGGTCTCGTGTTCCAGGCGCACGCGATCTCTTGCATTTTCCTGGAAAATCTTCACGGTCCGGCTCATGTCGCCGATTTCATCGCGCTGGTCGGATGCGGGAACCACGACATCGGTGTCGCCATCGGCGAGCTGTGCCATGGCAGACGTCAAGGCGCGCGTCGGCCTGGTGATGACAAGCGACACGACGTAGGCCAGCAGTCCGCCGACAACAACCGCTGTTACGAGCGCAAGGGCGATGAACCACAGGGCCGTGTTCGCCCTGGCATATGCGCTTGATGACTGCGCTTCGGCCAGTCCGGTAATGACATTGCGGACGTCAGCGGAAATGGCGATCAGAGCCTCGCGCTTGAATTCAAAGCTCTCCGTGGCAGCGACCATGCCCGCGAACTCGCTTTCGAACGCGTCGACTTCCCGTTCGATCCCGGCAACCGTGTCACTGATTTCGGGAAAAGCCGCGCTGTCGGCTTTCAAGGTATTTGCGAGGTTCCTGATGATGCCGATCCGCGTGATGACCTCGTCGGCGCTCATCGATCCAAAACCGGCAAAGAACTCCATCGTTGCGGATCTGATTTCGAGAGACGCGCCAAGGAATTTCGTGGCATTTTCGTTGACGAGATCGACAATACCCAGTTTCGACTGAGCGGTTGCGGCCGTTTTCTTGGCCTTGTCAGCTGCTTTGTAAACGACTTTCCGGAGCTCCGAGGCCTGGAGGTGGAGCGACTTGAGGTCCGCTGCCACCTTCTTTGCGGTGTCCTTTGGAACCGCGCCTGCCGCTTCGTCTGCCGCGTCCGTGCCCGGCAATTGTTCCGCGATCGCACCCGTGGCCGCAGACAGGTCCTTCAGGCTGGCGGGATCGACACCGTCCACCTTGAGTTTGGCCGACTTTTTCGCAGTCTTGACGAGCGTGGCAATTTCTTCGCGTGCGACCTGAGCGTCTTTTTCCAGCAGGTCACCGAAGAGGGCGGCCTTCTTGATGGACGCGCTCAGCTCCGTCGATGTGTCTTCTATGTGAGACAACATGCGCCCGACCTTGTCGGCACGGTTGCGCGTTCCGGACGCCTTCTTGGCTTCAGCTCCCGCCTCGCGTTTGATCTTTGACATCTGTTCGGAGATATCGACCGCCAGCGTTTCAAGACCAAGCGCGGAGTGCAACAGCTTGTCGACCTGCACCTGACGGTTGTCGACCGCGGACACCACCCCTTCGAATTCCGTTCGAAGGCGGCCCACCAATGCGATGGCCTGCGTTGTCGGGTTCTGTGCCGATCCATCGCCGTAAGCGCTGTTCAATACCTGCAAGGATGCTTCGAGTTTACCGATCTGGCCGTTGGCCGCATCCGCCAGCTCCTTGCTCCCGCCGGAGAGATAGGCTTCCTGCGCCTGGGCCACCTGTTGCAATCCGGCCATCGAGGCGGTCGCCTTCGCGCTGATGTCCGACTGGGTCCGCAAACCCAGGATCGCGACCGTTCCGACAGCACCAACAGCCGCTGCCACCAATATCATCGTGAGAAACCCGCCGCCGACCTTGGTCGCAAAGCGCGCGTTCTTGAGTGGTGCAAGTAACCTGGACATCGTATCCCCCAACACTTTCACAGAGTAAGTGGTGGGGCAGATAAACAATTGATGAAGATGAGAAATTTACTGCAAGGACTTTGAGGGTAAATTAAATCGAGGCCCAAAATCCATTTGGTTG
>JBCBUA010000351.1:0-4626 GCA_039818365.1 Pseudomonadota bacterium
TAAGTGCCGATGTCAACGCCGAGCGTATAGGTCATGAGCCACGGTCCAGTTTTGTTTCGGGCGTAATGTGTTCCAGCGCGGCGCACAGAAGCCTGGCCAGGTCCTCCAGATCGCTGATCTGGCATACTTCCAGCGAGGAGTGGCTGTAGCGCATGGGAAAACCGACATCGATCGACGCGACGCCGTCTCCCACCAGCTGCACGTAGCTGAGGTCGGTCAGGACGCCTACCTGCGCGGATCTTTGAAGCGGCATTTGAAGCCCCGCAGCCGCGCTTTCAAAAACGGTAACGAGCGCGGGATGCGGCAGGACACCGTTCAAGGTGCCGCGTCCGTGAAAGCTGTAGAGGCTGATCCCGGGTCCGCCGCCGAGGTTCATCTCGCCCACATCGGACATGTCCGGCGTGTCACAGGCCAGCATGAGGTCAACCTGAATGGCGATATCTGGCTTCAGGTTCTGGGCGGCGACAACGGCACCCCGCAGATTGAATTCCTCTTGCGTGGAGAACACGACATGGACGGTCGGCCCGTCTTCCCGCCCGGCGAGTGACCTGGCGACGTCCAGAAGCACGGCGCATCCGGCCCTGTCGTCTATTGCCGTGCCGGCAACACGCCCCTCGGCAAGGTGCATGTAGTTCGGTGCATAGGTGACCGCGGTCCCGATCTGGATGCCGTCCGCCTCTGCGGACGCCTTGCTCGTGTAGCCGGCATCGATGAAAAGGTCCGTTGCCTTGGGAACCGTGTATTTTTCGTCGGGTTGGGTGGCGTGATGGCTCTTGTTTGCAATAATACCGGGTATGTCATTGCCGTTCCTGGCGCACAGGATGACGGCTTGCGACAGCAGGGCACGCTCGGGCACGCCGCCGAGCCTTTGAACCCGGATCAGGCCGTTCTCTTCAATCTTCCTGACGACAAACCCCAACTGATCCATATGGGTGAAAAGCATCACCGAAGGCCCGGTGCCCGGGAAGGAGGCGATCAGGTTGCCAAGACGGTCTGTCCTGCACGGGACAGGCATTCTTGCGGCAATCTCGGCCGCGACGCGCTCCTCGTGGCCAGACAGTCCGGGGATCATGACGAGCGCCTGGAGGTCTTCGCTGATCATCGCGCCGCCCTCGCGCGATCCATAAACTGTTTGGCGCGATCAGGATCAACCGGATTCCAGGTATTGCCGTCAACCTTCAGGCTCGAGCCAACCACACATCCGTCCGCAATGCGAAGAACGTCGGCGACCGTGTGAAGTTTCACACCTGTGTTGGCCAGAACAGGTGTATCGGGGAGCGCGTTCTTGACGGCCTCGAGATCCTCCATGCGGGCTGCTTCACCGGTTATCTGGCCTGACACAAGAATGGCGTCCGGGATGGAGGAAAAGACGGCGGATCGGGCGCGGTCGGCGAGCGGCCGCCGGTCAAGACTGTCGGCAAACTCGGCGCAGACATTGTAGAGCATCAGGAGATCGTCTCGCTCCAGGCGCTTTCGATAGCGCAGGGCCGCCCCGGCATCGGGCGCCCAGTGTCCCATGTCGCTGGCATAGGCGCCGGTGAGGATCTCGCGGCAGAATGATGCGCCACAGGCGGCCGCAAGCGCGACCGTGCTCTTTGGATCCCAAAGAACGTTGACCCCGAACGGTACGGTTATCTGGTCCTTCAGACGGCCGATCACATAGGCCATCGTGGCCGTGCTCGCCGTGTCGACTTCAAACTCATAAGGACGGTCATTCTCGTTTCCGAACATGACGGCGTCGACACCAGCGGCCTGGAGCGCGTGCAGGTCGGCTTCGGCGTCGCTGATTAGACCGGAGACGCCGCGGTCTGAATCGTAAAGCGGTGTTCCGGGCAAAGCCCCGAAGTGAACCATGGCGATGACGGGTTTGGGCGTTCCAAAAACAGATTCGAAATTCGCCATAGGTTTCCTCCGCACTTTCTTGCAGCCGAATTTGAAGGTGCAGTCTAGCTCATTTGATACTAGCATGTCAGTTAAAAGGAGGCATGTTATGGCGTTACAGACACGACATTGGGACAGGCTCGGAAACGGGGGCGTGACCGTCACAAGTCTTGGTTTCGGTACCGCGCCGCTGGGCAACCTTTATCGGGCCATTCCGGACAAGGATGCGCAAGATATCCTGACGGCTTCCTGGGACGCCGGTGTGCGCTACTATGACACTGCTCCGCTCTACGGACTTGGCCTTTCGGAAACCCGGCTGAATCCGTTGCTGCGTGGCAAGGACCGGGACAGCTATGTCCTGTCGACAAAGATCGGCAGGATCCTTGAGGCAACCCGGCCCGACCAGCGCGACGGCTTCGGAAAATGGTTCGACGTGCCCGCACGGCGCGAGGTCTACGACTACACCTATGACGGTGTGTTGCGCTCGATCGAATTCAGTCTGGAACGGCTCGGAATTGACCGGATCGACATTCTGTTTGCGCACGATCTGGATCTTTTCAATCACGGCACGCAAGACGTGCTTGATGCCAAGCTGAACGAGTTCATGAATGGCGGATACAAGGCACTGGTTTCACTGAGGGAACAGGGCACGATCAAGGCATTCGGCGCCGGCGTAAACGAGTGGCAACCTTGCCAATGGATGGCCGAACGCGGCGATTTCGACATCTTCCTTCTGGCAGGGCGATACACGCTGCTTGAGCAGGACGCCCTGACAAGCTTCCTGCCACTTTGCGAGGAGCGGGGCATCGGCGTCGTCATTGGCGGCGCCTATAACTCGGGAATCCTGGCAACGGGTCCCAAGCCGGGCGCATATTACAACTACGAACCGGCACCCGAAGACGTGCTTGAAAGGGTGCGCCGCATCCAGGCCATCTGTGACCGAAATAGTGTTCGCCTGGTGGATGCCGCATTCCAGTTTCCACTCCGGCACCCGTCGGTCATTTCAGTTATTCCGGGGGGACAGGGTGTGAGCGAGATGGAGAGCAACCTCAAGGCGGAGAGCGCCGCCATCCCCGAGGCGCTCTGGGCCGAGTTGAAAAACGAAGGGCTGGTGCGCCAGGACGCTCCGTGATGCAACGTGCAGCTGTCCGTTTCTACCGGTTCCCGGAGACGTGGGCGCTCGCGGCCAGCTGTGCACTGTCGATTGCGGTGTCGAAAGGCGCGCCGGTCACATAAGCGGCAGCAAACGCACCGACAAAAACATCACCGGCGCCGTGGGTTGAGCGGACAATCGCTTTCCTCGCGGGTTGATGTTGCGGTGTCTGGTTGCAGCGCGCGTAGCAGACCCCGTCGCCTCCGAGAGTCACGATGATGTCGGATCCGGGCACCAGGGTCTGAAGCGCGCGCACGCCGTCCGCCCAGTCGGAGCCTGACGGGTCATATCCCAGAAGGTCCGATGCCTCCACACGGTTCACGATCAGGACACCGACGCCTTTAAGATCTGCGGCCGTCAGGCCGCGCGCGGGGGCCGCGTTGAAGACGACCGGCACATTCCCATCAAGCGCCTTCCGTTTGATCTTGTGCAATACGGTATGCGTCATCTCGTTCTGCATGAGCACCATCCGGCAGCTGTCAGGGATGCTTAACAGATCGGCGTCGAACTTGTGGTTCTCCGCGGAAACGATGACAGCGCCATAGTTGCCGTCTTCGTCGACAATAGCAGCGCTCATGCCCGACGCGTCCGGCCCGACCTGCAGGTCAGAGACGTCGATCCCTGCCTCTGTCAGTTTGCGTCTCATTTCCGCGCCGGCCTGATCCGATCCGATCCGCCCCGCGAAGGCGACATGAGCCCCGGCGCGGGCCGCCGCGACGGCCTGGTTGCCACCCTTGCCGCCAAATTGATAGGCGACCGACGACCCTCTTAAAGTCTCATCGATATGCGGAAGTCTGGGGGCCTGGACCACGACATCCCAATGCAATGCGCCTGTGACGAGGATCGTCATGCCCCATACAGCTTTCGGGCGACAATCCGTTGCGAAATCGCAGCATCCTGCCGGCTGATCGCATCGCTCAGGTCACGATCGTCCGCAAGGCTCTCGGCAACGTCCATGAGCCGGTCGGTCATCAGGACATTCGTGCGTGCCTCCTCGATCGGGTTCAGGCCGCCCATATCCGGAAAGGTGTCGAAGTAGATCACATCGGTCTGGTTGGCCTTCAGCATCGCGATCAGCAGCTCAACAGTCTGAATGGCGTGAACGGAACCGACCATCAGGCCGTCGTCGCGTTTGCCGTAGCCGTCGTTCAGATGCAGACCGATCATCCGCGAGTGGCGCGCGATCAGGGCGGCCGAGCAGGCGGGCATTTCATCTGCGTAAAGGACATGCGCAAAATCGAGGGTCACGCCAAGATTGGCAGCATTCACTTCCCGGCAGGCCAGCAAAGTCGACCCGATATCCGGCATGAGGGAAAACGCCCGCGGCTCGTTCGGCTTGTACTCTATGGCGATATCAAGGTCGGGGTTGTGAGCGCACACCTCCCGGATCGCATCCACTGTGTGATCCCAGGCTGCGGCGTAGTCCATCTGGAAAGCGTAGTCGAACCCGTCCTGTCCCATCCAGAGCGTCACGACCCTGCCGCCCATCCGGGCACAGGCATCCATGCCCTTTTTGGTTATGTCGATGGCAGCCCGGCGAACCGACTGGTCGGGATTGGTAAAAGCTCCAAGCTTGAACGCAGGTTCGGAAT
>JBCBUA010000352.1:0-4581 GCA_039818365.1 Pseudomonadota bacterium
CATGAGAATATGATGATGACTCCATATAAATTCGTATTCATCATCATATTCTCATGGATGGATGGAGTATGGCCATTATTATCAAGGATTACCTGGACTTGTATGAGAATAACGAAAAGCATATTGAGCTTTTATTACCACCCACCAAACCCTATGGACGTTATATAGAATGGCTCGATACAGTAAACAATACCGAAACTATTGAATATTGGACACAATATCTGACGAATTATGATCATATCTCTACCTTACCAAAGGCCACAATTTCTAAGTCTGACAGCTCCTCTTATCGTTTAAAAATACATGAATTGGTATTAGATGAGGATGATACCAGGCGGCTTCAGGAAGGTTCAAGTGGTTCACCGCACAAAAGGGCATGTCGACAGCCAGTTCGACGCCGACAATATTCCCGAGCTGGTCTTCACGGCCCGTGCAACCTCTTCGTTTCCCGGCGCGTTCCCGCCTGCAACCGTCGCCGAAATGGATCGTGCACTTGCACGGCATGATTTCGACTGGCCGGAGCGCGACAGGTTCCTGAGCCGGGAACTCTGCCTGACGCCCGACAGGACGGCACATCATTGTTTCGTTGACGGCAGCGTCGTCATGAACAAGCCGTTCGCACCGGTCATCGAGGTGATCGAAGAACGGCCTGCCGCGCGCGAAGTGGCCAGGCGGCTGATCTATGTGGATCCGGCTCCGGTCGACTTGAGCGAAGGCGGCGACCGGCCGATGGAGCTTCCCGGCTTCTTCAGGGTCATCCTGGCGTCTCTTGCGCACATACCCAGGAACGAGCCGATCGGCGACGATCTGAAAGAGCTGGAGCAGAACAACCGGCGCAGCCGGTGGCTGGCCCAGTTGATCGACGCGACCGGTCCGGTTGTCGAACAGGCAGTGTCCAGGCTCCTGCCGACCTGGCGCGCGATCACGGCCGATGTCCTGTCAAAGTGCCGCCGGGACGCCACCAACACCGCTTTCGAGCAGGCCGGATTCGCCTTTTTGAACTACCAGTCCCTGAAGCTGCACGCCCTTGCCGAAAGACTTGCGGGGCTGACAAACAGGCTGGCCGCCGAGGTTGATCTTCAGGCCCGGGAAGAGGCTGCCCTTTCCGTGTTCTCAAATCACTTCAACCGGCTTGCGACCGAAAGCAAGGATGGTCTCGGGCGCACCGATCCCCACATCGTCTCGCTGCTGCGCGGTCTTGATGTCGACTACCGCATCCGCCGACTGCGCTTTGCGATCCGGAAACTCAACGGGTTCTACCAGCCTGGGGCATCCTCATCGCTGCCTGCGCCGGACGCCGGCGCGCTGGATCATCTGAAAGGGCTTTTATACGAGCAGATCGACCATCTTGGCTGGCGCTGGACGGAGACATTCTTCGGCGGGAAAAGCAAAGAGGTCTCCGAGGTGTTTCTTTCAGCGAGCGCCGCCGGTCAGTGTGATCTGGAAACACATGTCGAGCCGTTATTGTCCAATCTCTCGAAAATGATGGGTCTCGTCGATCTCGACCGGCTTCATGACGAGTTGTTTGCAGAAACGGCCCGCGAACTTCTCGACAAGGACCGGCACATGTCCTTGCTCAGGTCCTATGTCGGCTTCGGCTTCTACGATCTGATCACCTTCCCGGTGCTGCAACGGAACGACTTCTCGGAGGTCACCGAGATCCTCGTGGACCGGATCAGCCCGCGGGATGCCGAAAGCCTTTACACGGAGGGTTTCGAGCTGAAAGGCAAGGCGCTCAATTCCTTCGGTGCATTCTTCAACAGAGGCTGGCGCGAGCACGATTATCTCTGGGGCCGGCTGAACGCGGCCGACCGGCTCGTCAGTATCGTGCTTTCGGCAGCCGGCGAGGGCACGCTGCCGCAACTCAAGGTCAACCAGGCACGCGCCCAGATCTTTCTTGCCATCCTTGAGGAAGAACGCGAAAAGCTGGCGGCAATTCCGGACGAAATCGCGCGCGTGGATGACCTGATCCGGTCGATTTATCCGGACTTTGCCCATGTGGCGGAAGAGGTGTGAGACCTATCTGTAAAATGGGTGGTGAGCCTGCGCTTTCTACTGTGCGCGCGTTGTCCAAAACCAGAGCGAGCCGCAGCTGCGTAAGCGGCGGGAAACATCGCACTGCTTTACGAAAGTGAGACCGCATGTTACGCGGCCTTAGCCAGAAAAATCAGACGAAGTCGGGAAGACCTTGAAACATCTTCTTCTTGTGATGCTGGGCGGAGCGTTCGGGGCGGGGGCAAGACATCTTGTGGCTCTCGCCAGCCTGCGTCTGTTCGGAACCGGATTTCCGGTCGGAACGCTTACGGTCAATGTGGTTGGCTCCCTCGCCATGGGACTGCTGATCGGGTGGCTGGTGAAGTCCGATTTCCAGCATATCCAGACCGTCCGGTATTTCGTCGCGACCGGTGTTCTCGGCGGCTTTACAACATTCTCTGCCTTCTCGCTCGATACCTCGGTCCTGTGGGAGCGCGGCGACACCCTTCTTGCGATGGTCTACGTCGTTGCATCGGTACTTCTGTCGATCGCTGCGGTCTTCGGCGGGCTGGCCATTGCGCGGCAGGTCGTTTCCTAAGTTTCCCTTCCAATTGCACCGGTTTGCGCCTATACGCTGCGGAACGAATTTCCGCCCGGGGGCATGATCCGTCCCGGTTGACAGCGATCCGACGGGGTCGCCAATGGTTCTGAGAACAAGATGTCCGCAATTGAACAGAAAAAAGTGACCGCCGACGAAGCGGGCATGCGCCTCGACCGTTGGTTCAAGGCCCATTATCCGGGCCTCGGCTTCGGCCGTCTGCAGAAGCTGCTGCGCACCGGCCAGGTGCGCGTCGACGGCAAACGGGCCGATGCCAGCACGCGGATCGCCAAGGGACAGATGGTGCGGATTCCTCCGCTCGGCGTCGATGTCCCGGCGGATGACCGCAAGAATGCCAAACCCAAATCCACGAAGCTGATTGCAGATGACCGGAAAGCCATCGAGGAGATGCTGCTTTTCGAGGACAATCAGGTGATGGTGCTCAACAAGCCGGCTGGTCTGGCGGTGCAGGGCGGTTCCGGGCTCAAGCGGCATCTCGACGGCATGCTGGAGGCATTCACGGACCGTAAGGGCAATAAGCCGCGCCTGGTGCACCGGCTGGACCGGGAAACCTCCGGGATCATCCTGGTCGCGCGTACACGCCAGGCAGCGCAAGAACTGACAAAGGCCTTCCGGCACAGGAACACGCGCAAGATCTACTGGACGATGCTTGCAGGCGTTCCCAAGCCGAAGCAGGGGCGCATATCAACCTTTCTCGCGCGCAGCGAAGGCGAGGAACGGATGCGGGTCACCCGACAGGGCGACGATGACGCCCAGCATGCGGTCTCGCTCTATTCCGTGTTCGAGCAATCCGCCCAGAAACTCTCCTGGGTCACCATGAAGCCGGTCACGGGCCGGACCCACCAGCTCAGGGCGCACGCCGCTCATATCGGCCACCCGATCATCGGCGACGACAAGTATTTCAACATCGAGAACTGGGAGCTTCCCGGAGGCATCCAGAACCGTCTGCATCTGCTGGCACGCCGCATCGTCATTCCGCATCCGTCGGGTCACGGCATGATCGATGTATCGGCACCGCTTCCCCCGCATATGCAGCAGACGTGGAACCTTCTCGGCTTTAGCGCAAGCGATTATGATCCGGAAGCGGATGATCCGGACGAGACGCTGATCAAGCGTTAATCTTCCAAATCTGTCTAACGATCAGTTTTGTCCTGCCGGATGCAGGCGGACATTGAAGCATTCCGCTTCGGTCGGAGGCTGGAAGTGCCGGCTGACGCGGTCAAATTGTTCGTCAGACACCTGGAATTCGTGGTCGCCGGAGGCGTTTCGCTGTCTCAGCCGTGCCTTGCAGATTTCGTCGCTGATATCGAGCAGGTGAAGCTGATGCTCGCAGCCCGCCGCCTCGAACAGCCTGCGCATCCAGTGCCTCAACTCGACCGTATTGGCCGGAAAGTCGAGAACGACGGAAAGTCCCGATCTGAGCAGATCGACGATGTGCGGCTCTAGCGCCGTCCGCAGTTTCTCAGAAAATGTCACGTAGTCGGCGAGGGTTCGCATCTGGTCGCCGTATAATTCGGATAACCAGAAGTCTTCCCGGATCAGGATCGTTCCGGGCGATTTCGCCAGGCCGCGTGCCAGTGTTGACTTGCCGGCGGCAATCTTTCCGCAGATCAGGTGAAGGGTGGCTTGTTCGCCCATTGGTTCTTGCCTCTCCTGAAATGTGACCCGGTCTCGGAGGGGGGCGATCGCTCTCTAAACTAAAGCCCCTGGAACAGGGCGCTGACGATGACGGACACAACGGTGACGGCGACGACGCCGGCGACGAATTTCCATGCGTCGGAGCGCTTTTTGAGACCCGGCCAGCCGAGCGGTTTGATCACCTGGATGGCGGCAATCAGGATCAGGAAAACAGCCAGTATCTTGGTCAAGGAAAAGCTCCGGACGGGACTTCGCTGTCTTTAGCCAATCTGCCGCTTGAGGGCAAGGTGTTCAACCGAACTCAGGCGTCCGTGCCCCTGTTGAGTTTGGCCATGTATTTCGGCAGTTTC
>JBCBUA010000353.1:0-4573 GCA_039818365.1 Pseudomonadota bacterium
GCAACGGCATCCGGCGAATTCACCGCGCGCGGTGAATTCGCCGGATGCCGTTGCGGGTCTCGAGTTCTACAAGGAACTCTACAAGACCTCGACGCCTCCGGGTTACACCGACAGCTACATGGAACAGTCGCTCGATGCGTTCAAGTCCGGCCAGGTGGCGATGGCCATGAACTGGTTCGCCTTCTTCCCGGGTCTTTACGCGGATCCGGATACCGGCGGCGACAAGATCGGCTTCTTCGTCAATCCGGGTCAGCTGAAGGAAGCGTCAACGCTCGGCGGACAGGGCATTTCCGTTGTCGCCTATTCCGACAAGCAGGACGCCGCGCTTGAATATATCAAGTGGTTCGCGCAGCCCTCGGTTCAGAAGAAGTGGTGGGACCTTGGCGGTTATTCCTGTCACGTCAGCGTGCTGAACGATCCGAACTTCGCCGACAGTGCCCCGTTTGCGGCTGACTTCCTGCTCGCCATGGATGGCGTCATGGATTTCTGGCAGGAGCCCGCCTACGCGGAACTGCTGCTAGCGATGCAAAAGCGCCTTCATGACTATGTCGTGGCCGACCAGGGAACGGCAAAAGAGGCTCTGGACAAGCTGATCGAGGACTGGACGGAAGTCTTCGAAGACGAAGGCAAGCTCTAACGGCTTTTAAAACACGGGCGGGCAAGCGCAGCGCTTGCCCGCCTGACCCTGAAACGCCAGCGGGCAACGGATGCGTTGCAAGACGGCTTTGTTTCCCGCCGGGCTTTCCGGACCACCTTTCCAAACGGGCCACAGATGTCAGACACCCCTATCGACCGCGTAGCGAAAGCGACGCCGCCCTCGGTTGCGGCCAAAATCCGGGGCTTGAGCGATCGTGCAATCGCCTGGCTTTTCGTCCTGCCGACGATCTTCCTGCTGCTGGCGGTGAATATTTTTCCGCTGATCTGGACCATCAATCTGAGCTTCACCAATTTTCGCGCCAACAGGCCGAACCGGGAAGTCGATTACATCGGTCTTCGCAACTACGAGCGCATCCTGACGGATGAAGACATCTGGCTGACGATGCAGGCGACCGCACATTTCCTGTTCTGGACCATCGTTTTGCAGGTGCTGATCGGGTTCACGCTGGCCTGGCTCATCAACCGGAAATTCAAGGGCAACGATCTGTGGACGACCCTGATCGTTCTGCCGATGATGCTGTCGCCCGCCGTTGTCGGAAACTTCTGGACCTTTCTCTATCAGCCGCAGATCGGTCTCTTCAATTACGGGATCTCGTTCCTGACCGGCATCGATCCGTCCTCCTTCCAGATGATCGGGGACGTCAAGCTCGCGCCCTGGTCGATCGTCATCGTCGACACCTGGATGTGGACGCCCTTTGTCATGCTGATCTGTCTCGCCGGGCTCAGGTCGATCCCGGACTATATCTACGAAGCTGCCGAGATCGACCGCGCGAGCCAGTGGCGGCAGTTCTGGACGATCACGGTGCCGATGGTTCTGCCGTTCCTGATGCTGGCGGTGCTGTTCCGGGGCATCGAGAACTTCAAGATGTTCGACCTCGTTGTCCAATTGACAGGCGGCGGACCCGGATCGGTGACCGAACTCACCTCCATCAACCTGAAGCGTGAAGCCTTCGAGAAGTGGCGCACCGGATACGCGTCCGCCTACGCGATCATCCTGTTCGTAACGGTGTTCGGTCTTGCGTCGATCTATGTGAAAGCCCTGAACAAGGTGAAGGAAAGATGAGCAGCTATTCCATTACCGAGCCTTCAAAGCTGCAAAAGTGGCTGGCGGGCACCCTGGTGATCTTTTATGCGGTCATCACGCTGCTGCCGCTGGTGTGGATCCTGACGACCGGCTTCAAGTCACCTGTCGATGCGATCGCCTATCCCCCCAAGGTCTTCTTCGAACCGTCCCTCGAAGGCTACGTGAACCTCTTTACGACCCGCACCCGGGTGTCTCCGGAAGCGCTGCAGGCGCTGCCGCCGCCGGCAACCTGGTACGAGGAGATCGTGCGCAACCGTGACATGGTGATCGCCGGCCCGTCCCGCTACGGCGAACGGTTCCTGAATTCGGTGATCATCGGCTTCGGCTCGACCTTCCTGTCGGTTTTCCTGGGCACGCTCGCAGCCTACGCGTTCTCGCGGTTCAAGGTGCCCTTGAAGGACGATCTGCTGTTCTTCATCCTGTCGACCAGGATGATGCCGCCGATCGCGGTGGCCATCCCGATCTTCCTGATGTTCCGGACGCTCGGCCTGTCCGACACGCATCTGGGCATGATCCTGCTTTACACGGCGGTCAACATTTCGCTCGCGGTCTGGCTGCTCAAGGGGTTCATGGACGAGATCCCGCGCGAATATGAGGAAGCTGCCCTGATCGACGGGTACACGCGCTTCCAGGCTTTCTACAAGGTGGTCTTGCCGCAGGCGGCCACCGGGATCGCGTCGACGGCCATCTTCTGCCTGATCTTTTCCTGGAACGAATATGCGTTTGCGGTCCTTCTGACCTCGGGCACCGCGCAGACGGCGCCGCCCTTCATCCCGACCATCATCGGTGTCGGCGGCCAGGACTGGCCGGCGGTGGCTGCCGGCGCGACGCTGTTCCTCGTCCCGGTCATGGTGTTCACAATCCTGCTGCGCAAACACCTGCTTCGCGGCATCACATTCGGAGCGGTGCGCAAATGAGCCAGTTTGTTCAAGGATTGATGCGGTTCCGGCGCGGTCCCTGGGAAATGCTCGCCTCGGTGCTGATCGCAATCGGTGTCGTCATGCTGATGCAGCCGGTCGTGCTGTGGGCCTACACCTACTCTTTCATCGTCACACTGACCGGCACGGTGATGTTCATCATCGTCAGTCACTTTCCGGACTAGAGGCTTTTTGACTTATGGCTGAAATCGTAATCAGGAATCTCAGGAAGGAATTCGGCGACTTCACCGCCGTGCAGTCCTCGTCCTTCAAGATCGAGGACGGCGAGTTCTTCATGCTGCTCGGTCCGTCGGGATGCGGCAAGACAACGACGCTGCGCATGATTGCCGGCCTGGAACTGCCGACATCGGGCGAGATCTACATCGACAGGGAAGAGGTCGGCCAGAAGCCCGCCAGCCAGCGCGACATCGCCTTTGTCTTCCAGATGTTCGCCCTCTATCCGCACATGAATGTGCGCCGGAACATCAGCTATCCGCTGGTCAGCCAGGGCATGTCGAAAAAGCATGTCACGGAAAAGGTCGCGGAGGTGTCTCGGATTCTCGGCATCGAGGATATTCTCGACCGGCCCGTCAGCGGTCTTTCGGGCGGTGACCGGCAGCGCGTCGCGCTTGGCCGTGCGATCGTGCGCGAGCCAAAGGCCTTCATGATGGACGAACCGCTGGGAGCGCTCGACGCCGAGTTCCGCGAGCACATGGCTGAGGAACTGCGCGCGCTTCATGATCGCATGGGCGCCACGACAGTCTATGTGACGCATGACCAGCTGGAAGCCATGCAGATGGGCGACAAGATCGTCGTGATGAACCATGGTGTCATCGAACAGTTCGGCACCCCGCAGGACATTTACGACAAGCCGGCGACCATGTTCGTGGCCGATTTCATCGGATCCCCGTCCATGAATTTCCTCCGGTTCCACGGCGAGGTGCATACCGGCTCTTCGAGTGTCCGGATGCATCACGTGGATCTTGCCGTTCCAACCGTCCGCGAACCGTTCGAGGGGGATCTGGTCTACGGCATCAGGCCGGAACATATCGCTCTCAACGATGACGGCGGCAACCGGGGCGAGGTGGTCGCCGCGGAGTATCTCGGAACGACCCAGATCGTGACGGTGAAAACCGTGGGCGGTGACCTGAAGGCGCGGATCCCGTCCGATCAGCCGGCCAAGCCCGGCGAAACCGTTGGCCTTGCCTTCAACGGCACGACCGCAACGCTTTTCGACAACCAGAGCGGCCGCGCCCTCAAGTCCGATCTCAACGAGGGAGTGCTGGCCCATGTCTGAAGTGCGGCTTTCCAGTCTCTCGAAAACCTTTGGCGATACGGTTGCCGTCTCCGATGTCAGCATGACCATTCCCAATGGTGCGTTCGTCACGCTGCTCGGCCCGACAGGAGCCGGAAAGACCACGATCCTGCGCCTGATTTCCGGGCTGGAGGAACCCGATAGCGGGGACGTTTCGATCGGTGGCAGGTCCGTCGTGGACGACACGCCGGCACAGCGGAACGTCGCCATGGTGTTCCAGCAATATTCGCTCTACCCGCATATGAGCGTCCGGGAGAACCTGGCCTTTCCGCTGCGCTCGCCGCTTCTGAAAACACCGGCGGACGAGATCGAGCGCAAGGTGAAGGAAGTCGCCGAGGTTCTTCGGATCTCGCACAAGCTGAACAACAAGGCGACGGCGCTTTCGGGCGGCGAGATGCAGCGTGTCTCGATCGGTCGGGCGCTTGTCCGGCACCCGACCATCTATCTGATGGACGAACCGCTCAGTTCGCTGGATGCCAAGCTGCGCTCGGATCTCAGGATCGAACTGAAACGCATCCAGGAAAGCCTCGGCGCGACGCTGCTTTACGTCACCCACGATCAGATCGAGGCGATGACCATGTCAACCCATATCGGCGTTCT
>JBCBUA010000354.1:0-4547 GCA_039818365.1 Pseudomonadota bacterium
TGTGGCCGGTTGGCCGGAAAGCGATCACTACACGGACGCTGCTCAGCCGGCGCCGCGCATCTGCACCAGGTAAATATGCTCGGCGAACAGAACGGTTTCGTCCCTCTGGTTCAGGACCTCGCATTTTTCAAAGACCTGCCCCATTCCGTCGCGTTTCGGGTCGGGAAACTTCCGGTCGATCGTGAGGCGCGTGCGGATCGTGTCGTCGATATGAACCGGCCTGATGAACCGCAGCCGGTCGTATCCGTAGGAAAAGGCCACGGGATTGATCGCGCTCGCCGTCAACCCGATGCCGATGGAAAACACCATCGTGCCGTGGGCAATGCGCTGCCCGAAATCCTGCTTGGCGCACCATTCGGCATCCATATGGTGGGGAAAGAAGTCACCCGTGTGCCCGGCATGCACGACAAAATCCGTTTCCGTGATCGTCCGGCCGAAGGTTTCGCGCACGTGTCCGATCTCGTAATCCTCGTAATAGATTTCCTGAATGTTCATTCGGGCTTCCTCGCAATCGGCGTGGCAGGTGCGGCGCTGCTTTCATAGGCGGCTTCGACAAGAGCCATCGTGTACCAGGCATCCTCGACGCTGCTGACAAGGGTGTCTTCCTCGCCCGTGGAGACCCGTTGAAGCTGGCTCATCCGGCTTGTGAACGCGTCCGGAAACCAGCTGCCGTCAAGCTCAATGCGCTGCCAGCCTTCACCTGTGTTGATTTCAAGAATGTCCGGCTCCCCTTTGGGATAGTCCAGATTGACACCGAGCTGCAGATAGGCCGCGCCCTCGGTGCCGCAGACGCGGAACTCGCACGCCTGGTGTTTGCGGCCGAACGCGTGATTGTGGTTGATCGACAAAGCGCAGCGGACGGTGTCGCCATAGTCCAGGATCGCCGCGGTGCGTGTCTGCGCAATTTTCGACGAGGGATGCCCCATCGACCTGGCGTGCACACCTGCCGGGTCGCCCAGCAAGGCGCGGATGACGTCGAGATAGTGAATGGAGTGCAGACTGATTTCAACGCGTGGCAGGGGTTCGAGAAATTTCCACAGACCCCAGGGCGTATCGAGCGCCAGCCAGGCATCGAAATCCACGATGTCGCCAAGCAGCCCCCTCTTCACCGCGTCCTGCAAGGCCAGCATCATCGGCGCAAAGCGCAACTGAAAATTCACGGCGGCCAGAAGCGCCCGGTCCCTGCAGATCTTCAGGATCTCGGACGCACCGTCCAGATCGCTTCCCATCGGCTTCTGGATCAGGACTGCAGAACCTTTGGGAAGCATGGACAGAATGCCCGCATGGGCATCGGGCGGTGTTGCAAGATCGAAGACCACGTCCGTCTGACTTGCCGCGTCTTCCAGGCTTAGAAAGGCCTTGGTCCCGTGTGCCTGCGCAACCGCCCGCGCCTTTTCCAGGTCCGGATCGTAAAGGCCCGCAACGGTATAGGCGGCGTTGGCATAGGCCGGCAGATGCGCGTCCGTCACGATCGAGCCGGCTCCGAATATGACGATCGGTTTCGGATTGGCCGCTCTTGGCCAATGCTGCTGCAGATCCTCAATCATCACGTCTCCTGAGCCTTTCATTGCCTGCGCCGGAAACCGGCACCCGGCATCCTCGAAGAGGCCTGGGGCATGGACACATAAATGAGTCCGTGCCCTAGTCCAGGTGGAAGACCTCTTCCATCATCGCCCACCATTCCCCGTCCTTGCGGCTGTCCAGCGGCACCTGGCACGGCATGCAGACATCCCACCAGCGCTGCGTTTCCGGGTCCGCGGCCATCTTCGCAGCGTCGGCCGCAAAGTCCTCACCGTGATATTCCCAGTAACCGAACAGGATGTTTTCCGGTTCCTTGAGGTAGATCGAATAGTTGCGGATGTTGCAGTCCGAGATCATTCTCAGGACACCGGGCCAGACATCCGCGTGCAGGCGTTTGTATTCAGCGACCTTGTCCGGCTCCAGACCGATCATCATTCCCATTCTTTGCATGACGCGCTCCTATTGCGGGAAGTCGGCATCGAAAGGCGTGATCCTGGCCGCGGCCAGCTTTTCTTCGTCCCAGTCGATCCCGAGGCCCGGTGTATTGGATGGATAGGCACAGCCCGCTTCCATCCGCATCGTCGACGCGGTCAGACTGTCAAGCTGCGGGATATATTCCAGCCACGGGGCATTCGGGATCGCGCAGACCAGACTGACATGAAGCTCCATCAGGAAGTGCGGGCAGACCGGCACGTTGTGGGCTTCGGCCAGATGAGCGACTTTCATCCAGGGCGTGATGCCGCCGATACGGGCCACGTCGGCCTGGACGATTCCGGCCGCGCCGCTCACCAGATAGTCCTTGAACTGACTGAGCGAATACATGCTTTCGCCGACCGCAATCGGCACGGATGTGTGCGCGGCCAGCCGCGCATGTTCCATCACGTCGTCGGCCGGCAGCGGTTCCTCGAACCAGCCGATGTTGAATTCTTCAAGCACACGCGCCCGCCGGGTCGCCTCGGCGCGCGAGAAGCACTGGTTGGCATCAACCATGATCTCGTAGGCATCGCCCACCGCCTCGCGCACGGCCTTCAGCCGCGCACGGTCCTCGCTCAGATGCGGCCGGCCGATCTTGATCTTGGACCCTGCGAACCCCATCGCCTGGGCCGCGAGCGCATCGTCCACCAGCGCCTGTGTCTCGATGTGAAGCCAGCCGCCCTCGGTGGTGTACATCGGCACGTGATCCTTCGCACCGCCCAGCATCCGCCAAAGCGGCAATCCGGCGCGCTGGCAGCGCAGGTCCCAGAGCGCAGTGTCGATCGCCGCCAGTGCAAGCGACGTGATCGCCCCGACGGCCGTCGCGTGCGTGGAGAACAGGAGATCGCGCCAGATCCGTTCGATTTCCTCCGCTTCCCGGCCGATCAGCTGCGGCACCATTGTATGCTTCAACAGCGCCATGACAGACGGCCCGCCCTGGCCGATCGTGTAGCTGTAACCGCGCCCTGTCATACCATCGGCATCGGTGATCTCGACAAAGGGCGTTTCCTGGCTCACGAAACTCTGGATCGCATCGACCCGCTTCACCTTCGGCTTCAGGTCGGCCATGTAAATTCGGACTGTTTTGATCTCGGCCATCTCTTACCTCAGTGACTGCTGGCTGCCGGCGTCAAACAGGTGACAGCGGGTCAGATCCAGTTGAAAGCGGAGCTGTTCGCCATCCGAGACAGGACGCGGATTGAGCATCTTTGCCTGGACTTCCTTGCCGGCAAGGGATCCAAAAAGAAGCGTTTCCGTTCCCAGAGGTTCGGAAAGATCCACGGTCATGTCGAACTCGGTATACCCGCCCTCCATCGGCATTGCATGCCCGGCCGGCATCAGATTGTCGGACCGGAACCCGAGAACAACCTCCTGACCGTCCGTGACCTTGCCCGAAAAAGAGTCCGGCACGGCAATCCGCAACCCGCCCTCGATTGTGATCTCACCGTCTATGACCCGCCCGGAGAGAAGGTTCATCGGCGGTGAGCCGATGAACGTCGCGACAAAAGTGTTGGCAGGCGTCTCGAACACCTCCAGCGGTGTACCGACCTGTTCGATATGGCCATCGCGCATGATCACGATGCGGTCGGCCAGCGTCATCGCTTCCACCTGGTCGTGAGTGACATAGACGATCGTCGATTTGACCTTCTGGTGCAGTTTCTTGATTTCGGTCCGCATTTGCGTGCGCAGTTTCGCGTCGAGATTGGACAAAGGTTCGTCGAACAGGAACACGTCCGGGTGCCGCACGATGGCCCGTCCCATCGCAACCCTCTGACGCTGGCCGCCGGAGAGCGCGCCGGGCTTGCGGTCCATGTAGTCCGACAGGCTCAGGATCTGCGCCGCCGCATCCACGGCGCGGTCGATTTCCTCCTGCGGCCGTTTCGCGATCTTGAGCGAGAAACCGAGATTTTCGCGTACCGTCATGTGCGGATAAAGAGCGTAGTTCTGAAACACCATCGAGATGTTGCGGTTGCGTGGCGGCAGATCGTTGACCACCCGCTCCCCGATGGATATCTCACCGTCCGAAATCGCTTCCAGGCCGGCGATCATCCGCAGCGTTGTCGACTTGCCGCATCCAGACGGCCCGACCAGCACGACGAACTCGTTGTCGTCGATTTCAAGATCAATGCCGTGAACGACCTGCAATGCGCCGTATTTCTTGACAACCTTCCGCAGGTTTACCTTTGCCATTCTGCTTATCCTTTGACGCCGCCGAAGGTCAGCCCGGCAATAAGGTGTTTCTGGACGAGGAAGGTGAGGATGAGTGCCGGAATGATCATCAGCACCGCGAGTGCGCACATCCCTCCCCAGTTGATCGTGAACTCGCTGGTGAAATCCCGCAGGCCCACCGGCATCGTCTTGGAAAAGGTCGACCGGGTCAGTTGGCTCGCCAGCGCATATTCGTTCCAGCTGGTGAGGAAGGCGAAAATGCCCGCTGATGCGACCCCTGCACGGGCCACCGGAAACTCGACCTTCCAGAACGCCTGCCAGCGCGTGCACCCGTCGATTTCCGCCGCTTCGGCAAGCTCGACCGGCACCTGGCGGAAGAAGCC
>JBCBUA010000355.1:0-4514 GCA_039818365.1 Pseudomonadota bacterium
GTAGTCGAAGATCGTCTTGCGGCAATGTTCCAGGACAACCGCACCGGCTGCGGTGAGTTCGACGCCTTCCGCGTGCCGGTCGAACAGCTTCACCCCGAGGCGGTCCTCGATATCGAGAATCTTCCTGTTCACGGAAGAGGAGGACACGTGCAGAACGGCGGCTGCGCGGCGAATTGAGCCTTGGCGTGCAACCTCGTCGAAATAGTTCAGGAACTTGCTGTGCATGGAAACTCTTCCCAGGGCCCCAACCCTCAGGCGATGCAAAAAAAGCATCGCTATGCGCCAAACTAAGTTCTATCCGCAACGCAAGGCCCGCGTCTAGGCTAAAGAAAAAAGGGAGACACGGAAAACCACCTACCAGGAGATCGTTCAGATGACACACAGGGGACTTAATCGCCGGCGCGTTCTGCAAGGACTTGGAGCTGCTGCCGGACTGGCGACAACCGGAACTTTCCTTTCCGTCGGACCATCGGCAGCCGCCGACTTCAAGATCAGGCTGCAGCTTGGCTGGCTGGCGTCCAACGGCATACTCGGCGAGGTCATGGCCGACAAGCTTGGATACTTCGCAGACGAGGGGCTGGAACTGGAAATCATCCCCGGCGGACCGAATATTGACGGCGTGGCGTCGGTTGCCTCAGGTGCCAACAATTTCGGGTCGATTTCGTCCTCTCCCTCGCTGATGCTGGCCCGTTCGGCCGGGCTGCCGATCAAGTGTGTTGCGGCTGGCTATCAGCAACACCCGTTCACCTATTTCTCCATGGAAGCCAATCCGGTGCGCAAACCGGAGGACCTTATCGGCAAGAAGGTTGCGACACAGGGAACGGCGCGGATCCTGCTGCGCGCACTTCTGGCAAAGAACGGCATTGATGAAAGCCAGGTCGAGGTCTCCGTCATGGGCGGCGACATGGCCCCGCTCAAGGTCGGGCAGGTCGACGTGGCGACCGGCTGGCAGACTAATGTCGGCGCGCTTTCGGTGCTTGGCGACGAACGGGTCGACATGAAACTGTGGGATGCGGGCATCCAGCTCTATGCCAATCCCTACTACACGACGGATGACGTGCTTCAGGACAACAGCGACAAGATCACCGCCGCGATCCGTGCGATTTCACGTGGCTGGGGCGCCGTCTATGAAAATCCGGAAGCCGGGGTCGACGCGCTCGTCGAGCGTTATCCGAACCTGGACAAGGACAGCGAGATGAAAGCGGTCAACCTTGTTCTGGGTTTCTCGTTCAACGACAAGACCAAGGCCGGTGGCTGGGGCGTCATGACGGCCGACAACTGGCAGGAACAGATCGACACCTATAACAGCCTGGAGCAGTTCACCAACGGTGCGCCGACCGTGGCCGACATCATGACGCTGGACATTCTCGAAGCGACCAAAGATGTCCGTCCAACCTTTGGCTGATTTCGCGGACGACAGTCCCGATCAGGAACCGGCAGGCCGCAAGGTAGCGGCCCGCCTTTCCGGAGCCTCGGTGAAATTCGGTCGGTTCACCGCTCTTGAAAACATCAGCCTTGAGATCGGCGAAGGCGAATTCTGGACCATCCTCGGTCCCTCCGGCTGCGGCAAGTCGACCATGCTGCGGCTGGTGTCCGACCTCGTGCCCGCGGCGGAGGGGGACGTCACGATCCTCGACAAGTCGACCGAGGCAGCGCGGCTTGCGCGCGAGTTCGCCTTCGTGTTTCAGGACGCGACCCTGCTGCCCTGGCGCAGCGCTCTGAAGAATGTGGAACTTCCCCTGGAGATGGGCCGCAAGCGGGGGCTGCAAATCCCCGCTTCTGATCGAAGTCCGCAGGAATTGCTGGAACTCGTTGGACTGAAAGGCCGTGAGAACGCTCTGCCGCATGAACTCTCCGGCGGCATGCGCCAGCGGGTTGCAATCGCAAGAGCCCTTGTGTGCAAACCGAAGCTGTTGCTGATGGACGAGCCGTTCGGTGCGCTGGACGAAATGAAACGTGACCTTCTGAACCTGCAGCTGCGCGAGATCTGGCAGGAAACGGGTGTGACAATCCTGTTCGTGACCCATTCGATTTCGGAAGCGGTGTTCCTCGGACAGAAGGTGCTGATGCTGCGCGCCAATCCGGGGCGGGTGAAGGACGTGGTCGATATCGACCTGCCGGCGCACCGGGAAGTCGCCCTTCGGGAAACGCCCGAATTCAACCGCTATTGCGGAAAGCTCCGCCAGCTGCTGGAGGAATGCTGATGTCCCTGACCCAGATTTCGTCCAGCGTCGACGAAGACGCCAAGCCCGGCTTATTCGAGCAGGTAAGGCTGCGAGCCGGACACATCGCGATCCCGCTCGGGACGGCCGTCTCGCTTCTGCTGATCTGGCAGATCGGTGTGCGGCTGTTCGAGGTGCCGACCTACATCGCGCCCGCGCCGACCGATGTCCTTGCGGTGTTCGCCAACGACGCCGCGCTGCTCTTGCGGAATTTCTGGCCGACCCTGATCGAGAGCCTTTCCGGCTTCGTCGTCGGTAATCTGGCGGCGATCCTGATTGCGGTCGCATTTGTGCACAGCCGGACGGTCGAAAAAGCGTTCTTTCCGATCGCGGTCTTCATCAACACGATCCCGATTCTGGCCATCGCTCCGATCCTCGTCCTGATATTCGGTGCCGGAATGACCGCCAAGGTGGTGATCGCCGCGCTGATCTGTTTCTTCCCGACACTGGTGAACATGGTGCGGGGGCTGCAGTCGGTGTCACCGCAGACCCTGGAATTGGCACGCATCCTGTCGGCATCCAAGTCGGAGATCTTCTGGAAGATCCGGTTGCCGTCGTCGCTGCCGTTCCTGTTCTCCGCGCTGAAAATCGCGGCAACCACCTGCGTGATCGGCGCGATTGTCGGCGAATGGATCGGTGCCGATGTCGGGTTGGGGGCACTGATCATCGACAGCACGTTCAACTTCCGCTCACCGCTTCTCTACGCAACCGTTTTCGTTTCTTCCGGCCTGTCGGTGCTTTTGTTCACGGCCGTTTCGGTTGCCGAAAGGCTCGTTGTTCGCTGGTAGCGCTGCCGCCGGCTTCTGAATTTCAAGGAAAAGGATCAAGGACAATGGCAGAACGTCACACGACGACCGTACAGGTTGAAGGGGCACAGGTTCCTGTTGTCGCGGACTGTGATGTGGTGGTGATCGGCGCAGGTCCTGCCGGTCATGCCGCAGCGGTGTCGGCTGCGCGCAACGGTGCATCGGTCACCTTGCTGGAGCGCTACCATCACCTGGGCGGCATGGCGTCCGGCGGAATGGTTCTCGTCCTCGACGACATGGTCAACGAGGGCAACGAGGTCGTTACCACCGGTATCGTGAGCGAGTTTGTCGACCGGCTGGAACGCCAGGATGCCGCGGTCTATCCCCCGCCCGAGGATTGTCAGACCAACTGGCAGATGTGGCAGAAGTGGTCTCGCTGGGGATGTATCGACTTCCACAAGGCTATGATGCCGCAGCCGATCATTCACGCCGTGGCCTTTGATCCGGACGGATGGAAGCGGGTCAGTCTGGACATGGTGGTGGAAGCCAAGGTGAACCTGCGCACGCACAGCTGGTTTTCCGATGTCCTGATGGAGAATGGCCGGATCAGCGGTGTGATCGCGCAAACCAAGCTCGGTCGGCAGGCCATCCGCGCGAACTATGTCGTCGATGCGACCGGGGATCTCGACGTCGGCGTCGCGGCCGGGGCGGACTATATCGACGGCCAGTATATCGTCACGACCGTTTTCCGCCTCGCGAATGTGGATACGGACAAGGCCGTTGCCTTCGAGTTCGCCGAGCCGGAGCAGTACAAGAAACTTGACCGGGAAGCGCGGCGCAGGATTGGCGGTGCCTGGGGCATGTGGTGGCTCAAGACACCGATCCCGGGCGTCGTCTGGTGCAACTGCCCGCATATGCCGGGTTATGACGGGCTGTCCGTCGAAGACATGGTCGCCTCGGAAATCGAGGGCCGTGAGCGCATGATGAAGCTGCACGCCTTCGCGAAGGAAAACATTCCAGGCTTTGAAAACGCCACGATGCTGGGGGCTGCGGAGCAGATGGGCATCCGTCAGACGCGTCTCCTGAAGGGGGAATATGTCGTCAACAAGGACGACGTGAAATCCCGGCGCTACTTCGCGGACACCGTGTGCCGCGGGCGCGACTACTACACCCCGTATCGCGCGCTGCTTCCCAAGGGCATCGACAACCTGATCGTCGCCGGACGCCACTATTCGGTGGAAAGCGATGCACAGAAGCTGTCACGCGAAATTCCGCCCTGCATGGCGCAGGGTGAGGCCGCGGGCGTTGCGGCCGCCCTGGCTCTTGAAGGGAATGCGCCGCTGCGAATGGTCGACTACAAGGCCATCCAGAAACAAATGCGCGCCCAGGGCGCGGATCCGGGAGACAAGCCGTCGCCGAATGCTCTCATCGAAGATCCCGTCGCGGCGGAATAACAGAGGCTCACATGTCTGAGAAAATCATGCCACTCGATGGCATTCGGGTCATCGACTTCACGCAAGTCATGCTGGGGCCGTGCGCGACCCAG
>JBCBUA010000356.1:0-4490 GCA_039818365.1 Pseudomonadota bacterium
AATGGCTGGGGTTGGCTGTCCCCGACCAACATCACCCACTGCCCGTCATTGCCGGACTTGATCCGGCAATCCATGCCAGGGTGCTTGCACACGCGTGATGCCACAAATCTGGAACCGGAACGGAATGGATGCCATGGTCAAGCCATGGCATGACCAGTGTGGGTTAGTGCCCTGCTCAAGCGCTTCGCCGTCGCCTGTTTCAAGCACCAACCTCATCCTGAGGAGGACCGCCAGGTCCGTCTCGAAGGATAAGTGGCAGGCGTCTGCGTGCGCGGCCCATTCTACGAGACAGGCCTCCGGCCCTCCTCAGGGTGAGGGATAGGTGTGCGGTTGCGTTGCGTGCAGGTGGCGCTCAATCCGGCGTCAGAACCTTTTCCATTTCCGCCGTGCCCCGCCAGCCGTCCTGTTCGTAAAGCGGCCGGGACATGTCCGTTGCATGGAGAACGGCATAGGTCAGGCCACGCTTTTTGAATTCGCCTTCGGATGCCTTCACCAGTTGTCGGGCAATACCCTGTCCCCGTGCGGAAGGCTCCACGAAAAGGTTCAGAATACGGCCCCGCCTCGTGGTCTCGGGATGAGCTGGATGCGGCGGGAACTCGATCTCCATCAGGCCGATGCCGCCAACCGGACGGCCGCCCTGGTCGGCGATAAACCCGAAATAGGTTCCGTCCGAAAGCCGGCCTTGGAGCCATGCACGGAAGGCGGGGTCCATCCGCACGATCAGGTCCTCGGACATCTCCATCGAGCGGAACATGTCGTTGCGCTGGCGGCAGACCAGGTCCAGGTCGTTTGGCGTCAGGGGTCTGAGATCGCAGGTCATCGGCGGGTTGGCAAAATTACGCCTCGTAGACGATCTCGCGGGTTTCGCGGAAGGTCACATCGGGGAATTTCTCAGTGACATGACCGACTTCCCAGGCATTCTTGAAGAGGAATACCGGCTTGTCGTCGCGGTCATTGGCAACCGACATGCGGTGGCCCTCGATGATCTTCTGAAGCGTCTGGCTGTCGGTCTCGATCCAGCGGGCGGTGTTGTAGGGCACTGCTTCAAAGCCGATCTCGGTGCCGTATTCGGCCTTCAGGCGGTCGACGACGACATCAAGCTGCAGGGCACCGACCACGCCAACGATCCAGTTGGAGCCGAGATCGGGCTTGAAGATCTGCACGAGCCCTTCCTCGGCAAGATCCTGCAGGCCCTGGCGCATCTGCTTGACGCGCATGGTGTCTGACAAGCGCACGCGGCGCAGGATTTCCGGCGCAAAGGCCGGAAGGCCGGTGACGTGGATGTTCTCGCCCTCGGTCAGCGTGTCGCCAACGCGCAGCTGGCCGTGGTTGGGCACGCCAATGACATCGCCCGGATAGGCAAGATCGGCGATCTCGCGCTCCTCGGCAAAGAAGAAGATCGGCGCGGACACGGCGATCTGCTTGTTCGCGCGCACGTGTTTCAGCTTCATGCCGCGCTTGAAGGTGCCCGAACACAGGCGCACGAAGGCAATGCGGTCGCGGTGCTTCGGATCCATGTTGGCCTGCACTTTGAAGACGAAGCCTGTGACCTTGTCTTCTTCCGGCATGATCGTGCGGCCGCCGGTGGCCGGCTGGGAATGGGGCGCAGGGGCATTGTCGGCGATGAAATCAAGCACTTCCTCGATGCCGTAATCGCGCAGCGCCGAGCCGAAGAAGACCGGCGTCAGGTGGCCTTCGAGAAAACTCTCCTTGTCGAATTCGGCATAGCCTTCCGCGCCCAGTTCCACATTCTCGGTGAGTTCTTCCATGATCCGGTCGAAAACGGTGCCCGTCAGCACCTCGTCCTCAAGACCGGAAACGTCCTTCGTCTCGGCATAAGGTCCGCCGCGCTCGCCCTCGGACGTGTGGAATTTCCTCTGCTGCCAGTCATAGACCCCGAAGAAATCGGAACCCATGCCGACCGGCCAGGTCTGCGGCGAGACGTCGAGCGCCAGGGCTTCCTGAACCTCGTCCAGAATCTCCAGCGCATGGCGGCCTTCCCGGTCGATCTTGTTGACGAAGGTGATGATCGGAATGTCGCGCAGGCGGCAGACCTCAAACAGCTTGCGAGTCTGGGTCTCGATGCCCTTGGCCGCGTCGATCACCATGATGGCCGCGTCGACGGCGGTCAGCGTGCGGTAGGTGTCTTCGGAAAAGTCTTCGTGGCCCGGCGTGTCGAGCAGATTGTAGATGATACCCTTGCGTTCGAAGGTCATGACCGAGGACGAAACGGAAATGCCGCGTTCCTGCTCGATCTTCATCCAGTCGGAACGGGCCCGGCGGCGCTCGCCGCGTGCCCTCACCTGTCCGGCCGCCCGGATCGCGCCGCCCGACAGAAGCAGTTTTTCGGTCAAGGTGGTCTTGCCGGCATCCGGGTGTGAAATGATTGCGAATGTGCGCCGTGCTTGAAACGGCGCTGCACCGTTGAGGCCAGACATGAAGGTCTCCTGGTCCGTAAATCCGGCGGCGTCTGCGCATTCGCGACGGTCGAAACCGGTGCGCAACAACACTCTCCAAGGCCGGACGGATTGATGTTTCGTTGGCGCAAGGTCATAGAGGGAATGGCGGTGCTTTTCCAGAAAAGAATCGCCTGACGCTCCAGCGATCATGGGAGAAACGTTTGAGCAACAAGAAATGCCTGATCATCGGCCTCTTCATGATCGCCGCGACGGCGGTCATCCTGCTGGCGATGGGCCGCATTCCGATCTGCGATTGCGGCTATGTCCTCTTCTGGACACCGGCTGACGATCTTGCCGGCTCGTCCCAGCACATTGCCGACTGGTACACGTTCTCCCACATCATCCACGGCTTCATCTTCTACTGGGTGCTCTGGCTGCTGTTCCGCCGCAACACGGTGGGCGAGCGGGCACTCGGGGCGATCTTTCTCGAAGCGGCGTGGGAAGTTGCCGAGAACAGCCCGTGGATCATTGACCGCTACCGCGAAGCGACCATTGCCGTCGGCTATACCGGGGACAGCGTGCTCAATTCCGTGTTCGATATTGTCTGGATGCTGGCCGGTTTCTTCTTCGCCTGGCGCGTGCCGATCTGGGTCACGGTGCTTGTTGCAATCATCTTCGAGCTGCTGGCGCTCTGGGTGATCCGGGACAACCTCACCCTCAATGTCATCATGCTGCTTTATCCGATCGAGGCGATCAGGACCTGGCAGGGCGGATAGTACGGAAAGCAGCGAATTGCCTGGTTTGTCGTCTCCTTACCGAAGCACCGGCGCGAGCGGACCCTCGTGCTTATCGCTGCACTCTCCTCATCCTGCGGAAGCGCGAAGCGCTGTCTCGAAGGATGGGCGGCGAGACCGGAGTGTGTGTGGCCCATCCTTGGAGACAGGTCTGAAGGTCTTCCTCAGGATGAGGGTGTTGTTCGCATGGGGTGGCGATGGAGATGTGACCTTCTCACCGTCATTCCAGACAAGTGAGGCGATGCCGAACGCTGATCTGGAATCCAGACATCTGGGTCAAGCGAAGCGAACACAAACGGGACACGAGTTTGAACAGCCGCGCCTTCGGCGCGAAGTCCCTCTGGATTCCGGATCAGCGCGCAGCCGGCGCTGCACTTGTCCGGAATGACGGCATAGACCTACGGTGAGCTAAAGCTGAAACAGCTTGTGTTTCTTGAGCAACTCTATCAGCACTTCGCGGGCATCGCGGCGGTGGTTGCGGTGGCGTTCACGTGCCAGTGCCGGTTTGCCCTGCCGGATCGCGTCATAAACGGCGCGGTGGTCTTCGTTCGACTTCACCGGCAGCGGGCGGATGAACAGGGTCATGGCGCGGGCGCGCCGGACCTGGTTCGCCATCATCGCAACGATGGTTTCCACCCTGGAATTGCCCCCGAGCCTTACAAGTTCCTCATGGAAGGCGTTGTCCGCAACGGCCCAGGCTTCGCGGTCCTGTTGCTCCAGCGCGGTTTCCATCGCCTCGATCGATTGCTTCAAGGTTCCGAGCGCATCTTCGGAGTAGCTCTTTTCCGCCGCTTCTTCCGCGGCTAGGCTCTCAAGCTCGGTCAGGACGGCATAGATTTCTTCCATGTCCTTCAGGGAGAGCGTGGCAATCCGGACGCCCTTTCGCGGGCGGACTTCCAAAAGCCCCTGCTGGGCCAGCATTAGGGTTGCCTCCCGGACAGGCGTACGCGACATGCCGAGACGGTCGGCCAGCTCGCTTTCCAGGTGATCGGAACCGGCCGCAAGTTCACCATCGAAGATCAGCTGACGGATCTGCTCCATCGCCTGTGTCGTGATCGTCTTTGGCTTCGGTGCTTCAAGCAACGGCAAACTCCCGGATTTTCCGACCCTGCCGGTCAGACTCATAGATCGCCTGTTCTATCGCAATAACCTTCAGATAGTCACTTGCCTCATTTTCCAATGGTTTGCCGTCCAGGAGCCCCTCAACCACGTGGCAGATCAGATTTTTGACGCAGTCGCCGCCGAAGCCCTCCCAGTCCCGGGCGGGAAGCAGGACACTGTCTTCGACAGACCCGAA
>JBCBUA010000357.1:0-4472 GCA_039818365.1 Pseudomonadota bacterium
CTCGCGGCTTCGCTGACATCTTCTGTTCCCTCAACTGAAGTCAAGGGGTCGAGCATCGGCTTCGGCGCAACGGCGGGCATCACGATCAAGCCAATGGAAGGAACAGAAATCGGTGTTGGTTTCCGATCTGCCGTCTTCCACGACCTTGATGGACATTTTATCAATCCGGCGTCTGTGTCCGCACTTGGCGTGAGCTCAAGCAGGACGGGTATCGAGGCAAACGTCATCATGCCGGAGATGGTGACCATCTCTGCGAAACAGCGGGTATTCGACAAGTTCCGGGTTCTGGGAACCGTCGAATGGACGAACTGGAGCAGGCTGGGTACCGTTCACCTGACCGCAACGGATGGCACAACGACGAACCCGTCGGGCCTCCCTGATCTTGAATTCAACTACGACGACGGCTGGTTCTTCTCTGTCGGCGGTGAATATGATTTCAACGATCAAGTGACCCTTCGTGCCGGTGTCGGCTATGAACTGTCGCCGATCGACGAGGATATCCGGTCAACGCGCCTACCGGACAATGATCGACTTTGGCTTTCTGCGGGAGCGACCTGGAAACCGAGTGAACATCTCGCTTTCGATATCGGGTACTCTCACTTGATCCCTGCCGACACAGAAATCAACATCGGCCCGGGTCATCAGGATTACAATGCCAACATAGGGACGTATACCGCAACGGTGGACAGCCAGGTGAACATTGTCTCCGCATCGCTGCGCTACAAGTTCTGATCCCGACGCATCAGAACATGAAAAGGCCGGGTGCTTGTCCCGGCCTTTTTTGTGTTTTCTGCCGCTCAGAAGGCTGCCGGGTAGAGGCCGCCGTCCATGAGCAGATTCTGTCCGGTGATGTAGCCGGCATGCTGCGAGCACAGGAAGGCACAGGCCTGACCGAATTCCTCCGCATTGCCGAAGCGCCGGCTCGGGATCTCGGCGGCCTGCTGTGCCCTGATATCCTCCAGGCTCGTGCCGGTCTGCTGCGCAGCGCGTTCAAAACCGCCTCGGAGCCTGTCCGTATCCATTTTGCCCGGCAGGAGATTGTTGATGGTCACGCCGTGCGGGGCCAGCTGCCGGCAGACACCGGCCAGAAAGGCCGTCAGGCCCGCCCTTGCACCGCTGGACAGGTCAAGACCCTCGATCGGCATCTTCACCGACAAGGACGTGATGTTGACGATCCGGCCGAAACCGCGTTCCTTCATGCCCGGGGCGACGGCCTGGATAAGCTCGACCGGGGTGACGAAGTTCTGGATAGCTCCGTCGATCAGGGCATCGCGGTCGAGTTCCGTGTAATCCCGCCTGGGAGGACCACCATTGTTGTTGACGAGAATGTCCGGATCCGGGCAGGCAGACAGGAGTGCCTGCTGGCCTTCGGGTGAGGACACATCCGCGGCGATGCTGAGGACCGATACGTTGTAACGGGTCTGAATTTCCTTTCGCGTTTCTTCCAGTACGGCTTCTGTTCGGCCGTTCAAAACGATGTCACAACCGGCTTCGGCGAGCGCCTCCGCGCAGCCCTTGCCGAGACCCCGGCTCGACGCACACACGATCGCCTTTTTTCCTCTAAGACCCAAATCCATGAAAACCCTCCATTTTTGCAACCCATAGCATATAGAGATGGGCGCATTACATTTCTGCTGAGGAAAACGGGAAAACCGACATTCCGGCAGACATCTTCCCGTCTGTCATAATTGTGCAACCTGAATCGCGTCTATAGCGCTGCTAATGGAATATGGAGATATGCCATGTCTACCGCAGAGGCATTGCGGCACTACCGGTCCCTGTTCATTTCCGATGTGCATCTTGGCACACGTGGCTGCCAGGCTGAGCTGCTGCTGGATTTCCTGAAGGATCACGACGCTGAAACCATCTACCTGGTCGGCGACATTGTCGACGGGTGGCGCCTGAAACGCGCCTGGTACTGGCCTCAGCTTCACAATGATGTGGTGCAGAAGATCCTGCGCAAGGGGCGCAAGGGCGCGCGCATCCACTACATTCCCGGCAATCACGACGAGTTTCTGCGCAACTTCCTGGGCACCCATTTCGGCGGCGTCGAGGTCAGCGACAGCATTGTCCACGAGGCAGCCAACGGCAAACGCTATCTCGTCATTCATGGCGATCAGTTCGATGTTGTCATTCGCCATGCCAAGTGGCTCGCGTTCTTCGGCGACAAGGCCTACGTCACCGCATTGAGCGTCAATACCTGGGTCAATTACGTTCGCAGAACTCTCGGGCTGACCTACTGGTCGCTGTCAGCCTGGGCGAAGCTGAAGGTGAAGAACGCCGTCAGTTTCATCGGCCGGTTTGAGGAAACTCTGTCCGATGAAGCCCGGCGGCAGGGTGTCGACGGCGTGATCTGCGGTCATATCCATCATGCGGCCAACCGTGATATGAACGGCATTCACTACATCAATACCGGCGACTGGGTCGAGAGTTGCACGGCAGTTGCGGAACATCATGATGGGACGTTTGAGGTAATCCGATGGGTCGATCGAACCCAGGAAGGGCCGGCTCCGGCGAAGTCCAAGGAAGCCCCGGTCGCCGCATGAGTTCCATCCTGATCGTGACCGATGCCTGGCATCCCCAAATCAACGGTGTGGTCAGGTCATTGGAACGGACCGCCGAAGCACTGGCTGAAACGGGTGTCAGGGTCGAATTCCTGTCGCCTCAGGCCTTCAAGACGTTGCCCTGTCCGACTTATCCCGAAATCCGCCTCTCCCTCACGCACAGGGGTAGCGTCCGCAGGATGATCCGGGAATACGACTGCGAGCACCTTCATATCGCAACGGAGGGGCCGCTTGGAATTCTGGCGGCAAGCGTTGCCAGGAAAGCGGGCGAACCGTTCACGACAAGCTATCACACCCGGTTTCCAGAATATGTGTCCGCGCGCTTGCCGGTGCCGCTGTCCTGGTCCTACGGCTGGTTGCGCCGGTTTCACAATTCGGGCTGTGGCTGCATGGTGGCAACCCGGTCCCTTGAGACCGATCTGCGCGCACGGGGGTTCAAGAACCTGATGCGCTGGTCGCGCGGGGTCGACGAGGACCTGTTCAGGCCATACGAAGGGTCCGTGCTGCCGCAGGACCTGCCACGGCCCGTTTTCATGTATGTCGGCCGGGTTGCGGTGGAGAAGAACATCAAGGCCTTTCTCGACCTGAAACTTCCCGGATCGAAGGTTGTCGTGGGCGGCGGCCCGCAGCTGGAGGCACTCCGGCGCGAATATCCAGATACGCATTTCACCGGTTCCAAGCTCGGCGAAGATCTCGCCCGGCACTATTCGGCGGGCGACGTTTTTGTGTTTCCGTCGCGCACCGACACGTTCGGCAATGTCCTGCTCGAGGCTCTGGCCTGCGGCGTTCCGGTCGCCGCCTATCCTGTCATGGGGCCGCTCGACGTCATCGGCGATACGGGGGCAGGCGTGCTTTCGGAAAACCTGCAGGAGGCGGCGGAAGCAGCCTTGGACATACCCCGCGACCACTGCCGGAAAATCGCCTTGAACTACACCTGGGCAGCCAGCGCACAGCAGTTTCTCGACAATTGCATCGCGGCCCGTGACAACCATAACAATTCAGCAGGAAGCGCCAGGGCGGCTGAGTGAGAGACACGGGCCGGGCCAGCCGGCACGAGCAACAATCCGGTGCCAAAGACGTTGTCTGCATATTGAGTTGAGCCCAATACCTGATAAGTCATCAAGCAACTGTGCTGTTCAAAGGTGGCTTCGATGACGGAAACTGTTGTTCCAACAACTGATGAAGACCTGCGGGACTATTCCGGCAAGGCGGTGACCATCGAGGACGTGGAGGCGGCCGCGCGGCGCATCGACGGGTTTGCGGTCAAGACACCGCTGCTGCGGCACCCTGCGCTCGATGCGCGCACCGGTGCAACCGTTCTTATCAAACCCGAAAGCCTGCAGCGCAGCGGCTCCTTCAAGTTCCGTGGCGCTTTCAACTGCCTGAACCTGATACCGAAAGAGGACCGCCCGAAGGGCGTCGTCGCCTGTTCCTCCGGAAATCATGCGCAAGGGGTTGCGGCCGGTGCCGGCATTCTGGGTGTTGCGGCGACTATCGTGATGCCTGCAGATGCACCGCGGATCAAGCTTGAACGGACGCGCGCATTCGGCGCCAAAGTCGTCACCTACGATCGGGAAAACGAGGACCGGGACCAGATCGCAGCCGCCCTGTGTGCTGAAACCGGAGCCACTTTCGTACATCCCTTCAACGACCCTGCCGTGATTGCGGGGCAGGGGACGGTCGGACTGGAGCTGGCGGAACAGGCTGCCGGTGACGGTCACAGTCTCGACGATGTTCTGGCTTGCACGGGAGGCGGCGGCCTTTCCAGCGGTATCGCCCTCGCTCTTGCCTACAAGACACCCGAGACACGCTTTCACACCGTGGAACCGGCAGACTTCGACGACTACAAGCGATCGCTTGAAGCCGGGGCGCTGCTGTCGAACACGCGCAAGTCCGGTTCCATCTGCG
>JBCBUA010000358.1:0-4466 GCA_039818365.1 Pseudomonadota bacterium
GTCCCGGACAGGAGGACAAGTGCGGTGCTGAAGGACAAAAGCCTCGCACCTGTTTTGCAAGAGTATGAAGTCTTTGTGGAGGCGGCTTTGAAAATCAATGTTTTGGCTCCAAATCGGATCAGCGGGCAAAACCGTCGGGCGACGGTCGATTACGATATAGGGGGCTGTCATTGGCCATTCCATGACTATGACCCATTCTTTTGATGACGTCGAATCGTGCTGCGTAAAATTGCTGATCTATGACAGCCATTCGTCGCGGACATCAGCATCGGTTTCAAGGGTCAGCGCGGCCGCTTTCCGGGCCGTCCACTCCTGTGCGGGCGCAAGCTGCCGGTAGGCCCAGACCGCAGCGCCCCGGACGTTCGGGTCCGGATCCGCGAGAAGACGCTCCACCTTGTCCAGAAGGTGCGGCAGACCGGAGTTGCCGGCCGCAATCAGGACATTGCGCAGGAAGCGGTTGCGGCCGATCCGTTTGATGGGCGACCCGGAAAACAGTCTCCGGAAGGACGCGTCGTCGAGGTCGAGCAGTGCGCCAAGGTCCGGATTGGTCAGGTCGCTGCGTGCGACGAGCTTGGCCTCGTTCGCCGCCTGCGCGAACTTGTTCCAGGGACAGGCCGCAAGGCAATCGTCGCAGCCGTAGATCCGGTTTCCCATCGCCTTTCGGAATTCAAGCGGGACGGGACCGTGATGTTCGATCGTGAGATAGGAGATGCAGCGCCGTGCATCGAGCTGATAGGGCGCGGGAAAGGCATCCGTCGGGCAACTGTCGAGGCAGGCCCGGCAACGGCCGCAGTGGTCCTGCTCCTGGCCGCTTGGCGGCAGGGCCAGCGTCGTGAAGATCGATCCCAGAAAGAACCAGGACCCGAGCTCGCGCGAGACCAGGTTTGTGTGTTTGCCCTGCCAGCCGAGACCGGCAGCCTGGGCGAGCGGTTTTTCCATCACCGGCGCGGTGTCGACGAACACCTTGACATCACCCCCCGCTCTGGAAACCAGGAAAGAGGCCAGTTCCTTCAGCCGTCCCTTGATCACGTCGTGATAGTCGCGGTGCCGTGCATAGACGGATATGCCTGCTGTCCCCGGATCGTCCAGGTGGGCCAGCGGGTGATTTTCCGGGGCATCGTCGGGTCCGTAGTTCATTGCCAGCATGAGCACGGACCGCACCTCCGGCCACAGGGCACGGGGCGATGCCCGGCGGCCTTCGGTCTCCTGCATCCAGCCCATTGTGCCGTGGTACCCGCGCTCCAGGAACGTGCGCAGGTACGCACCCGCTTCGGGTATGCTGTCGGCGTCCGCCACCCGCAGTCCTGCAAAGCCGAGGGCTTCGGCCTTTTGTTCCAGTGCGGTCAGCAGTTTTCGGGTTCTTGTGTCCAATGGTGTCGGCAGCACGGGTTGGGACCGGTTTTTAGACAAAAGACGCCAGGTCCGGAGCGAGCATCTATTCTTGCAGGCAGACCCTAGAAATCAAGATCCGCGTAAGAGGCGGCCGGCGGCATGCCCAGCACCTTTTCGCCAAGGAGCGGACGCATGGACGGGCGGGACTTCACACGCGCATACCAGCTTTTGACATCCGTTTCGTTGGCCCAGGGGACTTCGCCAAGGTAGTCGGCACAGCTCAGGCCCGCCGCGAGCGCGAAATCGGCAAAGGACAGACGATCGCCCGCCAGCCAGCGCCGCGAGGCAACCAGGTAGCCGAAATATTTCAGGTGGTGATGGATGTTGGCACGGGCGACCCGCAGCGCGGCCGAATCCGGCTCGCCGCCACCAGCGGATTTGGGCATGATCTGCTTGTAGATGCGCTCGCGCACCAGATGCCCCACCACTTCCTGGTCGAACTTCACCAGGCTCCACTCGACGAGACGCCGGGTTTCGGCGCGCGCTTCGGGGTGATCGGGCATGAGCCGCCGGTCGGTCAGCGCATAGCCGCGCGTTTCATCGAGATACTCCATGATCGGCACCGGTCCGCAGATCGCCGGGCCGTCATTTTCCACCAGCACCGGGACGGTTCCGGCGGCATTGAGCACCAGAAGTTCCTGCGGCCTGTCCCAGGGTTCGACGTGACGCTCCTCGAAGGCTGCGCCGTATTCGCTCAGGACAAGGCGAATGAATCGGGACGATGGTGAAAAAGGGTGATGGTAAAGCGTGAGCATGAAAGGGTTTAGAGCCCGAACTGTGGCAAGACTAAGAATTCTTGAACCAGTTTGCCTCACATATGGTTATCAAGGGTTTGACGTGGGGAAATTGGTCCTGCAAACAGACTGGCGCCGCGCACGCATTGAGTCGCGGACACTCGCCGGTCCGGCGCCAAATTGATCTCGCCTGCTGGAGAAAACGATCCAATGGACGGCCAAACGATTGTAAATGCACTTATTTTGGGAATTGTCGAAGGGCTGACGGAATTCATTCCCGTCTCTTCAACGGGCCATCTGCTTCTGCTTGGCCACTTTCTCGGATTTGAAAGCACGGGCAAGACCTTCGAGGTCTTGATCCAGCTGGGCGCGATTCTTGCGATTCTTTCGGTTTATTTTGCCAGATTGTGGAACCTGGCGATGTCTTTGCCCAGTGACCCGGCCAGCCGGCGGTTTGTTGCCGGCATTCTGATCGCCTTCCTGCCGGCCGCCGTCATCGGTGTCATGCTGCACAGTTTCATCAAGGAAGTGCTCTTTGAAACACCGTCCCTCATCTGCACCACGTTGCTGGTGGGCGGCGTCATCCTGCTGTGGATCGACCGGTTGCCGCTGAAGCCGCGCTACACCAACGTGATGGACTATCCCTTGTCGCTGTGCCTGAAGATCGGCTTCTGCCAGTGCCTTGCCATGGTTCCCGGCGTGTCCCGGTCCGGCGCGACCATCGCCGGCGCGTTGCTGATGGGAACCGACAAGCGCTCGGCCGCCGAGTTCTCGTTCTTCCTGGCCATGCCGACCATGGCCGGCGCCTTCGCCTACGATCTCTACAAGAACCGCAACGTCCTGTCCGCCGATGATGCCATGCTCATCACCATTGGCTTCGTGGCCTCGTTCATTTCCGGCGTCTTCGTGGTGAAGGGCCTCCTGGACTTCGTCTCCCGGCACGGCTTTGCGCCTTTCGCCTGGTGGCGCATCTTCGTGGGGCTTGCCGGGTTCGCCGGTCTTTACTTTCTGGGCTGACTATCCCGCCGACGGGGCATCGCCGTAGAGCGATGTCAGCGCGGCGAGCTCGGCAGCGAATTCCGCGCGCAAACTGTCCGGTGACAGGAGCTCGGCCCCGGGTCCGAGCCATCTGACGAGCGGCAGGATGCGCGCCCGGTCGGTGCTGGGGAGGCTCAGGAGGATCTTGCCGTCACCGGCAGGGGTGAACACGGCGTGCCGGTAGTACCAGTCCGCACTCAGTTTCTTGGCCTGGTCCGCGGTGATCAGGATCTTGGCGATTTCCTCTTCCTGCTCCCACCGGCGCATGGCCTGCGACAGCCAGGCACCCCCGAGCAGCGTCTTGATCGAAAACGTCTTGTCTGGCCGGAAGAACATGCCGCTGATTTCAAGATCGCGCACGCGGTCGGCCCGGTAGACCTTCACCGTCTGCGTGTCGACGCAGCGCCCGGCGAGATACCACAGGTCCCGGTCGAACATGACGCCATAGGGCTCGACATCATGGGCCTTCGCGGTGCTGCGCGACGGGTTGACGTGATCGAACCGGACACGTTTGCCGTCCAGGATACCGGCCATGAAACCATCAAGCGCCCTTTGCCAGTCTTCCGTCGGTTCCGCCTTGGTACCGGCATGAAAGATATCGGGCGGGATGGGTTCGATGCCGACGATCTTGTCCGCCTCCTTGAGCAGGCCGTGGACCGTTTTCGGCAGGGTTGCCAGCAGTTTCTTTTCAGCGGAAGCGAGGTCGTTCACGAGCGGCACGGTCCGGCTGCTGCGCACCAGCGCCATGGCGGCCAGCAGCGCGGCCGTTTCATCGCGTGACAGCGCCACGGGCGGCTGCAGGTAGCCGCTCGCAAGGCGGTAACCGCCCTCGGCCCCGCGTTCCGCGTCGACGGGCACACCCAGGGCGATCAGCCGGTCGATGTCCCGGTAGATGGTCCTGAGGGAAACCTGGAAGCGTTCGGCGAGCACGGTCGCCGGGACGAGTTTGCCGCCAGTCAGCAGCAGCAGGATGCCGAGCGCGCGTTCAATCGGGTTCATGAAAAGGGACCTTGGACGGTTGTTTCAAAAAAAATCATATCCCGGGAACAGAACGAGATCAAACCTGACTCACAGCTGTCAGGATTGACCTGCCATCTTGTCCTTGTCGCCGCAAGACGGCGGTGATGATCCCCGAGGAGTTGAGAGATGAGCTATGAAATTGACACCGTTTTCCGCAGCCGTGCGCACAGCCGCAGCATTGTGTTCACCGTTCTTCGTGTATGTGCCGACGAGCTCCGCCGGTTTTTTCGCCGCCGGACAACTGCCCGTGCCCTTTCTCACCTGAATGAACAGGAGTTGAAG
>JBCBUA010000359.1:0-4377 GCA_039818365.1 Pseudomonadota bacterium
GTATGTCCGACCATTCAAGTCTCTGATCACTGCGCAGTCTCTGTGCTTTCATGCAAGCTCCATTTGCATATCGGACTATTTTCTTTGCGGACATTGATAGTCATATTGATGCGCAGCAATCAATGGGGTGACCATGAACAGCAACCACAACTGGCCTCGGCGCAGCGGGCCCAAGCCTGAGACGACCCGACGGATTCCGCACGCGCAACTGACCCAGCATGGGCCTGACGCGGTGATCGAAAGACTTCACGACTGGTGTTTTGCCCTTCCGGACGTGAACAACGAGCACAGCGGAATCTCCGTTCCGGGCGCCCGCGCTCTGGTCCTGCACGACGGCTGCGACTGTAATCCCGACGCCTTCATGATTGGCCGCGAATTCGCCCATATCCATCCGCATCCCGACAATGGCAGCATGCATGTCAAACTGCCCGCCGAAGACGCGAAGGGCGTCGTTGACGCAGGCTGGGGCGAGGACCATTTCCTGGTCACCATGGGACGCTACCCGCCGGGTCTGATCATGGTGTTTTCCCCGCGTGACGACGAAGAGCTAGAGATCGTCAAGGAGATCGTGGCGCTTTCCCACGCGTTTGCAACGGGCTCCGGGCGCGCGGACTGAGCATTCGCTCCCCGTTGTCCATCCTGCACAAAGACCCGTGCACGCGGCGGCAAACGGCAGAATAAGACACCTTGGCCAGCTTCTCTTCTGAAGCTTGCCCTGCGCTGCCTTTTGCCACCGCGGCGAATGGGGGACTGACCCCATGGGGCGCGGCCAGGGATCTGCTTATCTCATCCTCATACCGGTGACCGGAGCGCAGGCTTGATATCCCGGCTTGTGACACTTTTGTTTTTGAGGAAAGAGATATGCAGAACCAAGTTATTGAACACGCTCAAACGGACCGCAGCCCAAACACCGAGCCGAAACCGACGCGGCGCAGTTTTCTGGCACTGATCGGCGGCCTTGCCGCAGGAGCCGTTCTGGCCCCTCAGGGTGCTGAGGCCCAGCAGGGCTTCTATCAGCCGCTCCAAGGTGGCATGTATCTCGGCTATTGGAAGGACGGACGCGCCATGATGGATCGCGTCGAGGTCAGCGGCAACCAGATCTACATGACCCGCGTGGCCGGTGGCGACGTCCAGGGCAAGACGGCCGTCTTCATCCGAAGCGGCCAGAACACCTACAACACACCGTCAGGCCACCGGATCTTCATAACAAGCCCGCGGTCATTCACCTGGACAAACAGGCACGGCCAGAACGGCGTCTCTTATGTAAAGCAGCAATAAGCCCGACAGAAACGCCCTCTGCGGCACGGCGGAAGAATTTCGACCGCCGCCAGCGCATGTTTTCGCCCGCCCGGCAGCTCTTTGCCGGGCGGAGGAAACTTCGCCGGCCGAGGCAAATCGCGTGCCGTGAGGATCAAATCCTCGTTGATCCCGGGCCAGTGAACTTGCGCCAGGCGTGTTTCTCGTGATCTTTGGTCGCAATCAGCCGACCACTTGCAAACCTGGACAGGAATCACGATGCCGGACTTCGCCATTTATCCAAGCCTTGAAAACAAGACCGTGATCGTTTCCGGCGGCGCCCAGGGGATCGGCGCGGAAATCGTCAAGGCATTTGCCGGTCAGGGAGCAAGGGTCGGGTTTCTTGATCTCGACGAAGCGGCCAGTGCCGCATTGGCCGGCACGGCGGACAATATCGACTACGAGATCTGCGACCTCCGGGACATCCCGGCAATGCAGGCAGCGCTCGCGAAACTGACCGGACGCACAGGCCCTTGCCAGGTGCTGGTCAACAACGCCGCGCGCGACGACCGACATGACTGGAAGGACGTCACACCCGAATACTGGGACGAGCGCCAGGCCACCAACCTTCGCCACATGTTCTTCGCGATCCAGGCCATGGCACCGGACATGATCGCCAATGGCGGCGGATCGATCATCAACATGGGATCGAATTCCTGGTGGGAAGCCGGAGGCGGATTCCCGTCTTATGCGACCGCCAAGGCCGCGGTTCACGGACTGACACGGACCATGGCGCGGGACCTGGGCGACCACCGCATTCGGGTCAACACCGTTGTTCCCGGCTGGATCATGACCGACCGCCAGAAGGAACTCTGGGCAACACCCGAAGCTCTGGAAGCGCACCGAAAGCGTCAGTGCCTGCCGGACCTGATCGACCCCGTCTATGTGGCCCGCATGGTCCTGTTTCTGGCCTCGGACGATGCCGCCATGTGTTCGGCCAACAATTACATGGTCGAAGCAGGCTCGATTTGATCCCGGGCGTGCTCCGGTGCCCTAGACAGGCCACCGCACGCCGGTCTTTTCCTCGGAAATGTCCCACAATTCTTTGGCTTGCCGTTCATCGAGGACAAACGCCTTCAGCGGGCAGACACCAACCGGGCCGACCATTTCGAAACGTGTCGGGCCGTAATAGGCAGCCGGCGCCAGTCCCGCTTCGGTCGCGCACATGACCTCTGGCCACGAGCCGCGCTCGGCGGACTGCGCCAGCGGTGAAAGCATGACGGCCAGCAGCCGCGTGACAGTGCCGGCCGTTTCCCGGATCAGGCCGGTGCGCGATGCGCCCGGATGACAGACATGAACCTCGACACTCTTGCCGGCCGCCTTTACCCGACGCTGCAATTCGTAGCCGAAGATCATCTGTGCAAGCTTGCTCTGGGCGTAGGCGTTCCACGCGGAATAGGTCTGATCGTAGTTCAGATCCTCGAAGCGGATGCGGTTGTCGCCCATCTTGTAGCCGTTGCTGCCGACGACGACGACGCGGCCTGAAGACACCTCGATCCGCTCAAACAGCAAAGCGCACAGCAGGAAATGCCCGAAATGGTTGACGCCAAGCTGACTTTCGAAACCGTCCACGGTGAGTTTTTGCGTGGCAACCTGCGCGATGGCGGCGTTGCAGATGAGCGCATCTATCCGCGGCGCGATTTCCAGAAGCTGCGCCGCAGCCTCACGAACACTTGCCAGCTCGGCAAGATCCATGCGCACGAAGCTGACCTCCGCGTCCGGGCCGAATTCCGCCTTCAGGCTATCGATGGCAGTGGCCGATCTCTCCGCGCTGCGGTTCAGCATCACCACCCGCGCGCCCTTGGACAGAAGCACGCGTGTGGCCTCGAAACCGGCACCGCCATTGGCGCCCGTGATGATGTATGTCTTGCCCGTCAGGTCACCGATGCGCGCGGGCGTCCAGCCTTCCGGACCGAAAGGGGTCTTGCTAGACATGACTGTCTCCTGGCTCGAAGTTGAAAAAGTAAAATTGTGAGTTTACATTTAGGTTGGCCCGTCAAAAATGTAAACTTTAAATTTTACTTTTTTGGAAAAAAGTGATGCAAGACCGTGAAACTGACTGAAAAGAAAAGAGAAAATATAATAGAAGCCGCGATCGCGGAGTTTCGGGAACAGGGGTTTCTCGGGGCAAACACGACGCGGATCGCCAAGCGAGCCGGTGTTTCAAGCCGGACGCTGTATAATCATTTCGAGAGCAAGGAAGATCTTTTCGACGCGATCACCGAAATCATGCTCGCCCGCAATTGCGCCATGGCGCCGGTCGATTACGACCCGGACCGTCCATTGGCTGACCAACTGACCGAAGCGCTCGAACGATACGTGGCGGTGATCACGGACGAGGAGGCCATCGGGGTGAACCGCATGATCATCTCCGAGTTCCTCCGCGATCTGGACCGGTCGCGCGCATTCCTGGCAGAGGCCGCCGCGCATGATTATCCGGTCACGAAGCTGATTGCCGATGCGATGGAGGCGGGTGCGTTGAGAAGGGCGGATCCGGGCTACGCGGCAAACCAGCTCCTCGCGCTGGTGAAGAACTTCTTTTTCTGGCCGGAATTCCTGATGGGTGAAAAACCCGAGACAGACGGGATCATGCGAGACTGCGTCGCGATGTTCCTGTCGCATTACGGCGCGCAAGATGAACGTGGGCCAGCCTAGTCACCTGAATCTGGAGTTCGACTCACTTTGCAGCGGGCTTCGAACGAACTTCAGATTCAAGAAGGTGACTAGCAAGTTTATGCTTCTAGTGCGGTTTACGAATTTGACGTTCGCTCCGGAGACTGCTGGAGCAATAGTGCGAACTTCAAATTCACCGCACGAGGCGTGTCGATAAACCTGTCGTGAGAAGATCAGTAGGAAATGGCGACCGCGCCCGATCTGGGCCTGATGGAAGCGCCATTGATGACACCGGCCTGCACCATTTTGCCGAAGGACGCTTTCGCAAGCGCAGCTGACGCGTCCATGGCCGCCTCATCACTATACTTCGCGACGACGAGCCCGGTCCCGTCACCGAAATCCACAATGTCAATGAAAAGCGCACCTGCCGCTGCCAGGTCACCCCGCAAGTCCTCCGCTGCGATCATT
>JBCBUA010000360.1:0-4334 GCA_039818365.1 Pseudomonadota bacterium
ATGATGCGCGAACCGCGTGCCAACGTGGAGCGCTTCGAAGAACTGCACAAGGCCTTCCACATGAACCTTCTGAACGGCTGCCATTCGCCGGTCTTGCTGAAATTCTGCAACCAGCTCTATGACCTGAATATCCGGTACCGCTACCTCGCCGGACAGGCGCTCAACTATTCGGCCCGCGACATCGGCAAGGAACACAGCGACATCATGAATGCGGCCGTCGACAGAAACACCGACCTTGCCTGCAGACTGCTCCTCGACCACTACCGCAACACCGGGGCATTCCTGGAAAAGCATTTCTCCGTGGAAGCCGCCGAATAGGGCCGGCCGGGAAGCTCGGAACGCGCGTTTCCGCTAAAGTGCCCGCGTTCGGCACGAAAGACCCAGGCAGAGCAGGTTAGCACCCGAACCTCTCCCCCAATCCTGAAGCGGATCGCGGGCCCCCTCGCCGTGCTGTGCCTCATCCTGAGGAGGACCGAAGGTCCGTCTCGAAGGACGGGCGGCAAGAGTATGAGTGTGCCGCCCATCCTTCGAGACAGGCCTCCGGCCTTCCTCAGGATGAAGTGACGTCGCGGAGCGCCCCTTGCCTTTCGCCTCCGTCATTGCAGGGCGCGACCCTGCAATCCAAGCCATTGCCTCTCCTCGGTGACCAACGCGGTTTGGCATGCCTTGATCAAACACTTCGCCGCAACGTATCCGCACAACAGCCTCTTCCTAAGGTGCTCAGCGCAGCGGAGCTGCGAAGGACGGGCGGCGAGAGTATGAGCGTGCCGCCCATCCTTCGAGACAGGCCTCCGGCCTTCCTCAGGATGAGGTAACATTGCAGTGCCGTCCTTGCCTTGTTCCTTCGTCATTGCAGGGCTTGACCCTGCAATCCACGCCATTGCGTCCCGGCAACGAAAAGCCTTGCAAGCAGAAACGTATCGGCATAGATGCCATGATCAAGTCATGGCATGACTATGTGCGTTGGGTTTTCAGGCTAATCCGCACTCTCTCTTCGTCATTGCGGGACTTGATCCTGCAATCCAAGCCATTGCCTCTCCTCGGTGACCAACGCGGTTTGGCATGCCTTGATCAAACACTTCGCCGCAACGTATCCGCACAACAGCCTCTTCCTAATGTGCTCAGCGCAGCGGAGCCGCGAAGGACGGGCGGCAAGAGTATGAGTGTGCGGCCCATCCTTCGAGACGGACCTTCGGTCCTCCTCAGGATGAAGTGACGTCGCGGAGCGCCCCTTGCCTTTCGCCTCCGTCATTGCAGGGCTTGACCCTGCAATCCAAGCCATTGCGTCCCGGCAACAAAAAGCCGTGCAAGCAGAAACGTGTCGGCATGGATGCCATGATCAAGTCATGGCATGACCTATGTGCGTTGGGTTTTCAGGGTAACCCTCATTCACTCTTCGTCATTGCGGGACCTGAGCCAATGCGGTCCGGTTTGACGCGAAATGGGCCTGGCAAGGTGATCACCCCTCAAGGATCTTGTCATTCCGGCTAAAGCGCAGCGGAGGGCCGGAACCCAGTAACCACCTGTTTCTCCTTCACCTTACAGCCTCGCGCCACAAAGATTACTGGTTCCCGGTCTTGCCGCGCATGCGGCAAACCGGGATGACAAATCGGGGAAACGAACTGAAGTCCAGTTTCGAAGAATGGGCAGCACGCTCGAAGAACGCGCTGCCCATCCCCCGCACCTCGGGAAGAGGAGCCGTTGAAAAGGGGTTGGCAAAGCCGGATCAGGTGCCGTCCCGCACCAGAACCAGATCGAAATCGGCGAGCAGCCAGGTGCCGTCCACCTCGCCGGACAGCACATAGCCCTCGGCGGGGAACGAGCCTGCGGGCTGTTCGACATAGGTCATGACGAGATCCTCGCGCACACCGAAGACCGTGTCTTCGTCCAGATACGGATCGTCGTCGGGGAAAATCTCGGTGACGAGCGTGCGGAAACCCGGTGCCTTGACGATGTAGTGCAGATGAGACGGTCTCCAGGGATGGCGGCCGCTGCCTCTCAGAATATCACCGACTGGTCCGTCGCTCGGCACCGTGTAGCTCACCGGCTTGACGGTGGTGAAACCGTAGCTGCCGTCCGGACCCGTTGTCTGGATGCCGTGAAACGAATATGTGTCCTGGTCCGGGTCCTGGCTTGAATACATGCCGTTCGGGGCCGTCTGCCAGATATCGAGTTCGGCCCCCTCGATCGGATTGCCGTCCTCGTCCCGGATCGTGCCTTTGGCGAGAAGCACCTCGCCGTCATAGCCGCGGCGCATGTCCCCGCCGATGGCGAGCGGTGGGGCCCCGGTGATGTGGAACGGCCCGAGCACGCTCGACGAGGTTCCCTTGGGACTGGAATGCAGCATGTCGACCAGCGACGACAGGCCGAGCACATCCGACAGGAGAACGAATTCATGGCGTTCGGCATCGGAGATGTTGCCGGCTGCTTCCAGGAATTCGATGCCCCTGCGCCACTCCTCGTGCGTGAGGTTGGTTTCACGGGCAAAGTCATGCAGATGCGTGACCAGGCTTTTCAGGATTTCCTTCAGCCGCGGATCGGTATCCGGGCCGAAATATCCCATGAAAACATCGGTTATGTTGTCTTTTGTGACGTGACGCATGGGACACCTTCTAGTTCAGGATAGCCAGGCTCAGCGATGGCCAGCGGATCAGCGCGACCAGCACGACCAGCATGACGAGCGCAAACGGGAAAGCCCCGACGAAAACATCCTTCAGCGAAATGCGCGGATCGTTCAGCGTGGCCTTGATGACAAAACAGGATATGCCGAGCGGTGGCGTCAACAAGCCGATTTCCGCACCGACGACGGTGATGATGCCGAACCAGACCAGCGACAGGCCCATCGGCTCGACCAGCGGCAGGAACAACGGCACCACGATCAGGATGATGGAGGCAGTGTCGAGAATGGTCCCGAGAAAGATCATCATCGCGACGTAGATGACCATGATCCAGAAGAAGGTCAGCTGCGTGTCGGTCAGAAGGTCACCGAGTTCATTCGGCAGGCCGGCCAACCCGAGCATGCGGCTGTAGATGGACGCCGCCGTGATGAGGAACAGGATCGAGGCGGTGATGTGGCCCGTCTCCAGAAGCGCGTGCCAGAGGGTCGTCAGGGTGAGCTTCTTGCGGAATGCGGCAATGATCAGCCCGAGCAGCGAACCGGTTGCCCCCGCCTCGACCGGCGTCAGCCAGCCCGTGTAGATACCGCCGAGAACAGCCACGATCAGGATCAGCGTCGGAAGGGTCTTGTCCGCGATTTCCAGCGGCGACATCCACTCTGTTTCCTCTGCAGGACGGCCGCCGACATATTTCGGGGTGATGCGTCCCATGAGGAAGATCGCGATCACATAGGCGGCAGCAAGGAGGAGACCGGGGACAACGCCTGCGAGGAACATGTCGCCGACACTCTGTTCCGCGACAAAGGAATAGATGATCAGCATTGCGGAGGGCGGAATGATCATGCCGAGAACGGACGACCCGGCAACGACGCCGACCGCGAAACGCGGGTTGTAGTCGAAGGCCAGCATCTGCGGCACGGAGACCTTCGAGAAAACCGAGGCGGACGCGATGGACGACCCGGTCACGGCAGCAAAGACGGCATTGGCCCCGACGGTTGCCATGCCGATGCCGCCCTTGACCTTGCGAAACCCGGAATTCATCACGGTGTAGATGTCCGCGCCGAGCCCCGCCTTGGAGACGATCAGCCCCATGAAGGTGAACAGCGGCACGGTCGCGAAGGTGTATTCCATCACGCTGTCGCCGATCGCGATCTTCAGAAGGTTGATCGCAAGGTCGAAATTATCCCGCATCAATATGATCGAGACGAATGAAACAAGGCCGAGCGCGATCGGGATATAGACGCCGACGTAAACGAGGACGACGATCGCGATGACGGACAGGATGCCGATTTCAAAAGGTGTCACGCGTTTTCCTCGGCATGTTCGTTAAGGCGCACGGGTTCGACCGCGGGGTCCGGCATGAGGACCTTGATGAAAAACAGGATCATGCACAGGCCGGAGCTCAAAAAGATCGCGAGCTTGATCGGCCACCAGGGCGCGGTAAAAATCCCGGGCACCCCGAAAAAGTCTTTGGTCTCATACATTTCAACGAATTCCGGCCAGATCGCGTAGGCCACCAGCAGCATGAACACCCCCGACACGAAATTGATCGTGCGCCGGATCGTGCCCGCGGACCGCGGCCGTGTCGTCGACAGGATCGTCAAAAACCCGTCGGAACGCGTCAGCCGGTTCATCCGCACCACGTCTGGAAGCTGAAGAAACACGATGAGAACCATGGAGAACTGGACCACTTCATACGCCCCCCGGAAGGGGGCGTTG
>JBCBUA010000361.1:0-4322 GCA_039818365.1 Pseudomonadota bacterium
CCTGGATTCTCGGCGGTGCCAAGGGCATCGGCAAGGCAACCCTCGCGTTCCGGTTCGCAAAGTTCATCGTCGCCAATCCGGACCGGTTCGGATCTGAGGTCGCCGCCGCGACCGATCTCGCCCTTCGGGAAGATGATCCGGTGCTGCGGCAGGTGGCCGCCGGTGGACACCCGAACATTCTGCATTTGCGCCGGCCGTGGGACGAAAAGTCGAAACGCTTCAAGTCCGATTTGCCCGTGGACGAGGTGCGAAGGACCGTTTCCTTTTTCGGAACAACGGCTTCGGCGAAAGCGTGGCGGATCTGCATTGTGGATGCCGCGGACGACATGAATGCGAGTTCCGCCAATGCGCTTCTGAAGATACTCGAGGAACCACCGGAACGGTGCCTGTTTCTCGTGCTGAGCCATGCGCCCGGCCGTCTCCTGCCGACAATACGCTCCAGGTGCCGCCGTCTCGGCATGGACGCGCTCGCCCCATCCGAAATTGCCGACGGCCTCCGAAGGCTCGGGGTGGATCCGTTGCCCGCACCGGCCGATTTGAACGAACTTGCGGTGACGGCCGACGGCAGTTTGCGGTCAGCCATATCGCTCCTGTCCGGCGACGGTCTCGCGATCGCGAAGGGGCTGCGGCGTCTTGCCGACAATGCCGCACAACTGGACCTGGCTGCCGTTCATGCGCTTGCGGACCTGGTTGCAGCCCGGGGCCAGACTGACAATTGGCTGAATTTTCAGCACGTTCTTGAGCGTCTGTGCCATGAACGCATGCGGCAGGATCTGCAGCAGGGCGTACAATCCGCCTATCGCCACCTGGAACTCTGGGAAAAGGCCAGTCATGCGATCCGGGATGCGGACGCCCTCAATCTCGACCGGAAACAAGTGGTGCTCGACTTTTTCTTTGCCCTGCGCGCTGCCTGAGCGCAACCGCTCTTGGGAAAAAACCGGTTTCCGGCTATCAAGGCGCGCCGGACAGTCTCCATTCCAGGATCTTTCATGCTTGTCGACAGTCATTGCCACCTCGATTTTCCCGATTTCGACAACGAACGGGACGACCTCATTTCCCGGGCACATGCCGCAGGTGTCGATCTGATGGTCACGATCTGCACCCATATCCGCAAGTTCGACCGGATCAGGGCGATCGCAGAGACCTATGATGAGGTCTACTGCTCTGTCGGCACGCATCCCCACAATGCCGGTGTCGAGCGCGGTATCCCGGTCGAAGAGATCGTGTCCCTTGCAGCACATCCAAAGGTGGTTGCGATCGGCGAAGCCGGCCTGGACTATTTCTACGACAAGGCACCGCGCGACGCACAGGCCGAGGGTCTGCGAACGCATATCGAGGCCGCGCGGCAGACCGGGCTCCCGCTCGTGATCCATGCTCGCGATGCCGACGACGACATGGCTGCAATCCTGCGTGACGAAATGGGGAAGGGGGCCTTCCCCGCCCTCCTGCACTGCTTTTCTTCCGGACGCGATCTCGCCCTTACCGGTATTGACCTTGGGCTCTATGTGTCCTTTTCCGGCATTTTGACCTTCAAGAAATCCGAGGAATTGCGCGCGATCGCAAGGGACCTGCCTGCCGACAGGCTCCTGGTCGAGACAGATGCGCCTTACCTCGCGCCGCAGCCCCGGCGCGGCAAACGCAACGAACCCGCCTATACGGCCATGACGGCTGCCGTTCTTGCCGAGACACGCGGCGTTTCCGAAGAAGAGATGGCACGACAGACAACCGAGAATTTTTTCCGCCTGTTTCAAAAGGTGCCAAGGCCTGCCGGGCTCCACGGGACACGGCCGCAATGAGCGTGCGGCTGACGATCCTCGGATGCGGCTCTTCCGCAGGCGTGCCGCGTATCGGCAACGATTGGGGGGCATGTGATCCGAACGAACCACGAAACCGCCGGCTGCGCTGCTCGCTTCTGGTCGAAAAACGCGGCGAGTACGGCTGTACAACCGTCCTCATCGACACCGGACCGGATCTTCGCGAACAGATGCTGACGGCAAATGTCAGCCACGTGGACGCCGTGCTCTATACGCATGCGCATGCCGATCATCTGCACGGGATTGACGACCTGCGCGCCTTCTGGCTGCTCAGCCGCCGCCGGACGCCCGTTTACATGGACGATGACACATACAAGCGCGCTCTTGAGGCTTTCCGCTACTGTTTTGAAAAGCCGGAAGGGTCGAATTATCCTCCGATCCTCGAACACCATCCGGTGAGACGCGGCGTGCCAGTCGAGATCACGGGCGACGGCGGCACGCTGACATTCGAGCCGATTACGGTCACGCATGGTGACATCGACGCGCTAGGCTACAGGATCGGCGGCGCAGCTTACATTCCTGATGTATCTGACATCTCAGAAAACTCTCTCAATAGACTGAAAAAACTGGATATTCTCATCCTAGACTGTCTGCGCCGGGCACCGCATCCAAGCCATTTCTGCCTTCAGGATTCGCTCGAATGGACCGAGAGAATTCAGCCGAAAACGGCAATTTTCACCAACCTGCATTGCGATCTCGACTATGCGGAGTTGAGCCGCGAACTGCCGGATACGATCCAGCCGGCCTATGACGGCCTTCGAGTCGATCTGACCGCGCTTGAAGACGAAACCGGCCCGTTGAGCCATGACGGGTCCTAGAAAACCCAGGCCGCCGACTATCGAACGCCTGACAAGGTCAGCCGTTCATTACCTGGAGCGCTACAGTTCCTCTCAAGAAAACCTGCGCAAGGTGCTGGAACGGCGCGTCCTGAAAGCCTGCCGTCACCACGGCTTGGACCCGGCAGATTTTGCCGGCATGATCGATGCGGTTGTCCAGAAATGCACCGGTTCCGGCCTTGTCGATGACCGGACCTATGCCGAAACCAAGACGGCAAGCCTCAGGCGCCGTGGCGGCTCGCGCCGGAAAATCGAAGCCCAGCTGGCACATAAAGGCGTCGACCGTGACACGATCCAAGCGGCACTCGACAGCGGCAATGTCTCAGAGGACGAAGCTGCCGCGGTCTATGCACGCCGGCGAAGACTGGGTCCGTTTCGAAACGCCGCGGACAGACAGGCGCGCAGGGAAAGAGATCTGGCCGCCATGTGCCGCGCAGGCTTTTCATTCGATGTCGCGTTGCGGGTGGTTGATGCAGCGGACGACGACGTTTCATGACACAAAGGAGCAACAGGCGTCGCATCGTTTCGCCAAAAGCCTGAAATCGCTTTGTGTTTCGCCTATATCTAAATGTTCCATAATATTGATTATGCGAATTAGAGATATGGCAGTCAGTTCGTGTAAACCCACATACCCTGGCCCATTGAAGATGCGCCCTCCCGCTTGTCTGACACTGATCAAGGTCAACGCCGGACCGAAAACCGGCCTCAAGCGAAAACGCGCTGACGGAACCGCGATGTCTTTGATCACTGTGTCGCAACATGTACTGAATCGGCTGGAAGCCATCCAGAAGATCCGCGACCGAAGATTGAGCGTTGTGCAGGCTGCCAGGTTGCCCAGCCGCAACCGGAGCCAGGTCCATCGTCTCTTGCAATCCTGTGACCGTGACAGCGCCGCTGGTCTTGCTTCCGGCAAGTGTTGCCGTCCAAGCAACCAGAGCTAAAGTGAACATTTTTCGGGCGAAGTTTGCGACTGACGGTTTTCAGCTTCTTTCGGTCAGGAGTCTGAGTCCTGCGATAGAAAACAGACCTCCCAACGCGACTTGTATGTAACGTCGCGCGCGGCCATAGGCAGTCACCATGAACGGCGTTGAAAACATGACCGCATAGAAAACATGGATGATTACTGAAAGTATGAAGATGCCGACCACGATTACAGAGGCAACCCAAAGCGGCGAATCCGGCTTGAGGCCGAGCGAAATGGTGGCGATCCAGGCAAGCGCGGCTTTGGGGTTGGTCATCTGGATGGCGTATCCGCTCATTGCATAGCCCAATGGGGATCGCTGTTTTTGTCCAAGCTTTTGGGCATCCAGGTCATGTGCGGATGCAGCTGATCTGAAAGACTTGTAAGCTAACCAAAGAAGATAAACACCACCGGCAATTTTGACGAGGAACAGTGCGGATGCGTAAGTCGAAAGCATCGCAGAAAGACCGAGGGCTGTAAGTGTCCCCCAAGTTAGGGAGCCCGATGCCACTCCGAGCGCCAGTGCCACACCGGAGCTCCGGCAGACGCTCATCGACGTGCCAATGATAGCAAGTATGTTTGGTCCGGGGCTGGCTACACCGACGAGAAAAACCGAGTATGCCAGCAAGATGCCGGGCAGATAAGTCAGAAACTGATCCATGTTGCACAATCCTCCCAGCAAGGTGTCGCAGAATGCCCTTCGTGACGCAA
>JBCBUA010000362.1:0-1609 GCA_039818365.1 Pseudomonadota bacterium
CGAACACCCAGAGGTGGTTGCGCAGCGCCTTGACCGGTTCGTGGATATTGTCGGTATGGACCGGGTGATCGCGGGTTCCGACTGCGGCTTCGGTACATTCGCGGGCTACGGGGCCGTCGATCCGGAGATCGCGTTTGCGAAGCTGAAGGCTCTGTCGGATGGCGCGGCAATCGCGGAGGCGCGTGCGTGACACCGCTGGTTCTGCTGCCGGGCATGATGTGCGACGCACGGCTCTACGGGCCGCAGATCGCAGCCCTGTCAGGATGCGTTCCCATTCATCTGGCGCCCGTGACGGCGTTCGACACGGTCCAGAAACTGGCAGCAGACATTCTTGAAAACGCTCCGCCAAGCTTTGCGCTTGCGGGACTTTCCATGGGCGGGATAATCGCGATGGAGGTTGTAAGGCAGGCGCCTGACCGTGTCTCACGGCTGGCGTTGCTCGACACCAATCCGCGTGCAGAGCTGGAGGAAGTCAGACAGGCCCGCGAACCCCAGATCGCGGCGGTGCGGGCGGGCGGTCTGCACAGCGTCATGCGTGATGAGCTCAAGCCGAATTACCTGGCCAACGGACCGCTTCGCCAGGAGGTTTTGGACATGTGCATGACAATGGCGCTGGATCTGGGTCCCGATGTCTTCGAGCGTCAGTCCCGTGCCTTGCAGGAGCGTCCCGACCAGCAGGAAACGCTGAAATCGGTCACTGTACCGACCCTGATCCTGATGGGCAGGGAGGACCGCCTGTGCCCGCTGGACCGTCATGAACTGATGCATGCACTTGTCGCAGGATCGACATTGAAGATCATCGAGGGCGCAGGGCATCTGCCGCCCCTGGAACAACCCGAGGCCGTCACCGCTGCCTTGAAGACCTGGCTGGATATCGAATGAACACCGAGCTTTTGAACCTCCTGAAATCCGTCGACACGCCGACGGTGTGCAACGCGATCGAAGTGGCGGAGGGCAGGCGGGGCTTCAACCGTTTCACGCGCGGGACAATGCTGGCGTCCGACCCGGCCGCCGGGGCCATGGTCGGGTATGCCAGAACGGCCAGGATTTCCGCGCTGGCTCCGCCGACGGAAGCTGCGGATGTGATCAAGGCCCGGCGCATGGACTACTACCGCCATATGTCCGAGGGGCCGCGTCCGGCACTTGCCGTCGTCGAGGATATCGACTTTCCGAACGCGATCGGCGCCTATTGGGGGGAAATCAACACGACTGTTCACAAGGGGCTCGGGCTATCGGGCGCCCTGACCAACGGTGTGATGCGCGATCTCGGCGATCTGCCGGAGGACTTTCCGGTCGTTGCCGGGTCCGTCGGACCGAGCCACGGCTTCGTCCACGTGAAGGAAATCGGCACGCCGGTGAAGATTTTCGGGCTGGATATTCAACCCGATGAACTTGTGCATGCCGACCGGCACGGAGCGCTGGTCATTCCGCAGGACGTGGTACCGGTGCTTGCTGCGGCGATCGGCAAACTCCTTGAGACCGAAAAGCTCGTCCTTGAGCCTGCGCGTCAGCCCGGCTTCGATTTCGAGAAATTCCAGGAAGCCTGGGCGGCCTTCGAAAAAGCCAGAACCTGAGACAGGTGCCAGGCTGTTCGCGCGGCTGGAACGCT
>JBCBUA010000362.1:1708-4266 GCA_039818365.1 Pseudomonadota bacterium
CGGTGAGAAATAGTATACCGCCGCATACAATTCATTTTATCCGGCTTCCGGCGCCTGTGAGAGGCTGCGCCGAAGCCTCAAGAAACCCCAGTTCCCGAGGACGCTCATGAGCTTGTACACCGCCTACCTTGAAGAAATCGAAAGCCGCAAAGAGCAGGGCCTGCATCCCAAGCCGATCGACGATGGCGCACTTGTGAGTGAGCTCATCGCGCAAATCAAGGATGCTGGCAATCCGCACAGGCAAGATTCCCTCAAGTTTTTCATCTACAACACGCTTCCCGGAACGACGAGTGCTGCAGGTGAAAAGGCACGCTTCCTGAAAGAGATCATTCTCGGCGACGCTCCCGTCGAAGAGATTTCGGCCGCATTTGCGTTCGAACTCCTGTCGCACATGAAGGGCGGGCCGTCCGTCGAGGTGCTTCTGGACCTGGCGCTTGGTGACGATGCCGCGATCGCACAGGCTGCTGCCGAGGTCCTGAAGACGCAGGTGTTCCTTTACGAGGCCGACACGGACCGCATCAAGGAAGCCTTTGCCGCCGGCAACGCAATCGCGAAAGACATCCTGGAGAGCTACTCCAAGGCGGAGTTCTTCACCAAGCTTCCGGACGTCGACGAGGAAATCAAGGTGGTGACCTTTATCGCCGCTGAAGGCGATATTTCCACAGACCTCCTGTCGCCCGGCAACCAGGCCCACTCCCGCGCAGACCGGGAACTGCATGGCAAATGCATGATCTCGGAACGGGCGCAGCAGGAGATCCAGGCACTGAAGCTGCAGCATCCGGACAAGCAGGTGATGCTGATCGCGGAAAAGGGCACCATGGGTGTCGGCTCCTCGCGCATGTCCGGCGTCAACAACGTCGCCCTATGGACCGGCAAGCAGGCCAGCCCCTATGTTCCTTTCGTCAACTATGCACCGATCGTTGCCGGCACGAACGGCATTTCGCCGATCTTCCTGACCACCGTCGGTGTCACCGGCGGTATCGGCGTCGACCTGAAAAACTGGGTCAAGAAGCTGGATGAGGACGGCAACCCGATCCTGAACAATGACGGCAACCCGGTTCTGGAGCAGAAATATTCGGTGGAGACGGGAACGGTCCTGACCATCAACACCAAGAGCAAGAAACTGCTCAACGAAGCCGGTGATGAAGAGCACGCCGACCTGAGTTCCTCCTTCTCGCCTCAGAAGCTTGAATTCATCAAGGCTGGCGGCTCCTATGCGATCGTCTTCGGCAAGAAGCTGCAGAGCTTTGCCTGCGAAACGCTCGGGATCGAGCTGAAATCCGCCTTCGCACCGTCCAAGGAAATCTCCCATGAAGGGCAGGGCCTGACCGCCGTTGAAAAGATCTTCAACGCAAATGCGCGTGGCGTGACACCGGGCACTGTCCTGCATGCCGGATCGGACGTCCGGGTCAAGGTCAACATTGTCGGGTCGCAGGATACGACCGGTCTGATGACTTCGCAGGAACTTGAGGCGATGGCCGCGACGGTTCTGTCACCGAGCGTCGACGGTGCCTACCAGTCGGGCTGCCACACGGCATCGGTCTGGGACCTGAAGGCACAGGCCAACACGCCCAAGCTGATGGCCTTCATGCACAAGTTCGGTCTTGTGACGGCGCGCGATCCGAAGGGCGTCTACCATTCCATGACGGACGTCATTCACAAGGTGCTGAACGACATCACCGTGGATGACTGGGCGATCATCATCGGCGGCGACAGCCACACCCGGATGTCCAAGGGCGTGGCGTTCGGCGCCGATTCCGGCACCGTTGCGCTTGCCCTTGCGACCGGCGAGGCGACCATGCCGATCCCCGAATCCGTCAAGGTGACTTTCAAGGGTGCCATGGCCGATCACATGGATTTCCGCGACGTGGTCCATGCGACCCAGGCGCAGATGCTGAAACAGTTCGGCGACAACGTCTTCCAGGGCCGCATCATCGAGGTGCATATCGGCACGCTGCTGGCCGACCAGGCCTTCACCTTCACCGACTGGACCGCGGAGATGAAGGCCAAGGCCTCCATCTGCATCTCCGAGGACGAGACCCTGATCGAGTCGCTGGAAATCGCGAAGCACCGCATCCAGATCATGATCGAGAAGGGCATGGACAACGATGCGCAGATGCTGCAGGGCCTGATCGATATCGCCGAGAAGCGGATCGCGGAAATCAGGTCCGGTGAAAAGCCTGCGCTCGCGCCCGACGACAACGCCAAGTATTTTGCAGAAGTCGTTGTCGACCTCGACGAGATCAACGAACCGATGATTGCCGATCCGGACGTGAACAACGCCGATGTCTCCAAGCGCTATACTCACGACACCATCCGTCCGATTTCGCATTACCGGGCGGAGAAGAAAGTCGATCTGGGCTTTGTCGGGTCCTGCATGGTGCACAAGGGAGACGTGAAGATCGTCGCCCAGATGCTGCGCAATCTGGAAAAGGCCTCCGGCAGCGTCGAGTTCAACGCCCCGCTCGTCGTGGCTGCTCCGACCTACAACATCATCGATGAGCTGAAGGAAGAAGGCGACTGGGCCGTTCTTCAGAAATATTCCGGCTTCGAATTCG
>JBCBUA010000363.1:0-4259 GCA_039818365.1 Pseudomonadota bacterium
CCTCGATGATGGCGGCCATTAGCGGCAAATTCGTCACACTGATTTGAATTCAAAAACTGTGAATGAAGCTTGCTCTTAACCATCTCATCAAGACTGATATAGTATTAACCAGTTTGCTTTTCGTATTTCGCGGCTGTTTCCCGGACGTTATCCGGCAGGACACAGTCGCAACGCGAAGGGACTTGGTGCGGGAGGGCAGCCTTCCGGGCAAATGATATTCGTCGGCATGCAACGAGTGACGGCTTGGGGTTGCGCGCCGATTTTTGACCGGTTTACGAATTCGTGGGTTGAGACAATGCAAGCAAACAAGATGAAAAATGCGACGGGCACCCGTGGCGGCTCACAGAATGGCAGCGCTGGAAAGCTGGCTGTCAATTCGCTGAAAGCCTGCCTTATGGCGACCGTGCTCGCATCCGGCTTCAGCGTCGCCATGCCGGACCCGGCATCCGCACAGGGGTTGTTCCAGCGCCTTTTCAACCCTGAAAACCATCGCAGGCAGCAGGAACGCCAGCGGCAGGAAGACCTGCGGAAAAAAGCTGTATCCGTGAAAGTCGCTGCGCCGCGCTATCTCAATTACACGCCCGACACGATGAAGAAGGTGTCTCTGACGCCGCTCTCGGAAAAGAAGACGGCGGAACTTCAGCCGGCGGCCGAAACTGCCGGAGACGCTGACGCTGCAAAGGTGGGGACTGATGCTGCTCCGGTTGAACCCTCCTTGCTGACGGCATTCGATGAAGCCCGTCCGGCGCTGAAGGGCCTTTCGGTGACCGTGCTTCCCGAGGTCGGTGAGGCGCTGATCGCCTATTATCGCGAGCATCCGGACTTTGTCTGGATCGAAGACGGCAGCGTCACCTCCAGGGCTGCAAAGGCACGTAGCGAAATGTCGTCCGCTGACACCTATGCGCTGGTCCCGGCGGACTATTTCGTACCGCTTCCGGCTCTTGCAGGTCTTTCGGACGCGGATCGCGATGCAGCGCTGATGCGCTTTGAAATGCAGATGAGCGCTGCCGCATTGTCTTACATTCTGGATGCGACACGCGGCAGGGTCGATCCCAACAAGATTTCCGAGTATCACGACCTGCCGAGGCACGACGTTGATCTGGTTGCGGCCCTTGAAGGATTAGCTGCGGCCGGGGATGTGAAACGCGAGTTGGCTGCCCATCAACCGCAAAATGATCATTTCAAGGCGCTTGCTGCCGAATTGGAGCGGCTGAAGGCCGAGGATGAAGAGGCCGACCAGATCGTGATTGCGCCTGGAACGTTCTTGAAAGCCGGCAAGGCAAGCCCGGAAATGAAGAACATCGTCGCGGCAATCGTCAAGAACGGGTCGGCCGAACTGAAATCGGCTCATGCCGAAACGCTGAACGGTTATCAGGAAACCGACGACTATGACCCGGGCCTCGTCAATCTCGTGAAGGCCTTTCAGAAGGAAGCCGGGCTGACGCCGGACGGCATCGTCGGAAAGAACACCATCAAGGCACTTGTCGGTGAAACCAATGCCGCCAAGATCGCCAAGGTCGAACTGGCGATGGAGCGGAGCCGCTGGATGCCCGAAGAACTCGGGACGCGGAAGGTTTTCATCAACCAGGCGGCGTTCACCGCGACATACACCGCGCCGGGCGAAGACCCGTTGTCGATGCGCGTTGTCGTCGGAAAGAAGTCCAACCAGACCAATTTCTTCTACGACAAGATCGAAATCGTCGAATACAACCCGTATTGGGGCGTTCCGTACTCGATCATTGTCAACGAAATGGTGCCCAAGCTTGCGCGGGATCCGTCCTATCTCGACCGGGCCGGCTACGAGGTCACGACGCCGGGCGGACGGAAGATTTCGTCAGCCTCGGTCAACTGGTATGCCGTTGCCGCGAAGCAGACGTCGGTGAATGTGAGGCAATATCCGGGCCGCTCGAATGCGTTGGGCGAAGTTAAGATTCTTTTCCCCAACCGGCACCACATCTACATGCATGACACGCCGTCGAAAAACCTGTTCAACAAGGATGTGCGCGCCTACAGCCACGGCTGTATCCGGCTGCATGATCCCAAGGGCATGGCAGCGGCCGTTCTGGGCAAGTCCAAGGACTACGTGAGTTCCCGGATTGCCGCCGGCCAGAACGAGCAGGAAAAGGTCACGGGCGATATCCCGGTCTATGTGTCCTATTTCACCGCTTGGCCTGAACTGGACGGAAGCGGCATTGGCTACTATTCCGACATTTACGATCGCGACCGCTACCTGCTGAAGGCGATCGAAAAGACGGAAGCAGTGCGCGAAAAGGCACGCTCCGCCGGTTGATTTCCACACGCATCAACGAAGAACGCCGGGCTGTTTGCCCGGCGTTTTTTTATGGCACGGTCTTTCAGACCTTATGCGGTTTGACAATCACTGCCGGTCGCCTGGGCCTGACCGACCGCAGCCAGGCCCATCGACCGTCAGGATTGTCCGGACAGGCAGTCCGCGAGAGATTGCGACATGTTTTTCAGGAGGTTCGGATATAGATCCGGTCCGTTTTGAAGCTCTGTTCCAAGCGGATCAAGCGTGCCCTTGCGTGCATCGGTTCCTTCCAGAACGACATCGACAAGCTTGGCTTCGAACTGCGGCTCCTGGAAGACGCAGGTCACGTTCAGATCGGACATCTGGTCCTTGATCTCGGCAACCCGGCTGGCACTTGTGACCGTTTCCGGTGTGAGCGTGATCGCGCCACTGGCTTCGATATCGAAATGGTGTTCGAAATAGTGGTAGGCATCGTGGAAGACCACGAAGTTGTTTCCTTTCGCCGGCTCAAGTGTCTTGGCGAGATCGCCTTCCAGCGCTTCAATCCGGTCTGCGAAAGCCGCGGCATTTTCCCTGTAGGTTGCCGCGTTGTCCGGATCGACTTCTGAAAGCGTTTCCGCCATGGCCGCCGCGATGGCGATGCCGTTGTCCGGGTTCAGCCAGATATGCGGGTCCATGCCGCCTGCGTGGTCGTGTCCGTCGTGATCATCGTGACCGGCGTGCTCCTCATGATCATGCTCGTCGTGATCATGCTCGGCGTGTTCTTCATGCTTGTCGTGATCATGGTCATCATGATCGGCGTGCTTTTCATGATCATGGTCGTCGTGATCATGCTCGGCGTGTTCTTCATGCTTGTCATGGTCATGATCATCATGATCGGCGTGCTTTTCATGATCATGGTCGTCGTGATCATGCTCGGCGTGTTCTTCATGCTTGTCATGGTCATGATCATCATGATCTGCATGCTTTTCGTGATCGTGGTCGTCATGATCGCTGTGCGCGGCATGCTCCTCATGATCGCCGTGATCATGATCGTGCGCGTCGAAGTTCGCTCCTTCGCGGTAGGGCAGCAGGTCGACACCCTTGGCGTCAAGCAACTCGACTTCAACCGCGTCGGCAGCCATCGCCTCGATCGGTTTCGCCAGCGAAGCGGACAGGGACGGTCCGACCCAGAAGACAACGTCCGCACCCTGGATCAGGGCTGCTTGCGATGGTTTCAGCGCAAACCCGTGCGGAGATGCGGCACCGTCGATGATGATTTCAGGTTCCCCGACGCCTTCCATGACCGCCGCGGCGATGGAATGGATCGGTTTGATCGTCGTAACGACACTTGGCGCGTCTGCTTTTGCTGCCGTCATGCCCGCGGCCAGGGCGAAGGACCCGGCAACAACCGATCGTGTCAGCGTGCGGCCGGATTTCCTTGCGGTATTTGTGAACGTGTTAGAAGGTGTCATGTGTCGAACCGTCTTCCAGAGAAAATTTCGTAACGCGTTACTTTATAACGTTGCTTCGATACCCGTGCAAGCGCACATGACGAGACGCAGGTGTCCATGAACGAGGTAGAGCCAGATGCCGGAAAACCACATCGCGGAACTGAACATTGCCAGGCTCAAATACGAGATCAGCGATCCGCGCGTCTCTGATTTCGTCAATAATCTCAACAGGGTGAATGCTGTTGCCGAACGAAGCGAAGGCTTCGTCTGGCGTCTGGTCGAAGACGCGGCCAAGGGGGAAACAACCGTGATCATGGATGATCCCAGGGTGATCCCGAACCTCTCGGTCTGGCGGGACGTCATCTCTTTGGAGAAATTCGTGTTTCAGACGGTTCACAGGCGCATTTATGCACGCCGCGCGGATTGGTTCGGCACCATGGAAAAGATGCATTTCGTCATGTGGCCTGTGCCCGTTGGACATCAGCCTGATCTGACCGAGGCCCTCGAGCGGCTCGAAAGGCTCAACACGCCCGGAGCGTCAGTTGAGGCCTTCGGAT
>JBCBUA010000364.1:0-4237 GCA_039818365.1 Pseudomonadota bacterium
AGCCAGTATCTTGGTCAAGGAAAAGCTCCGGACGGGACTTCGCTGTCTTTAGCCAATCTGCTGCTTGAGGGCAAGGTGTTCAACCGAACTCAGGCGTCCGTGCCCCTGTTGAGTTTGGCCATGTATTTCGGCAGTTTCTCCATCGAGGGAACCACGATGATTTTCTTCACCTTGCCGGCTTTGAAGGCTTTCAGGAACTTGTTGTAGTCCTTGAAGGCGACACAGCCATGAGAGCCATTGGAGCGGCGGAGCAGGGGGCTGTGTGCCAGCATGCCGTCGCGTCCCTTCATCGCGGCGAGATCTCGCGGCAGCATGCGGATGGCTTCGACCCCGTGAAAGCGTCGTTCGCGCATTCTCAGGTCGTAGATGTTGGGCGGGGTCGGTCCGAGGTTCCTGACATGGGCATATTTCGGATTGTCCTTCCGGTGGCCTATGCCGGAATGCGCCTCAAGCTTTGTTCCGTCCGGCATGTGCACGACCGCAGCGCTAATGTCATAAACGGCAATGCCGCTGCCGCGGCCCGGAAGACCGCCCTTCAGGCCGTTGAAGATCTTGCCAAGTCCGCCGAAACCGCTCTTGCCTTCTTCTTCCGGAATGCCGGGTGTGGCATAGGCAAGGACAGGTGCCGGGGTTTGAGAAATGCCGGCATCCGGCTTGGTGCGCACCGCAGCGGAGCGGACAGGTGCCGGCGGTTTTGTGCCCGGCACACGAACAGCGACAAGGGGTTCAACAAGGGCAGGCTGGGCAAGCGCCAGCTGGGCTGCCACCTCTACGCGCTCAGCCCGTGCAATGGCCAGATGCTGGGCAAACCTGAGATGTGCGAGCTTGACCGCGAGCTTGAGTTTCGCGATTTTCTTGCTGCGCTCGTTATTCAGCGCTGCAGAGGTCGTCAAAAACACCCTATCATCCGCGAAGCGCACGGATTGTAGCGGCGATGTCCCGATGTCGGTCGCGACCGGAGCCGCGCTGACCGGTTTGTTCGGGTCGCGGATTGATGCCGGAGCACCAACCGCCGTTCGCGGTTTGGCCGGGGCGAGTGCCGCGGGCGCGGCAAGCGCCAGGACCCGTTGATCCTGTTGAGACACGGCCACGCGGTCGCCCGACGATGTCAGAACGGGTCCGTAGACAAGCAGGCCAAAGGCAAGCGCTGCCATAACAAACACGATGCCGAAGGTGCGCAGGGGAAACTTGCGCTGCAACTTCGGCCTTTCAGGCCTGACATGTTTCTGCTGTTCGATCTCTTGCATTGCGGCACAACCATCCCACCGGACACAGTCGGTCAACTGCGTTCCAAAACTGTTCGGATTTGGTGACAACCTGTCCCAAACGAGTGCGTCCAACCACCTGCACGAGTATCCGTGGGTATTGTAACCGGACGGTTTACGAACATGGTTAACAAGACCTTACGGGAAGTGCAGGCTCCCCAAACCACCACAAAGCGGCAAATTTCAGGCACATGTGCCGCAAACGGATTTTCCAGGCAGAGACCGCGTCAACTTGGCCGTCTGTGACCCGCTTTCCGGCTTTGGCCCACCTACATGACGGGCAAAAGGGAACGGTGCAGGGCGGCCGCCGCCCAGCGTGCGAAATGTCCCTTGACCCGGGCCGCAAAACACTGCACATGCGGGCCTTGGCTGAATGCGCACAGGTTTCCTCATGTATCTGATCATTTTCGATGTCGACGGCACGCTGGTCGACAGTCAGAACACCATCTTTCATGGGCTTCAGGTGGGGTTCGAGGCCGTGGGATTGACGATGCCCGACCGCAAGACGGCCCTGTCGATCGTGGGCCGGTCCCTTGAAGAGGCGTTTGCCGATCTCGTCGGTGAGGCGCATCTGGAAAAGGTACCCGCGATGGCCGACGCCTATCGTCAGGCCAAATGGGCTCGGCGGGCGGAGGGGCTCGAAATCGATCCGCTTTATCCCGGTGCACGCGAAGCCGTCGAGCGTCTCCATGCGCGGGACGACTTCCTGCTTGGCATTGCAACCGGCAAAGCCCTGCGCGGGGTGAAACACATGCAGGACACGCACGGTCTGCACGGCAAATTCGCGACGATCCAGACAGCCGATACGTCCCCGTCCAAGCCGCACCCGGACATGATCGAGCGGGCCTTGTCGGAGACGGGTGTGCTTCGGGAACGAGCGGTCATGATCGGTGATACCGGGTTCGACATGGCCATGGCCAAATCGGCGGGCATAAGGACCATTGGCGTGACATGGGGATACCATGATCATGCGCGGCTTGCCGTGGAGGGCGCTGACACGATCATTCACAGTTTCGATCATCTGGATGACGCGCTCTCCCAAACACTTAATTTGGACAAGGAAACAGTTTGATGCGTGATTTTCTTGAGACCCTGCATGAGGAGGCTGCCAAGGATCCCGAGCAGCGCGCGCGTGACCTTTCCAAGCGCGAACTGCCGAAGCGTTTCTACAAGGAAGCCACTTACGCGGAAACGGATCGCGGCTACGTCATTCATCTCGACGGAAGACCGGTAAAGACGCCTGGAAAGGCATCGCTCTCCTTGCCGAACGAAAAGCTGGCGGCGTCCGTTTCCGCGGAGTGGGCTGCCCAGGAAAAAGAGATCAACCCGGCAACGATGCCGCTTACAAGGATCACCAATTCGGCGCTGGACGCGGTGAGCGTACGCGCGGGCGAGGTGCTGGACGACATTGTCAGGTTTGCCGGCAACGATGCGCTCTGTTATCGCGCGGACGACCCGCAGAGCCTCGTCGACACGCAGCGGATGCTCTGGGACCCGGTGGTTGACTGGGCTGGAGATCTTTTGGGCGGCAGGTTTGTGCTGATTGAAGGGGTGATCCATGCCGCGCAGCCGGACGCCCTTCTTGCGTCCTACAAGGAGCGCCTTGCCGGTGAAACGGCACTGCGTCTTGCCGCGCTTCACACGGTCACCAGCCTGACAGGCTCTGCACTGCTTGCGCTTGGGCTGCGCGAAGGCCGGGTCGATGCGGAGGCGGCCTGGACGGCGGCGCATGTGGAAGAGGACCACAACATCGAACGCTGGGGCGAGGACGCGGAAGCGGCGCAGATCCGTGCCTACAAACGGACCGAGTTCGATGCTGCGGTGCTGATCCTGGAAACCGCCTGACGGCGTCCGGGGGGCGACGATCCAATCAATCACCCGGTGACGGCGGGCGTCCGCCGGTTCCGGGCCATCAGGCCATGTAGAACGTCGTTGCCATCAGGAAGAAGATCAGGACGCCGAGAACGTCGTTGGACGAGGTGATGAAGACGCCGATGGCCATGGCCGGATCGATGCCGATCCTGTCCAGGATGATCGGAACCGTTGCGCCGACCATCGCCGCCAGCGTGGTGACACAAAGCAGCGACAGCGACGTTGCCAGTGCCAGCCGGTCCGGCGCTTCGAGCGGTACGATCATTGAGGCCACCAGAACAAGAATTCCAAGAAGGGTTCCCGCAACAGCGCCATTGAGGAGGGCCGCAAGGAACTCCTTCAGCAGCCGGAAGACGATGTCGCCGGACCAGAGCGCGCCGGTCGCGATCCCCTGAACGGCGACCGCGGAGGCCTGGAGACCGGCATTTCCGGCCATCGACATGGTCACCGGAATAAAGGCGGCCAGGATCGCCGCTTCAGCGAGCTGGTCTTCGTAGGAGCCGACAACCGTCGCGGCCACGCTGGCTCCGACGAGCCCGGCCAAGAGCCAGGGCAGGCGTCCGCGGACGATCCGCAAGACCGTATCGTCCGAGCGTGCTTCCCCGGAGACACCGCTCATCAGCAGCATGTCCTCGTTGGCCTCGTCCGCCGCGATCCGGGTGAGTTGTTTCGGCGTGATCCGCCCGATCAGGTGGCCTTCGCCACTGACAACGGGGACCGTGCGCATGTCGCGCTTGCGGGCGAGACGCAGCACTTCTTCCTGATCGGTATCGGTGGAAACCGCGATCACATCCCGGTTCATGATGTCCTTGAGCAGCACATCATCTTGCGCAAGCAGCAGTTTTCCGACTTCCACGGTGCCGGTGAGCCTGCCGCTTGCATCGGTGACGTAAACGGTGAAAATCCGTCGTATCCGGTCGGCCTCGTCGCGCATCTGCTCAACGGCTTCACCAGCCGTGCAGTCTTCGCGCAGCGCCACGAACTTGCGCGCCATGACCCGGCCTGCCGTGTCATCGGCATAGGTGCCCCGGGTGGCGATATCCTCCACGTCAGGGAGGCGTGCAATCAGTTCATCGGCGCCATCGTCGGGAAACTCGTTG
>JBCBUA010000365.1:0-4233 GCA_039818365.1 Pseudomonadota bacterium
CATCGCTGTCCGGTCGCGCGGGACGCGCGCATGCGGTTGCGACCGCTTCAAAGACCTGCGCAGAATATGCGCGACCCGGGCCTGGTCCGGTTCAGTTCAATCCAGGCCCGGTTCGCTGAACCCCGCTCATCCATCCGTCTGCCAAGAATGTGTGAAAGAATGTCAAACGACAACAATCAGATCGGCGGCTGGTCGCCGTCGACCCGCTACCCCGATCCGTCCGTCATTTCGCTTGATCCCAGGTTCGACGCGCTGAAACTCCCGCTCGCCGGTGTTGAAAGGCTGGCCACCGGGTGCCGCTGGAACGAAGGGCCTGTCTGGTTCGGGGACGGCCGTTATCTGCTGTGGAGCGACATTCCAAACAACCGGATCATGCGCTGGGACGAAGTCACCGGCGCGGTGTCCGCCTATCGAGAGCCGTCGAACTTCGGCAATGGCCAGACCCGGGACCGGCAGGGCCGCCTGATCACATGCGAGCATGGCGGCCGGCGGGTGACGCGGACCGAATATGACGGCACGATCACGGTCCTGATCGACAGGTTCGACGGCAAGCGGCTGAATTCTCCCAATGATGTGGTTGTTAAGTCGGACGGGACGGTCTGGTTTTCCGATCCGCCGTTCGGCATTCTGGGAAACTATGAGGGTCACAGGTCGGAGCCGGAACTCGGCCAGAACGTCTACCGGTTCGACCCGGAGACAGGGGAGGCATCGATTGTTGCCGACGATATTCTCGGACCGAACGGACTGGCGTTTTCTCCCGACGAGAGCAAACTCTACATCGTGGAATCGCGCGGCGTTCCGCATCGGAAGATCCTCGCGTATGATGTTGCCGAGGATGGCCGGTCGATCGCGGGCAAGCGTATCCTGATCGATGCCGGACCCGGTACGCCCGACGGCTTCCGTGTCGATGTGGAAGGCAACCTGTGGTGTGGCTGGGGGATGGGGTCGGCTGATCTGGACGGTGTCATGATCTTTGCGCCGGATGGGACGCCGATCGGCCGCATCGTGCTGCCGGAGCGCTGCGCAAACCTGTGCTTCGGGGGGCGGGCGAACAGCCGCCTTTTCATGGCCGCAAGCCATTCGGTCTATGCGCTTTACGTAAATGTTGCCGGCGTGAAGGGCGGTTGACGAAGGCCGCTTCCAGGGCTGGGAACGGCAACCGGGGAGAGGGGAAATGGGTGTTTTCGACACGCTGCGCACCGCATTCGCGGCGCCGTTTCTTGCCGCTGCCATACTGGCCGGCATTGTCACGGGCGGTTTCGCCGAAGATGGAGAACAGGAAAGCGCCGAAACGGCATTGCGCAATTTCGACCGCGCAATGCTCTCGATCCTGCGCCGCGGCCAGGCGGAGCTGACGGCGAGGACCCGTCCGATCATGCTCATTGCCCGCGACGTGACTGTTGTCACGAAGGACGGCGAAAAGACATATCCCCGGGACGGGCGCGGCTACAACGAGCTCAAAACCGTCTCCCATGTTCTGCTCGGGATCATCGGCGCGGTCACCCCGTGGCCGCAGGATGACGCCGCAAAAGCGCGTATGAAGACGGAGTTCACCGTCATCAGGACCGAAATCACGACGTTTCTGTCTGCGATCGACACTCTTGATCTTCCCGCCGACACGATCTCCAGGCAGCGCGAGATGCTTGGCATGGCAGATAGGTTCATTGATGGGGCGCTCTCTGCGGATGCTCTATCACGGGAGGAGGTTTCGTCGGCGATCAACGGCATGCGCCCGGTCTGGGCGGCCAACATGCGCGATGCAGCCCGCACGGAACTGGAAGCGCTTCATCGCGCCGTGTCCGCGGCCCGTGCAGATCTTTCCGCGGATGAATGGGACCGGATCTATGTGGTCAGCCATGGCGGTCCGGATGTCCGTGCGGTCAATGTGGTCCGGCTCTATCTTCAGCGGGTGATGCCCGGCAAGATGGATGCGGGCCAGGTGCTTTTTGCAGTCGATACCCACGGCAAGGACAAGATGATCGACTATGCGGGGTATGTGCGCATGCAGAGGATTGTCGGTGCCTGGGCCTTCGGTGACCCGCAGCGGATGGAAGTCGATCTTCTGGGGTACGAGGCCGGCGCGATCCTGGACGAGATCATACCCGCGCCCGCGCCTGACAGTGCCTATCTGGAGTGACGTTTGCGACCCCGTACCCTAGTTCGAAGCAGCGCCGTTGAGCCGGTGTTTTCGCCACGTTCCCGGAGGACTGCCGAACTCCCGTTTGAAGGCAGTTGAAAAGGAAGGTTCGGAATCGTACCCGACCGCCAGCGCAATCGAGCCGATCGCCAGGTTGGGTTCCTTCTCGAGCTGATTGGCCGCCATGATCAAGCGCCAGCGTGTGAGGTAACGGACCGGTGTGACACCGGTGACTTCGGAAAAGCGCGCCGCGAAGTTGGAGCGTGACATTCCAACCTCCGCCGCGAGGTCCGTCACCTGCCAGTCCTTGCCGGGATCGGCGTGGATCAGCTGCAGAGCCTTTGCGATCTTGGGGTCTTTCAGACCGGCAACCCAGCCGGATTTTTCCGGTGCGTTGTCCTTCAGCCATCCACGCATGAACGACATGTACAGCAGATTGACGAGCCCATCGAGCTGGGCCAGTGCCCCGGGATCGTCCGAGTGCGCTTCGTCTGCGACCGCGCGCAAGACCGGCTCCAGGGCCGTGAAGCTGGAGTGTTTCGGATCCTGCAGAACGACCTGGTCCGCGAAGTGATCCACAAGACCTTTGGCCGTCTGGCTGCTGAAATTGAAGCGTGCGCAGATGATGGAGGTTTCTTCGCCTTCGGAATTCTTGACGACTTCACACACTTCACCGGCATGCACGTCGTGCATGCGGACGCGGGTGTCGTTTTCCGCAAAGGTGATCATCGGCGCGTTCGGTGCGCTCCCAAGCACATGACCGTGGCCCTTCGTGAACATGACCATGTCACCCTGTTTCAGGTGAATTGTCTCACCGCGGAAGGTTACGCAAGCCGTTCCCTTGAAGACGCAATGGAAAACGGCTTCATCCGCTTCGGGAGATTCAAACGCCCAGTCGCCGCGCAAGCTCAGCAATCCCGTAACCCTGTTTTTGACGGTGATGTGTTTCAGGATATTGCTGATCAGATCCAACGTTCGTCCCCCAAGATGAGGTTTGTGACAGGGCAGATTAATATTCTTGAAAATCTAAGGAGGTTTTTGCAGGCTGAAAGTGACTTATATCACGGTCGCCCCTGTTTCGGACGAATGGAAAAAAGATTGAGCGTTTCGAAAAATAAGCCCGGTTTAGTTAAGTGATTCGTGCAATTAAAAGTTGATCTTGTTTCTTGGTGCTGCCTCGGCGGGGCGCTTCCCAGGCCATGGCGAGTCTCCGGCACATGTCGCCAAACGGCATGTGCCACGACTGCCCTTTCAACTTGCACAATTGCGACAACTCTCTGAACGTTGAACCGGGATTGCCAAGGATTGCGTTGCGCGTTGCTCAAGCTTCGTCAGAAAGCCGGTGACCGGCTCCTCAAGCAACGGTATCCCCACGCATCTTTGAGCGTGTCGTCTCAGCTCACCTCGTTTCCGGTGGTCTATCCGGGGGAGCAGATCAATTCCCATTTCCAGTCCGGTCACCTGTTCGCACGCGACGTTGGAGCTGCAAGAACTTCGTTTCGCAGGTCGAGGTGAGTGAAACTGCAACCTATTCGATTAAATTTGAAGTGCCGCTTGCCGCTTGGACCGGTTCGCGCTGCACCACGCGTCAGGGATCAGGGCATCACGCCGCCTTCGACACAAGTGGCGGGTACCGCCAAGGCCAGATTTCAAGGGATGTGTCCCGGTCAATGGCGAAAGCGCCTGGCGTGCGAACCGAAACTCGAGGACCCCCGCTTGCCCCCGGTCTTCTTCCGCGTCTCCGAAGGCTGTTCTCCAAAATGCTTGCGGTAATAAAGCGCAAACCGGCTGCAGTCCCAAAAACCCTCGCGCGCTGCGATATTGCCGACGGATTCGCCCGAATTGCTTCTGTCCAGCAGTCTGCGGCGGGAGTTGTGAAGGCGAATGGCACGCGCGTAGGAATGCGGCCCCATCTTCACATGACTGGCGAAGGCCTGCTCGACGGATCGTCCCGACCCCAACCCGGAAAGGGCGTCATTCAAACCAACGCCAACCGTGAAATCATGCTCCCAAATGAGGCGCCGGGCGCGGAAGAAACGATCCGTCGCTGTTGTGCGCCGATCGACTTCGAAGCCGCTATGCACAAGCCATTCCAG
>JBCBUA010000366.1:0-4218 GCA_039818365.1 Pseudomonadota bacterium
CCCGGATGCGCCCGGCCACGATGATCCGAGGCAAGGCGAATGAGTCTCCCATTCCTGCTGTGCCTCGGAACGCTGTTCGGCGACTGGATCAGGATGCGCGACCTTTATGTGGTCTACATGCTGTTTCTAGCCGCTGTCTCCGCGCGCTACTTCTGGACCGTCTGGCAAGCCTTCCGATATGGTGTCCCGGATGCGCCCGGCCACGATGATCCGAGGCAAGGCGAATGAGTCTCCCATTCCTGCTGTGCCTCGGAACGCTGTTTCTGCTGGCAGGTATCGGCGCGCCGATTGCCTATGCGATCCTGGTGTCCTCCCTGGTCTATCTGTTTGCCGCGGGACAGGATATCGGGCTTGCGGGCAAGGTACTCATGGACGGGCTTTATTCCAGCTTTGTGCTGCTGGCTGTTCCCCTGTTCATCGTCGCTGCCAACATCATGAATGCGGGAACGATCAGCGACCGGCTGCTGCAATTTTGCATCGCGCTGGTGGGCCGCTTCCGCGGAGGCCTTGGCCACGTCAATATCGTTGCGTCCCTAATCTTTTCCGGCATGTCCGGATCGGCTGTGGCCGACGCCGCAGGGATCGGCAAGATCATTATCGAGATGATGACCAAGAGCGGTCATTACACACGCGGATACGCCGCCGCCATCACCGCTGCTTCGGCCACCATCGGGCCGATCATTCCGCCCTCGATCCCGATGGTGCTTTACGCGCTCGTTTCCAACACCTCGATCGGCTACCTGTTTCTGGGAGGAATTGTGCCGGGCCTTCTGATGGGCGCTGTCCTCATGGGGCTCAACATCTGGCTGTCGCATCGCAGGAACTTCGCGCTGGAACCGGCGGTTCCCCTGGTTGAACTGCCCCGGCTGACTGTCAATGCCTTCCCGGCCCTGTTGATGCCCGCGATCCTTCTTTACGGCATCTACGGCGGTGTCACGACCCCGACCGAAGCTGCCGCCGTCGCCGCCTTTTATGCGCTCATCCTGGCGGGACTTTTCTATCGTGCCCTGTCGCTTGGCAAGCTCTACGAGATCCTGGTGGAGAGCGCCCGGTCGTCCGCGGCGGTCGGCATCGTGATTGGCGGCGCGCTGATCCTGAACTACATCGTCGCATCGGAAAACATCCCGACACTCATGGCGGCGCAGCTGGTCGGACTGGACGTCCACCCGCTGGTCTTTCTGGTAACGGTCAATATTCTGCTTCTGCTTCTGGGATGCGTTCTGGACGCCACGACGATCATCCTGGTCATCATTCCGCTGTTCATACCGACATGCCGCGAACTTGGCATCGACCTCGTTCACTTCGGCGTGGTCGCGGTCGTCAACTGCATGATCGGTCTGATCACGCCCCCTTATGGCATCCTCCTGTTTGTCATCAACGCGGTCACCCGCATTCCGCTCAACGAAATCATCCGGGAGATCTGGCCGTTTCTGGGTGTCTTGCTGGCTGCGCTTGCCGCCCTGATCCTTTTTCCGGGGCTTGTGCTCTGGCTGCCACGGGTGTTCGGGTATGCGGGCTGAGTTCTGATCCCGGGGCGCAACCGCCGATTTCGGTGGTTATGCCGGCACACGGCTGACTTCGGAGCTCGCCACCCGGGGATGATGAGCCGGTGTGATGGAGTGATCTTGCCGCGACCCGGGCAATGAACCCGGACCACACCGACGAACGGCTCCCTTCTCATGTTTTTTGCACAGCCGTTCTGAAGTGTTGTCCGGAGCCACCGGCTCTAGTACCAAGATGATGCAACTGTGTTTTGTAGAGAAACTGATTGCGCAATTCGGCTGCACGCGGGGGCCTTCATTCATGGCGGAAAAACCAGTCTGGCAGTTGAGTGCCAGTGAACTTGCAGAAAAAGTCGCACAGCGCGAAACGACGGCAGAAGCCGTTGTGACAGGCACCGTGGAGCGTATGCGTGCCATCAACACGGACCTGAATGCCGTTGTCGATGACATGGGCGACGAAGCAATTGAAGCCGCCCGCAATCTCGACGCCATTCAAGGCAAATCCGGACCGGTCGGCCCTCTGCACGGCGTCCCCGTGACCATCAAGGTCAATGTCGACCAAAAGGGCAGATCGACCACGAATGGGGTAAAGGCGTTCTCTGATGTCATCGCGCCGGATGACGCGCCGTTCGTGAAGAACCTCACCAATGCCGGTGCCATCGTCATCGGGCGCACGAACACACCGGAATTCTCGTTTCGCGCGACGACAACCAACGAACTGCATGGACGCACCGCCAACCCCTGGAACGAATGGGCGTCGCCCGGCGGGTCCTCCGGAGGCGCGTCTGCGGCAGTCATGAGTGGCATGGGGCCGATCGCGCACGGAAATGATATCGGCGGCTCACTGCGCTTCCCGGCCGCCGCAACGGGTGCGGTCACCGTCAAGCCGGGGCTTGGCCGCACCCCGGCATGGAATCCGTCGCAAAAAGCCGAGCGCGGCATGCTCGCCCAATTGATGTCGGTCCAGGGTGTCATCTGCCGGGAAGTGCGCGATGTGCGGCTCGCCATGAAATCTGCCATCACATACGATCCGCACGATCCCTGGCAGGTTCCCGTTCCATTCGAAGGTCCCGATCCGGAGAACCCGATCAAGGTCGGGTTTACGGCAAACACCTACCAGTTCGAGCTCCATCCCGCGATTGCCCAGGCACTGGAGACTGCCCGAGACTGCCTGCGCGATGCCGGCTATGAGGTCGTCGAGATCGAGACGCCCGATATCAGCGAAATCGGCGAGACGGGTTACCGTGCCTTGATGGGCGAGGTCAACGTCCTGATGCTGAACGATGTGAGGCGTCACGGCAGCCCGGAAATCAACCGGATGTTCGACGAGTATTTTGAACTGTTTCCACCTTTCAGGGATGACGAACTGCTGCATCAGATGGCACGGCGCTCTCACTTCATTCGCCAGTGGAATCTCCTGTTTGAACGCACTCCGCTCGTTTTGTGCCCTTTCTTGCCGTCGCCCACCTATGCCTGGAACCGAGATGCGGAAGGAAAGGACGGCATCATGGAAGTGCTCGGATGCGGCATCTGGTCCTTCGCCATGAACTACATGGGCTTTCCAGCGGGCATCGTCTCACCCGGCATGCATGAGGGAATGCCGGTCGCGGTGCAGGTGGTCAGCAGGCGTTTCCGGGAAGACCTGATTCTCGACGCGCTTGAAGCGGTGGAAACCCGCACCGGTGTCATGGCTGAAAAGCTGTTCAAGCGGGATGCGTCGTGATGCCGGGTGCCTTATACGCGGCAAAAGAAGGCCAGAAGCCTTGACCTAACGGTAGGTTTTGCACCGATCTCTGATTGGCACCGGTCGTGATCGCGGCTTTTCGGAGGTGAAATCGATCCATTGCGTGTAGTATCGAAGAGATGCGATTTGCAGGAGATCCGACCTTGCCTTTTGCCTGGCCTCATCTGACGTTAGCCGTCTTGCTCACTGCCGCTGCCGTTGCAGCACTGCCCCCGGCGGCTGCGGCCCAGCAGAGTTCCAAAATCCCGGCCTGGTTGCAAAAACATGTGGGGACCGCCGAGGGGCAAATTGCTCCGATCGTGCTCCAGCGCGCGCGTGCGCTCTACGAACAAAAGCGGCGTCAGGGCAAGGTCAGAAACGCCTGCTATTTTGCCAAGGATGCAACACGCCCGAGCACCACACGCGGTGGCAAGCCGGGCCGCCGGTTCTATGTGATTTGCGAACAAAGAAAGGTCTTTCGGGCCGTCTCGTCGGGTTATGGCAATGGCCGGAAACTGCGGCGCGCCAATTTCTCCAACGGGCGCCAATGCGCCAGGAATTTCAGCAATGCGGAAGGGTCGAAGCTGACCGCCGGCGGCGCCTATGTCACAGCTGAAACACGGACGTCCTTCAAAGGGTATTACCGCCAGTCCGGCAAACGGAAAGCATTTCACCGGACGTTCCTTTTGTTCGACGGCGAAGGAGAGACCGCGAATGCCAGAGAACGGGCGATCGGCGGGCACCCTGCGGTGTTTTTGAAATGGCAGTGCCGTTTCAAGAATCCGAAAAGTCCTCACGCGGACAAGGATGGCTACGTTCCTTATGGCAAACTGGTGAACTATACAGGCGGCCGCAGCAATGGCTGCACCACCTGGTCGCCGGCTGAATCAAGAGAAATCCTGTCCCTCGTGGAGGGCAATCCGACCACGCTTTACATCTATCCCGAAGGACGCGACATCGACGCGGTGGCAAAGGCCGTGAAGAAACGGAAAA
>JBCBUA010000367.1:0-4169 GCA_039818365.1 Pseudomonadota bacterium
GTCGAGACCCGGCTCGACGAACAGTTCCTTCTGGCCCTGACCGCAACCCACGAGCTTGCCGTGGTGGACGGCGCGATCAGGATCGCGAACAAGCGGGTCGACATTCTGAACAGCGATGCCGCGTTCGGGAACATCCAGCTGTTGCCCTGAGCCTGGAAGACTTCAGTCAGTGGCCGGAATACAGGCGAGCAGGGCCGCCTTCACATCATCCGGCCAGGGGATGGAGGTATGTTCATCCAGGTTGCTGGCCGCCAGCACCTGCGTGCTCGACCAGCGTTTCTGGCCCTTGCAGCTGATTTCATGATGAATGGTGACGGACGATCGTCCGACGCGCTGCACCGTGACTTCGAATTCAAGCTCTTCCCCGAAAAAGGATGGGCTGGAAAAGTCACTGGAAATGTGGACCGTCGGCGTGCCCCATCGTTCTTCCCAGATGATCTTGTGCCAGGGATAGCCCAGTTCCAGCCAGAATTCCTCGTTCACGCCGTTGAGGATATTCAGATAGGACGGAAAATAGGCGGTCCCGGAAATGTCGCAGTCACCGAAATTGAGCATGCGTTTGGTTTTGAACGGAATTTCCAATGCGATCCTCCCTTGGGTCTGTGCCCTTGTCTTTCTGCCACCTATACAATGGATCGGTTCCCGGATGCATCGGATTTTGCAGGGCGCAACATTTGTGTTTGCATTTATCGTCCGGTCGGTCAATAATACGCCCGAACCGGAGAATGAGACATGCGCCGGCTTGTTCGTGTCCCTTCGGACAGGGCTGAAACCAGCGAAACACAGGAAAAAGAGTGTCTTGTCATGCGTTTACACGATTAGGCCGGAACGTGACAGGTCATCGCTGAAACAAAGGTTGAATCTTCACTCTCTGCGAAAAATATATGCAGTTTCATATTTCTTGACAAGCAGACGAGTTGAAGGGAAAATTTGAAGGTCGGTCTCGGGCGCGGAGGAATTGCCCTTTTGAGACACATTCCAGGGGAGAGGAAAATGAAGTCGCTTATCAGGATTGCAGGTGCCACGGCCGTTTCGCTCTGCCTGAGCGTATCTGCGCTTTCGGCTGAAACCGTTCTTAAAATTTCAAGCTGGCTGCCGCCCACGCACGGCATCAACACGGAAATCTTCGCAGGCCTTATCGACATGATGGAAAAGTCGACGGACGGCGAGGTCTCCGGCGAACTTGTTTTCGGTCTGGCGCCGCCGCCGGCACAGATGGACCTGATCCTCGATGGTGCCGCCGACATTGCGATTATCTTCCACGGCTACCAGCCCGGCCGCTTCGTGGCGACGAAACTGATCGAACTGCCCGGTTATGAAGGAAGCGCCGAGGCAGCGTCCGTTGCCTATTGGCGCGTCCATGAGGAACATCTGGACAAGCTCGACGAACACCGCGGCGTGAAGGTTATCTCGCTCAACACGCACGGTCCGGGGCAGATCCATTCCAGCAAAGACGTTGCAAGCCTTGCCGACATGGATGGGCTGAAGACACGGATCGGCGGCGGCGTTGCCGGTGATGTCGGCGCCGCGCTGGGCCTGATCGGCATCAATGTGCCGGCGCCCAAGGTTTACGAGACCCTCGAATCCGGTGCGGCCGACGCGGTTGCCATGAATGTCGGCGAGCGCGTCGGCTTCAAGCTGAACGAAGTCGCCAAGAACCTCTATGACATGCCCGGCGGCCTGTATCGCGGTTCTTTCGCGATCATCATGAGCCAGGAGAAGTTCGACAGCCTTCCCGAGGAGGTCCAGAAGGCGCTGGACGCAAATGTCTTCGGTGAACCGGCCAGCCGCATGGCAGGGGCCGCCTGGGACAAATCCGACAAGATCGCCTATGAGGCAACGAAAGGTGCAGAAGGCACCAAGATCACGCCGGCGAGCGAAGACGACGTTGCCGCCTTTGAGAAAATCGCGGACGAGGTCAAGGCCAAGGTGCTGGCGGAACTGACGGAAGCCGGTCTTGACGCAGAAGCGGCCTACGAAATGGTCAAGAAGGAAATGGCGGGCAACTGACCGCATCAGGTGGTCCGGATTCTCCGGACCACCGGCTTTCCAAAGGAACTGACGTGTCGCATTTCATGAAGCTTGCAGCCAGGCTGCCGGCCCTGCTTGCCGCGCTTGCGCTTTTTGTCCTGATGGTCATGACATTCTGCGATGTCGTGCTGCGCTCGGTCTTCAACGCACCGATCGAAGTGGCCGCGGACATGACCCGGCTTTTGATGGCAATCACGGTCTTTTCCGTGCTGCCGGTCGTATCGGCGCAGGGCGCGCATATCAGCGTTGATCTGCTGGACGGCGTTTTCAAACGAAACCATCTCACACGGTGGCGGGATGCCTTCACCAATCTTTTTTGCGGCGTCATCCTGATCTGGCCGGCGGAACGCGTTTACGTTCTGGCCGAGCGCAGCAGGTCCTACGGCGATGTCATGGAATATCTGCGGTTGCCGCTTCACTTTGTCGGCTGGTTCATTGCCGCCGTGACCGCGATCACGGCCGTCGTCCTGATTGTTCGGGGGCTCGGCTATCTGTTTGCACCGAAACTGATGGACGGATCGGATGCTTGAAGGTCTTCTCGGGTTCGCAGCCGTGCTCGTTCTTGTCATGCTGCGCATCCCGATCGCGTTTGCCATGGGTTTCGTCGGCATGGTCGGCTTCATGCTCGAGACCAGCTACCGGGCCTCGATCTCCATGGCGGCACGCCTGATCATCGACACCAGCCAGGACTACGGCCTGTCCGTTGTGCCCCTGTTCATCCTGATGGGCCTGTTCGTGAACAAGGCGGGCATCAGCCGGGAACTCTATGCCGCCTCGAACGCGTTTCTCGGCCATCTGCGCGGCGGCCTTGCCATGGCGACCATCGTTGCCTGCGGCGGCTTTGCTGCCATATCAGGATCGTCACTTGCCACGGCCGCGACCATGTCGAAGGTCGCCATGCCCGAGATGCGCCGCTTCAATTACAGCGACAAGCTGTCGACGGCCTCGATCGCAGCGGGCGGAACCCTTGGCATCCTGATCCCGCCTTCCGTCATTCTCGTCATCTACGGTCTTCTGACCGAAACGTCCATCGGCAAGCTCTTCGTCGCCGGGGTCATTCCGGGCCTGATCGGGATCGTGCTCTATCTTGTGGCCGTCAAGTTCACGGTCTGGCGCGACCCGGAGGCCGGACCGGCCGGACCGCGCGCGAGCCTCGCGGAAAGACTGGCCGCGCTGAAAGATGTCTGGGCGGTTCTTCTGCTGTTCTTCCTTGTGATCGGCGGCCTCTACGGCGTCTTCGACATTCCGCCGCTCAACCTGAGTTTCTCTCCGACGGAAGCGGCCGGAATGGGCGCGATGGGGGCTTTCCTGATCGCGATTGCCCGGCGGCGCCTGTCCCTGTCCGACGCGTTCGATGCCCTGCGCGAAACCGCCATGACGACGGCCGGACTGTTCGCGGTGCTGATCGGTGCGTGGATCTTTTCCAACTTCGTCAATGTTGCCGGTCTTCCGGCCGCGCTCAGCAACCTTGTGACGGCCTACGACCTGCCGCCCTGGGTGGTCATGTGCATCATTCTCCTGATCTACATTGCGCTCGGCTGTGTCTTCGAGAGCCTGTCCATGCTGCTGCTCACCGTCCCGATCTTCTTTCCGATCGTGACAGGGCTTGGCTACGATCCGATCTGGTTCGGGATCATCGTGGTCGTCGTCACTGAAATCAGCCTGATCACACCGCCCGTGGGCTTGAACGTCTTTGTCCTGAGAGCCGTGGTCAGGGATGTCCCGACCGCGACGATTTTCAAGGGTGTCACGCCGTTCTGGATGGTGGATATCATCCGCCTGCTGCTGCTGCTGTCGCTGCCGGCCCTGGTCCTGTTTTTGCCGAACCAGATGTAGCCTGCCTGCACCCGGACCGCCGCGTGCAGGCAGGCACGCTTGAGACAGGTGACATCAAACAGGCTCTTGACCTGGCTCGCGATTCTTTTCCATCATCGCCCGACCGGTTTCGGAAAACTCCGCGACCCGCTCCGCCTTGCGGTAAAATCTGAGTCGCTGCATGAACCTGCATTCTTCGCCGCCCGCCACGGACGCTTTCATAACGGCACGACAACGTATTGCGGGCACGATCCTGCGTACGCCCGTTGTTCCTTCGCAATCCCTGACGCAGGCGTCCGGGCACCCCGTCCATTTAAAGCTCG
>JBCBUA010000368.1:0-4165 GCA_039818365.1 Pseudomonadota bacterium
ACGTAATGGGCGACATCCGCGATCGCGACATAGACCACATGGCCGCCGCTGTTCTCGGGGTTGTCGTCGGGTTCGGCGAAAACCGCATCATCGTGATCCTTGGCATCGGGTGGATCGATCGTGATCAGCGGAACCTGCCGCCAGTCTTCCCGTTTGCCGAGCGTGCCGACCGGCTTCGATGCCTCGGCCTGGGCTTCGACGGCAGCCGGAAACACGTGCGGAATGCCGTGCGACTGCAGCGCGATCTCCGAAATCGCCTTTTCCGAATTCATCGATCCGAAGCGCTCGACGATCGAGGCGCGCGGATGTCCGTAGCGGCCCGAGCGCGTCACCTGAACGCTGACAAGATCGCCGTCGTCCGCTTCCTTGAGGTCCGCCGGGTCGACATCGAGTTCCCGCTGTTTGCGGTCGATCGGTTCCAGGTAGGGCAGGCGGTCGCCGTCGCGCTTGCGGAAAATCCCGAGGATCGCGCCCTGTTTCTTTTCAAGAACCTTGATGACGCGTGCGACATGTTCGGCTTCCGGACCGGCCTCCGCCTCCGTCAGGCGGACCAGGGCGCGATCGCCGACACCCGGCTGAGTCGCTTTCGTCTTGCCGCTCAGGACCAGAATATTCGGCGGATCGCCGCCTTCCTCGTCCCAGTCGACAGGCACGCCCAGAAGGTCTCCATCGCTGTCACGCCCGAACAGCCTTGCGACAAAGACCGGCGGCAGGTCGCCGGGGCGGATCATGCGCTTGTTGCGTTTTTCGATCAGGCCCTCTTCGGAGAGGTCCTTGAGCATCTTTTTCAGGTGGATCCGCGCACCGCCGATGATGCCGAAATGGCGCGCGATCTCGCGTTTTCCGGCGCGGCCCGGATTATCGGCAACGAAGGCGAGAATGTCCTCGCGTGAGGGCATCTCGCCGGGAACCTTCGCGTGTTTTCGTTTTGTGTGCTTGCGCGTGTTGATCCGTTTCGCGTTCAAGACGCGTCATCCCATGGCACGTCTTCGGACGACGCGTCGACCTCCGCCTTCTTTGCGGTCTTGGCGGCCGTCTTCTTTGCCGTGGATTTGGTCTTGCCGTTCGCGGATGACGCCTTCTTGCTGGTCGACTTCTTGGCCGCGGTTTTCTTCTTGCCGCCCTTCGCCGCCTTTGCCGCGATCAGTTCCAGCGCCTGTTCAAGGGTAACCGCCTTGGGGTCGCTGTCTCTGGGAAGGGTCGCATTTATCTTGCCGTGCTTGACATAGGGGCCGTAGCGGCCGTCATAGACGTTGATCGGGCCGCCTTCGTCCGGGTGTTCGCCGAGCTCTTTCAGTGGCGTCGCTGCTGCCCCCCTGCGTCCGCCGCCCTTGGCACGCTTTTCTGCAAGAGCATCGACCGCGCGATTGATGCCGACGGAAAAGACCTCGTCCGGGGTGGAGAGGTTTGCATAGGTCCCCTCGTGCAGGACAAACGGTCCATAGCGGCCTATCCCGGCCGTGATCATCTTGCCGTCTTCCGGATGAAGTCCGACCTCGCGCGGCAGCGAGAGCAACTGCAGCGCCTTGTCCAGGTCCATGTCCGGCGCGGACCAGCCCTTGGGCAGGGAGGCACGCTTCGGCTTGGCTTCCTCGCCGAGCTGGACGTATGGGCCAAAGCGACCGTTGCGCAGGGAGACATTCTGCCCGCTTTCCGGGTCCACGCCGAGCACCTTCGGACCTTCGTCCGCATCGCCGTCTTCGCCATTCGGTTTGCCGAGCTGCCGGGTGAAGCCGCATTCGGGATAATTCGAGCAGCCGATGAAAGCGCCCCAGCGGCTGACCTTCAGCGAGAGCTGGCCCGTGTCACAGCTTGGGCACTTGCGGGGATCGCTTCCGTCTTCCTTCGGCGGGAAGATGTGCGGTCCGAGCAGTTCGTTGAGCGAGTCGATGACTTCGGCGACCCGCAGATCCTTGATGTCGTCGACCGAGCCGGAGAAACTGGTCCAGAAGTCGCGCAGCACGTCCAGCCACGACAGTTCGCCGGCTGAAATCTTGTCGAGCTGCTCTTCAAGGCTGGCCGTGAAATCGAACTCGATGTAGCGCCGGAAGAAGCTCTCCAGAAACGCGGTAACAATCCGCCCCTTGTCCTGGGGAACGAGCTGTTTCTTTTCCAGTTCGACATATTCCCGGTCGCGCAGGGTCTGCAGTGTCGAGGCATAGGTCGACGGGCGTCCGATCCCCAGCTCTTCCATCTTCTTGACGAGGCTGGCTTCGGTATAGCGCGGCGGCGGCGTGGTGAAATGCTGGGTCGCCTCGATGGGCTCCGAGGTCCCGTCAACCGAGGTCGCGACGAGGCTTGCGCCATTGTCAACGGCAGGCAGGCGCCTGGAGTTTTCGTCTTCCTCGTCGTCGCGCCCTTCCTGGTAGAGCGCCAGGAACCCGTCGAACCGGACGACCGAACCGGTTGCCCTGAGATTGGCGTTCTTGCCGGAACCGCTCGCGACGATCTCGATCGTCGTGCGCTCCAGGACGGCAGACTCCATCTGCGAGGCCATGGTGCGTTTCCAGATCAGCTCGTAAAGCCGCGCCTGATCGGGGTCGAGAAACTTGGCGACGTCCTTCGGCCGCCGGGCAAGGTCCGTCGGCCGGATTGCCTCGTGCGCTTCCTGGGCGTTCTTTGCCTTGGACGAATAGGCGCGCGGCTTTTCCGGAACGTATTTGTCGCCGAAGTCCTGTCCGATCACGCTGCGCGCTGCGGCAATGGCTTCGCCGGCGATCTGAACCCCGTCGGTTCTCATGTACGTGATGAGGCCGGAGGTTTCTCCGCCGATCGATATGCCCTCATAGAGCTTCTGGGCCACTTGCATCGTTCTGGACGCGGCAAAGCCGAGCTTGCGCGAGGCTTCCTGCTGCAGGGTCGATGTCGTGAACGGCGCGGCAGGATTGCGTTTGGCCGGTTTCGACGCGACGCTGTCGACCGTGAAACTTGCCGTTTCGAGCATCGACTTGATCGTTGTCGCCTCGGCTTCGTTCCCGATGTCGTGACGGCCGATCTTGCGGCCTTCGAACCCGGTCAGTCCCGCCTGGAACATATCCCCGGCGGGCGTCTTCATGTTGGCGAAGATCGACCAGTATTCCTGGGGTTTGAAGATCTCGATCTCCATTTCCCGGTCGCAGATCAGGCGGAGTGCCACCGACTGCACCCGGCCCGCGGAGCGGGCTCCGGGCAACTTGCGCCAAAGCACAGGGGAGAGCGTGAAGCCGACGAGGTAGTCGAGGGCGCGGCGGGCAAGATAGGCATCGACCAGCGGGCCGTCCAGCTGGCGCGGATTGTCCATCGCTTCCAGGATCGCCTTCTTGGTGATCGCGTTGAACACGACGCGCTCAACCTGTTTGTCCTTCAGGACGCGTTTCTTCTGCAGGACTTCCAGCACGTGCCAGGAAATGGCCTCTCCCTCGCGGTCGGGGTCGGTTGCGAGAATGAGGCGGTCGGCTTCCTTGACCGCATTGGCGATTTCCGAGAGCCGCTTCTGGGACTTGCTGTCCACCTGCCAACTCATGGCAAAATTGTCGTCTGGCAGAACCGAGCCGTCTTTCGGAGGCAGATCGCGCACGTGGCCGTAAGAGGCCAGGACCGTATAATCGGTGCCGAGATATTTGTTGATCGTCTTGGCTTTTGCCGGCGATTCCACAATAACGACGTTCATTCTTACCCAATAAATTTTGCCGGAAACGGAGCCCCCGCCCGGTGGAGAAGGAGAATTGAGGTGCGCAGACGATCACGGATCATGCGCCGCCTGTCAAATGGACCTTTGCGCGTCCGGGGTCAAGTGACCTCGCATTCGAGGGAGTTTTCCACGGTTGAGTTGCCCACAGGGCACACACGTTGTGCACGCGCCGAAACACGCCCGACCTGAGGCTTTCATCCCATGACCAGAGAAATCTTCTGTCCCGGATGACGCTCCAGGCGACCGGCAAGTTCGAGTTCCAGCAGAACCACATTCACCGTGCGGGCATCCGCCTCCACGAACCGGATCAGTTCGTCGAGCTGCATTGGTGCGGGTCCGAGGGCTTCGATGATCCTGGCTCTCGTGCCGTCCGCAGGGGCCTCCGGGGCAACTGCGGGACGGTGAACGGTTTCCGACATACCGTGAAAAAGCGGCAAATCGACCCCGGTGCGTCCCGCCAGTCCTTCCAGAACGTCTCTGGCGGACCTGGCGAGG
>JBCBUA010000369.1:0-1134 GCA_039818365.1 Pseudomonadota bacterium
GGATCGAACTTGACCGCGGTAAACCCCTGATTGACGGCGGTAACAGCCGCCTGCGCTGCCATGTCCGGATCGTTGTAGACATTGGGCGCGTCCGGATCCGGGTAGACATCCCCGGTCTCGGGGTAAAGGTAGGTATAGGAGCGGAGCCGGTCGTGAACCTTTCCGCCCAGAAGCTCGTAAGCGGGCTTGCCCGCCGCCTTGCCGATAATGTCCCAGCAAGCCATCTCCAGACCGGACAGGACGCCCATGACCGAAACATCCGGGCGCTGCGTGTAACCGGCGCCATAGGTCTTGTGCCACAGCAGCTCGATGTGATGCGGGTCCTGACCCACAAACTGCCGCGTGAAGACGTCCCTTGCCATTTCGGCCACGAGGTGCGGTCCGAAGGTGGCGTTGTAGATCTCGCCGTAGCCGGTCACACCGCAGGCCGTCACCAGCTTGACGAAGATGAAGTACCGGCCTCCGTGGCGCGGGGGCGGGTTTCCGACGACAAAGGTCTCGATTTGATCGAGTTTCATGAAACGGCTCTCAACTCGCGTTGCTGATCGTGATCGACTTTACCTTGGTATAGGCATCCAGTCCTTCCCAGCCCTTTTCGCGGCCATACCCGGACTTCTTGTTGCCGCCGAAAGGCAATTCGAGGCCGCCGGCCCAGTAATCGTTCACGGAAACCTGGCCGCAATCCATCGCATTGGCAACCCGCATCGCGCGCCCGACATCCCGGGTGTAGACACTCGCAATGAGCCCGAATTCCGTCCCATTGGCAAGCTGGATGGCTTCCTCCTCGGTCTCGAAATTCTGCACCGACAGCACCGGGCCGAAGATCTCGTCCTGGACAGCCGGGTCATCCGGGCCAAGATCGGCAATCACGGTCGGCTCGAAGAACCAGCCCTTGCCGGTCTGTGCGTCTGTTGTGACATCGCCGCCGGCCAGAAGGTTGGCACCGCGTGCCCTGGCCGCCTCGACATGCGACTTGATGCGCGACAGATGCAGCTCCGAGTTGATCGCCCCCATATCCGGCGACGACAATCCGTGTCCGGGCCGGATCGATTTTGCGCGTTCTGCCAGGATCGCCAGCACGTCGTCGCGGATTGCCTTGTGCAGGATCAGGCGCGATCCGGCAGAGCAGATCTG
>JBCBUA010000369.1:1153-4148 GCA_039818365.1 Pseudomonadota bacterium
GCCCAGTAGGAACCGTCCGCCACCTTTTCCGGGTCGGCATCCTCGAAGGCGATCAGGGGCGACTTGCCGCCAAGCTCCAGCGTGAGCCGGGTGACATTGGGCGCGGCCATCTGTGCCACATTGATGCCGGTGGCGACGGACCCGGTGAAGGTGAGCTGCTTGATCCTGGGATCGCGTGCCAGTTGCGCGCCCATATCGCTGCCAAGACCGGTGACGACGTTCACCAAACCTTCCGGAACGTCTGCCTCGCACAGAAGTTCCGCCATGATCAGCGCGGTGAAAGGTGTCGTCTCCGCCGGTTTGGCGACCACGGAACAGCCCGCGGCAAGTGCCGGTGCAACACCGCGTGCGAAGGTCGAGGTCGGATAGTTCCAGGGAATGATATGCCCGGTGACGCCAACCGGTTCGCGCACCGTGAAGGCGGTATGGTTCGGCCCGAGATTGACCGACCGCCCGTCGAGCTTGTCGGCAGCACCGGCATAATATTCGAACAGCCGCGCGGAGGACTGAACATCGCCCTGAGCCTCGGCAAGCGTCTTGCCGCTGTCGATGACCTCGATGACAGCGAGGCGGTCGGCGTTTTCGCGGAAGAGCCGGGCGACATTGTTCAGGATCGTGCAGCGTTCTCCCGGCGGGACGAGGCGCCAGTGGGCCGCCGCCCTTTCCGCCGATGCGATCGCCCTGTCCATGTCGGCGGTTTCGCCAAGCGAAAACTCGGCGAATGCCTCGGCTCGGCCGGGATCGAAACTTTCCATTTTCCGGGGCGATGGTGCCGTTGTCCTGCCGTCGATGAAGTGGCCGTCGGGCAGGGAGGGAAAGCGGCCTGTTTTCAGGTAATCCTGGGCAATGGTCTTGGCTGTCATGTCGCGGCTCGTTTCAAGTCTTGAAGGATCAGCTCAGCCCCTTTCAGGGCGAGCATCATGGTTGGGGCATTTGTATTGCCGGAAGTGATGTTGGGAAAGGCGGAGGCGTCGACGACACGCAAACGTTTGACACCGTGCACGCTGAGGCGGCTGTCGATGACGCTGCCTTGCCGGCTCTCTCCCATCATGCAGGTCGACACCGGATGATAGACCGTGCTCGCCCGGTCCCGGAAATCGGCAAGCAGGGCATCGTCGTCGAGGCTTTCCAGACACGGTTCAAGCGAGGTGTCCACGACAGTGCGCATCGATCGGCTGGCCATGATTTTCTGGCAGAGCCTGCCGCCGGCGACCACCGCGTGCCGGTCTTCTTCGGTGCTCAGAGAATTCGGCTGAATACGCGGCGCAATGGCCGCATCGGCACTCTTGATTTCAATACGCCCGCGGCTTGTGGGCCGGGTCGGCTGGGCACAGATGATGAACCCGTCAAATGGGTCGAGCGTCAGCTTGGGTCGCTCTCCACTTTGTGCCATCCGGTAGCTGATCGGGTTGAAATAGAGCTGCTGGTCCGGCCGCCCCATATTCGGATCGGACTTCAGAAATCCGCCGCACTGGTTGACCGAAAGCGCCAGAGGCCCACGGCGCGTGAGGGCGTATTGCAATGCTGCACGTGCCTGACCGGCAAGCGGCCGCAGGACGGAGTTCAGCGTGCTTTCCCGCGCGCGGAATGTGTAGGTCGCCGTCAGATGATCCTGAAGATTTGCGCCGACATTGTCATTCGCGCAGATCACGGGAAGCTGGAGCGACTGAAGCAGCTTGCCGGGTCCGACGCCGGAGACCTGCAACAGGTGTGGTGAACCGATGGCACCGGCACTGAGGATGACTTCGCGCCGCGCGTTCAGCCGCTCGCCGCTCGCAAGCAAAATGCCGACTGCGGTTTTCGCTTCAAAAAGGATACGGCGCACCGGGGCATCGGTGCGCACGGATAGATTGGGCCGCGCCAGGGCAGGCCGCAAGAACGCGCGCGCGGACGAGCAGCGCTCACCGTTGCGCGTGTTGATGTGATAGACGCCACCACCCTCGGGCGCGGCACCGTTGAAGTCGTCCGACCTCGGCAGGCCGGTTTCGTCGAGCGCGGCGAAAAAGTGCCGGTTCAGCCGGTGGATCTGACCGGAGGTGTTTTGAACGTGGATCGATCCCGTGCCGGTCGTTTCACCTCTTGGTCCGACCTTGGTTTCCAGCTGCTCGAAGAAGGGTCTGACATCCGTCCAGCCCCATCCTTGCGCGCCCGCGCGTTCCCAATCGTCGAAATCGCCGGGAAGGCCGCGGCAATAGACCATGGCGTTGATGGAACCCGACCCGCCGAGCATCTTGCCGCGTGGCCAGGCAATGCTGCGGCCGTTCAGCCCGGCGTCAGGTTCGGTTCGGAATTGCCATGTGTGCTTGGCGCTGGTGACGAGTTTTGCATAGCCGAGGGGAACGCGGACCCAGGGCGACGCATCCTTCCCGCCTGCTTCCAGCAGCAGAACCGAAATTTCGGGATCGGCACTCAGGCGTTCGGCCAGAATGCATCCGGCCGAACCGGCACCGACAATGATGTAGTCGAAGGTTTCCATTGCGTCATCGCCAGGCAAAGGGTGTTCGCCGCAGATATTCATCGCGTTCGGCACAACAACAAAACGAAAAAATTTTTGGCAATACATCGAAAATTTTTGTAGAAAGATGCTGCTTAAAAAGGTGAAAAACAGCGAGCTCGCGCTGGAGAGCGTCCATGTCATACAGTCTTCCGCCCTTGCCGTGGCTGCGCGCCTTTGAGGCCGCTGCACGGCTCGGAAACTTTACCAGGGCCGCCGAAGAGCTGCTGCTGACACCGGCGGCCGTGAGCTATCAGGTGCGGCAGCTGGAACAGAAACTCGGTTTTCCGCTCTTCGACAGGGTGCACCGGGAGCTGGTTCTGACCCGGCTTGGCCAGACCTACCTGCCAAGTGTCGAAAAGGCGTTCTCGGATCTGTCCATCGCAACCGTTTCGGTGTTCGGGGAGCGCGACCGGCAGCCGGTGCGGTTCCGCTGTCTCAACAGTTTCGGCCACCTGTGGATGATCCCGAGGCTGCGGGCTTTTCAGGACAGGTTTCCAG
>JBCBUA010000370.1:0-4108 GCA_039818365.1 Pseudomonadota bacterium
AAGCTTCTCGCTGGCAGCAAAAGTCCTCGGTGTCACGCAGTCCTCGGTCACGCAACATGTCGGCAAGCTCGAAACGGTGATGGGAACCCAGCTCTTCATTCGCCGCCGCGGTGCGCTGGAACTGACCCGCGCCGGCAAGGAACTCTTCGCCATCTCCGACCGGCTGACAACGCTGGAGCAGCTGGTAAATGAAAAGATCAGTGATTTCAGTGCTCTCACCGATGGGCACATCAAGCTGATCGCGAACGCTCCACGTCCCGCCATGCCGATCATCGCCGAATACGGGAAGCGGTATCCGCAAGTCCAGATCGACTTCACCCTTTATGACTGGACGTCGGCAATGTCACTCCTGAACGAGCGGCAGGTCGACATGGCGATCATCACTGACCCTCCGCAAAGCGCCAGCTTCGTCTCGCATGAACTGCGTCGGTCAAGGTATCTCGCCTGCATGCGGTGCGATCATCCGCTTGCGGACAGGAAGATGGTGTCGCTCAGGGAACTGCAGAGCGAAACGCTGGTTCTGCCCGGTGACGGTTCGCTGACGCAAAGGATCGCGAACGCCAAGATCCGCAAGCACGGCCTGACATTTTCACGGGTGCTGAAAACGACCACGTTCCCGATGGTCAAGGAGGCCCTGCTGCATAATCTGGGCGTGGGTCTTCTCTTGGAGAACAGTCTGTATCCGTCGCAGAACCTTGTCGCGATACCGGTTGAGGAGATGCCGGAAACCTACCGCGATTGTGTCGTCATTCCGAAGGACAAGGACGACCTGCGTCTGATCAAGAGTTTTCTTGGTGTGTGTATTGAACTGGTTTTGTCGGAAGAAGGCCGCACCGGATGAGACCAATGTTGTCAGGCAGACACGGCGGCACGCGCATCACGCGGCAAGCGTGAGCGCGCCGCGTGACCGCAAAGTTGCAACGGACGTGTCACCGAAGCCGCGGATATCGACCATCCGGGGATCGGCCGCCACGAGCCCTTCCGGGCCGTCGGCGCAGAATTCGGACGTGGCCGTCACTTCCATCGGGTTCGAGAGCGCCTGTAACCTGGACGCCAGGTTCACCGCGGGACCGAAGACGTCATAAACGTATTTCTGTACCCCAACCACCGAGCCGACAACCGAGCCGGACGCAACGCCGATCCGGGCCTGCCACTTGTGGGTATGGCTCTGGTTCCGCCTTTCCAGGTAGCGGATCATCTTGAACGCACACTGCGCAACCGCGGAAGCATGATCCGGGTCGGGCGTCGGCAGTCCGGCAACCGCAAGATAGGCATCGCCAATCGTCTTGATGCGCTCGCAGCCGTGCATCTCCGCGATGCGGTCAAAGGCCGTGAAGATATCGTTCAGCTCCGTCACCGTGACGGTCGGATCGGCGGCGGCGGCCATCTGGGTAAAGCCGACGAAGTCCAGCATCAGCACGGAGACCGGCTCGTAGAGTTTCGGTGTCACCGTTCCAAACGCCGTGTACTCCTCGTAGACCGAACGCGGCATGACGTTGAGCAGCAGTTTCTCGACCCGGTTCTTCTCCAGTTCCAGTTCGCGTGCCTTGCGCTCGGCAATGCGTGCGTAGCTGTCGATCATGGCTTCAGTCTCACGCAGGCGCGAGATGTTCTGACACTCCACAACGAGTATCTTCCTGCCGTCACTTTCGGCATGCCGGATTACCGTTTCGATTGTCAGAAGCCGGCGCCGCCGCTTCAACGCGACATCAAGCTTGACCGCTTGCTGATCCGCCAGGCGTGCCAGCAGCTCTTCGCGTGTCACGTTTTCAAGCGCGCCATCCAGCGTCGCACTCCCGTCGACGCCGAACCAGTCGGCAAAGGCCGGGTTCCGGTACCGGATCGTCAGGTCCTCCGGATCCGCGAGCGCAACACCGACCCCGATATTGGACAGCATGCGCATGCTGATCGTGTCAATATTCATGCTGCCCTGCTCCTTCTGACGATCACCGAACGCCGCGCTTCAACGGCCGCGATCGCCTTGACCCGGTCCTGTTTCTCAAAACCCGCGTCGGTCAGCGTTTCATTCAGGATCAGCGCGATCTCGTCGAAGTGGTGATGTTCGACTTCCAGATGCGCGTGGGCCATTGCCAGGCGCGCGTCGGATATCTCGACCGGTCCGCCAAGCAGGCCGGCGATCATCTTGGTCTGGTGATCGATCAGCCGGGCCATGTTGACGTGTTCAAAGAAGTGGCCGACGACATCATTGTCGAGTGCACGCTCATAGAATTCCGTCACGACCTGCCGAACCCCCGGAAACCCGCCGTATTTCTCGTAAAGTGTCTGCTTGCTGCCCGTCATTTGAGTGCTCCGTTGTCGGTATCTGCGCTTGAGGAGACGCGCGGGCTTGAAACGCCCGCGCATTCTATGGTGTTGCGATTGCGGATTTTCAGCGTTTGTGAATGATCACTTGCGCATATTCAGCCGGAACGATCATGGCCCGATCGCCTCCGATCGACGCTGTTTCGGCAACAGTGACAAGATCCGCTTCCAGCGCTTCCGCGCCCTCTTCACCAACGGCCTGGAACGCCTTGTTCATCGGACCGTAGATCTCGCGCCAGGTCTCGACCCAGTCGCGGGCAGACCGGTAGCGGAAGACGAATTTGCGGGAGGCGACGGTGATCGATGCCGACTGGGGCGCGAAGAGTTCGCGCAGACGCTCTTCCGATGCCCATTCAAGCGGCGAACGCACGCCGGCAGGCGGTGGCATGTGGCGGCCGATCGTCTTGAACACCTGGCCGATGAAACCGGCAGCTGTCCAGTTCGCCATGCCGATACGGCCACCGGGTTTCAGGACCCTGAGCATCGACTGGGCGGCGGCCTCCTGGTCCGCGGTAAACATCACGCCGAATGTCGAGGTCACAACGTCGAAGGCCGCATCCTCAAAAGGCAGATCCTCTGCATCAGCTTCGCGGAAAGCAACTGCAAGGCCTTCCGCCCTGGCCCGTTCCATGCCGGCGCGAAGCCAGGCTTCGACATAGTCGGTGGAAACGACATCACAGAACCGGCGGGCGGCCGCCAGTGTCGCGTTGCCGTTTCCGGCCGCAACATCCAGTACGCGCTCGCCGGGTGCGAGATCCAGGTCTTCAGCCAGCGTTTCGCCGACAATTTGCAGGGTTGTGCCGACGGCAGGGTAGTCGCCGGTCGACCAGACGGTCTGCTGGCGCTGCTTCACCGCCTTCAGGTCCGGGCCTTCAAAGGCGGGCTGATTGAGTACGTTCATCACTGTGCTCCGTTCAGGTTCATGTTGACGGAACATTGATCGCACCGGCCGGAAAAGAGTGCTTGAAGATTGCCTGAGGGGTCTGTGGGGATTACCTGAGGAGAGCCTGAAATCTCGTGGATTTTGCCGCCAGGACGACCTGCAGGGACCGAGCCCGCGAAAAAATCCAGGCCGGCGATTGCCAGCCTGGACGACACTCAAACCTGGTCTGATACCTTATTGCCATCACTATAATAGGGGGCCGCTTGTGCCGAAACCCGGGCGATACAGTCAGCCAATTCAGCCCGTCCACCGCGCTGCGGGGCTTGTCCGTTGCCGCGCGTCACGCTGCGCGCGGCGCCGTTAACCTGAGCTGAATTGGGTCCGGCATTTGGCTCGCTATCCTTTCAATAAGCCCTATGGGCTTTGCAGCGCTTCGGTATGCTGCATGTGAGCCCGGTTTGCCTCGATATAGGCGATCATGCCCGCAAAAACGCTCGGCTGTCCCTCGAAGCCGGACCAGGGTTTGAAGTGGGGAATATGCAGGTAGGTGGTTGAATCGCGCTTCAGCAGATTTGCAAATACGGAGGCAACGATGCGCCCGCCCGCCCCTGTCAGCTTGCCGCCGCCATGCGTTTCGGCTTCCTGAAGGGAATAGAACCAGAGCGGTGTCCGGGTGAAACCTTTCGCCGCGAGCTGGTCAGGGACCGGCACCGTGGGCGTGCCAAGCCTGGCCGCAACATGCTGACCACTGGCAAGCTGATAGGTGTATCGATCCCGGATCATGTTGCGCAATGCGAGGTTTTTCGCCTGATCCACGCTGAGCGACTCTTCTATGTCCGCCAGTTCGATGCCGCTTTGTACGAAGGGAAGGTTCAGCAGCGGCGCACCCATCTTGGGGCCGAC
>JBCBUA010000371.1:0-4085 GCA_039818365.1 Pseudomonadota bacterium
GTGATCGTCGGCTGGCAGCCTTCGGGAATTGTGATAGCGGAAATGTGCAGGCTGTCGCCCGGTTCCGCATTTGCAAGGTCAAGCTCGAGCGCTTCCGGAATGGAATCCGCCGGAACCGTCATTTCAACGGTATGGCGCACAACGTTCAGAACGCCGCCCTTCTTGAGGCCCGGGCAGATTTCTTCATTGAGGAAGTGAACCGGAATCTCGACCGTGAGTGTCGCGCCTTTCGCGACGCGCAGGAAATCGACGTGGAGGACATCGTCGCGCACCGGGTGCAGCTGATAGTCCTTCGCGATGACCTGGTGCTTTTCACCGTCGACATCAATGATACCGATCTGCGCGGTGAACCCACCCTTGTGCAAGGTGATCGTGGTTTCCTTCACCGGAATGGTGATCGGCATTGCAGGTTTCTTGTCGCCGTAGATTACGGCAGGTAGAAGGCCTTCGCGACGCAGTGCCCGTGCGGCCCCCTTGCCCACCCGGTCCCGTGCCGACGCCTTCAGCTCATAGCTGGCAGCCATGGCAAACTCCTTGAGTGTATGGTAGCGGACCGGCGAACCGCCAAATCGACGTGATGTGCGCTGTTCGGGATCGGTCCAGATGCGCCTCCTCCAGGGGTGCAGGCGCGAGCGCGCGTATAGCGGAAAAGCAAAAACGATGCAATAGCCCGCGTGAAATCTCTGTCGGTTACAGCCGGTTCTGCAGAGCGGAACGGGATGCTCAAGAGACGGCACGGGCCCGTTACAAGGACAATGCTCGTCATGCGGGTATTCTTTCGGAAGCCTGCCATATCGGAAATCTCTAATGGGCTGTCTTTGAAATGGAAATTGATTTGCTTGACGCCTGGCACAACTTGGAATTTCGTTCAAAGATTGTATTTTTCAATTAAAAATAGTGAAACTTGAAAAATATATTCGTTCGGTATATTAGTATTTTTCTCGGTTTTCGACTTAACATTTTGTTATTTTAAGCATTAAGTTCTTCATATACTGAATTTTAATCTGCTGAAGTCATCATTTTCCCAGGTTAAACACCTTGGGAGAGCAGAATGAAAAATCTCGTCTACACTACAACCGCCCTTTGCTTTTTGTTCGCCGGCACGGCGACGGCAAACGAATTTGAAAGCGAGCTGAAGACGCTTGCTGCCGGAAAAATCGCCGAGATCGCGACTGCAAGTGAAGTCATCGATGCGGTCCGCACCCAGAACGGCGAAACGGGAGCCTTCGACCAGGCCAAGATCGATGAACTCGACAAGACCTGGCGTGCGGAAGCTGAGGCTGTCGACCAGCCGATGATCGATACGGTGCTGGAACGCCCGCTGTCGACCTTCCTTGCCGATGTGCAGGAAAGCAGCGACGGTCTTTTCACCGAGATCTTCGTGATGGACGGCAAGGGACTGAATGTCGGCCAGAGCGACGTGACCTCCGACTACTGGCAGGGTGACGAAGCGAAGTGGCAGGACACCTATTCCAACGGCAAGGGTGCCGTTCACATCAGCGAACTGGAAGAAGATGAGAGCACTCAGACGCTCCAGAGCCAGGTCAGCGTTACGGTGGTCGACCCTGAGAGCGGTGAAGCAATCGGCGCCGTGACCTTCGGTGTCAACGTAGAAAACCTCTGATCTTGAAACATGCGGGAAGGCGATGCCTTCCCGCGCAATTCTGGAGAATTCCGTGAAGGTTGCGGCAAAACTTCCTGCGCTTGTCCTTGGGATCGCGCTTCTTTGTTCTGCAGGCGTTGGCATTGCAAGTTACGTTTCGAGTGCAAACACTGTCAAAGGACAGGCAGAACAAAGGCTGATGGCCCTGGCCGAAAGTCGCAGGGACAGCCTGCTGGAACTATATCACGGGACACAGAGGACGATCGAGGGGCATGTCCAGGGCAAAACGCTCCGGGCGGCCTACAGCGCTTTTGATGGTGCCTGGGCTAAATACAAGGACAAGGCGTCCGCGACGCTCACGAAGATCTACGTGACCGACAATCCGCACCCGATCGAAGAGCGGGACCAACTGGTCAAGGCCGGCCGCAAGCCCTACGACAAGGCGCACGCGAAACATCACACACCGCTCCGCGATTTCGCGGATGCAAACAACTTTCCGGACCTTTTGCTTGTTAACTTGAATGGCGATGTCATCTACAGCGCACGCAAGCTGGCTGACTTCGGCGTCAACGTTCAGGCGGAGGCCTGGCAGAACACGGCGCTGGCCGACGCCTACAAGACGATCGTTACCGACGGCAACGGGGCCGTGGTTGCCTACGATCCCGAGCTTTATCCGGGCCGCGACAACGAAGCCACGGGTTTCCTCGCTGCGCCGATAACTGTCGGCAGCAAGACCATCGGCATGGTGGTCTATGAAGCGCCCACGAGCGAGGTCACGACGTTGCTCGGCAAGTTCGCAGGACTGGGTGAAACCGGTGAGACCCTGCTTCTCAACGCTGACGGCCTTGCCATGAATGACAGCCTGCGCACGGCTGAAGCTTCGGAGTTGCTCAGCGACCAGTTCAATGCGCCTGAAATTTCCGCGTCGATGGGCGGCGGCAACACCTTCACGCGCATACCCAATTTCAATGGGCAGGACGTTTTCGCAGCGATTGTCCCGGTCACAGCATTCGGACAGAGCTATGCCGTCGTCGTTGTGCAGGCCGCAAGCGAAGTCCTGGCGCCGCTGACGACGTTGCAGATCTGGATCTTTGCAAGTGCGATCGTCTGCGCTCTGATCGCCGGCGTGTTCGGTCTGCTGACGGCCAGGGGACTGTCCGGGCGTATTTCCGGTCTCAGCGAAATCATGAACAAACTGGCCGGCGGGGACACGAGCGTCGATGTCCCGGCACAATCGGCTCGCGACGAAATTGCCGAGATGGCCGCCTCCGTCCACATTTTCCGCGAAAATGCGCTTGAACGCGAGCGGCTGGAACAGGAGCAGAAGGAAACCTCCTTCGAACAGGCACGGCAAGCGGACGCGGTCGCCGATCTCATTTCCGACTTCAGGTCCGAAGTCACCGAGATGCTCGATGCCGTCTACAGCAACAGCGAGCAGATGCGGACGGCGGCAGAAGAACTCAATGGCGTTGCCGACGAAACGGCTGGTGAAGCCTCCAATGCGTCCAGCGCCTCGGAAGCAGCCTCGACCAACGTCCAGACTGTTGCTTCGGCCTCGGAAGAGCTGTCGGCATCGATCCAGGAAATCCGCCGACAGGTGCAGTCGACGACCGATATCGTGCAGACTGCAACCCAGGCGGCTGTGCAGACGAATACCAAGATCGAAGGTCTTGCGGAATCCGCGCAGCGGATCGGCGATGTGGTCAACCTGATCTCCGCGATTGCCGAACAGACCAACCTTCTTGCACTCAACGCGACCATCGAGGCGGCGCGGGCAGGAGAGGCCGGACGCGGATTTGCCGTCGTTGCCTCCGAAGTCAAGGAGCTTGCAACGCAGACCGCCAAGGCCACGGAAGAGATCGAAGGACAGATCACGGAAGTGCAGGCGGCCACCAAGGAGGCTGTATCCGCGATTGCCGGGATCACCGAGACAATGAGCCAGGTGGACGAATACACCGGCACGATCGCGGCCGCAGTCGAACAGCAGGGCGCTGCGACCAACGAGATCTCCGGCAATGTCCAGGACGCTGCGAGGGGAACGCAGGACGTCGCGCAGACCATCATCACGATCTCCGAGAAAGCCCAGGTGACCAGTTCTTCGGCGGGTCAGGTGCTGAATGCATCCACCGACGTGAATGCCCGGACCACGGATCTGCGCGAAACCGTAGACAAGTTCCTGAAGGCAGTGGCCGCCGCCTAATCGCATCTGGCTGAAGCGTCATTTCTCCATACTTCGTCCCGGTCTTGTCGCGAAAGCGGCAAGGCCGGGACTCCACTTTCCGCGTCATGCCATGGCTTGGCCCACTTTCGTCCGGTTAATCTGGAAATGGATCTGGTGAGGCGATTATCCGCTAATGATCTTGTCATCCCTGCTGAAGCGCAGCGGAAGGCAGGGAACCAGTAACCGCTTGTTTCTCCGCCTTCTTCCAACTTCAGCTATACGGCGTACTGGCTCCCGGTCTTGCCGCGCGTGCGGCAAACC
>JBCBUA010000372.1:0-4076 GCA_039818365.1 Pseudomonadota bacterium
GGTTAAGCTCGTCCAGCGCCCCATTGGCCAGATTGCGTGTCTGCACATGCGCGGCGGTGAAGGCGGGCCGCTTGCCGTCCCGCGCGCCCTCAAATCTGAGGTCTGGAAGCGCGCTCTTGCCGCTACCTTCCTTCCGGACGTTTCACTCTGGAGAGCCATGCATCGTACCTGGGCATGTCTGCCAGCAGCCTGTCGACGGCGCCGCCAAGCGCGTCGGTGAGAGACTTTGCTTGCGCGCGCTTTTTCTCCATGATCGCTGCCGGATCGCAGGCGCCGAATTCGGATTTCGGTTCCGAGAACCCAGCGGATACATCTTCTTGCGATTCGCCAAAGGCAGGATAGTCGGACAAGGCGCGGACCTGTCCGCCGTAGCTCAGCGCATCATAAACGGCCTCGGCCAGCTCTGTGAAACCGATTACGAAACTGCCCGACGCCTTGTCGTCGTTGCTCGGGTTGATCTGAAGAAGGAGTCGATGCTCGTCATTTTTCGAGCCTCCATTGAGAATTGTCCCGAACAGCTGGCCGGATACGGAGTTTTCCTTGTAAAACTCGACGGCGCTCCGAAAGTCGTTTTCCTGCAAAGCCTCCATGACCTTTTTCTTGGTCTCGGTAGTTTCGACCACGATCTTTGCCATTTGTTCCTTCTTCAAAACTAAATCAAAAGTTGTGTTACGGTGAAGGCTATCCCGTCGATTTAGTGTTGTGAAGTACAGTTTTAATCAAAAGAGTTCGATAGACACGAAAAAATGAATGTATTTAAATCCAATGATAAATATAAAGTAAGTAATGTACGTGTTTTATATCAGTAAAAAATACAATTAAAAATGATAGTTTGGTTGCCGGCGGATGCCGCATGTTATGGTGAAGGCAGATTTCTGTGTTTTGAACGAACGCACGCGTATGCGCTTCAGCAAAATCGCGTGCGCCGCTTTCGGTCGCGGGGCTTCAGGATGGCGCATTGGACCCAATAGGTTACACAGTTTTGGGCGATTTTCAGGAAAGAAGTCAAGCGCACCTGCGGTTTGTGGCGGGTTTCTGCGCTTTCTGGAAGGTGTGGTTGGCTCCCCAGGCCGGACTCGAACCAGCGACCCAGCGATTAACAGTCGCTTGCTCTACCAACTGAGCTACTGGGGATCACCACGTTGGGGCCGGTTCACGACCGCCCCGTCGATTGGCAAGCGTATATCAAAGGCTTGATCCGTTTGCCAAGCCCCCGCACGTGTTTTTTTCGTTCTGCCGCGTGTTTTTTGTGCCCCGTGTGGAAAAGTATATGAAAATCAGCCGACTAGCAGCCATCAGCGAATGTGGAGACTGACGGAGGCCGTGGCTACTGGACGGATGCACCTGCCTTGATGAAGCGCACGATTGCATCTTAAGTGAGGGCTTCCTTCCGCACGCAATCGGCGGCAATTGCGATTTCCGACGCTTGTCTCCTGTGAAATATGCGGTTAGGAAAGATTTTGACGGTTCCGGAACGGGCTTGCCCCGATCCGGATGAAACGGGAATCCGGTGACTGCGCTTTGCGCCAATCCGGAGCTGCCCCCGCAACTGTAAACGGCGAGCAATTGCACAATAGCCACTGGTCCGGCGGGCCGGGAAGGGGTGCATGAGGCCATCAGCCGTGAGCCAGGAGACCGGCCGTCGGAAGAGCAACCCTTGCAGCTGTCGGGTGGACGGCCGGGAGACGATGGTGATTGAACAAAATGGGCTGCGGCCCACTCTGGTCCTCGGGGGCGCGCGATCCGGCAAAAGCAGATTTGCCGAAAGTCTCGCGGTCCAATCCGGTCTTCACAAGATCTATGTCGCCACGGGCGCGGCATTCGATGCCGAAATGGCTGACCGCATCGCGGCGCATCAGCGCCAGCGCGGCGACGGCTGGCAGACGATCGAGGAACAAGTCGACCTTACGGGCGTTCTGGAGCGTGAATGCGGCCCGGGTCGGGTCGTGCTCGTCGACTGCCTCACGCTCTGGCTCTCCAATCTGACCTTTGCCGAAAAGGACATTGCCGCAGAGACCAAACGGCTTTGTGACGCCGTCCGTGACCTGCCGTCCGCCTGTATCTTCGTTTCGAACGAGGTTGGCATGGGGATCGTGCCGGACAACAGACTTTCAAGGTCGTTTCGAGATGCGCAGGGGCGTCTCAACCAGGATATCGCTGAGGCCTGCAGCCGGGTCATTTTCGTTGCTGCCGGACTGCCTTTGCTGATGAAACCCAACCCGCACATGGACACTGCATCATGAACACGTCGACCCCGCAAAGAGGACAGAAAATTCCGGCAACCATCGTGACCGGATTCCTGGGAGCCGGGAAAACAACGCTGATCCGCAATCTGCTGCAAAACGCCAACGGCCGGAAGATCGCGTTGATTGTCAATGAATTCGGCGACATGGGGTTCGACGGTTCGCTGGTGAATGGCTGCGCCGATCCGGATTGCGCCGCCGAAGAGGTCGTTGAACTCACCAACGGGTGCATCTGCTGCACGGTCGCCGACGATTTCCTTCCGACCATGGAAATGCTTCTAGCGCGTGAAACGCCGCCGGAACACATTGTTATCGAAACTTCCGGGCTCGCGTTGCCGCAGCCTCTGGTGCGGGCGTTTTCCTGGCCAAGCGTCAAGATGCAAGTCACCGTGGATGGTGTTGTTACGGTGCTGGATGCAGCTGCCCTTGCAGAGGGCAGGATCGCGCTCGACGAAGTCGCGCTTGAAGCCCAGCGCGCCGCTGATGAGGCACTGGATCACGAAAGCCCGGTCGAAGAGCTGTTCCAGGACCAGCTGCGCTGCGCCGACCTGGTTGTCCTGAACAAGGCGGACCTTGTCTCAGGAGACACGCTGAAATCGGTAGAGGAGAGGATCCAGGCAGACATTCGGTCTTCGGTTCATATTGTTTCCTCGGAAAAAGGAACGTTGCCCATCGAAGTGCTGTTGGGCCGCCAGTCGGCAGCGGAAGACGACATGGCTGCGCGTCACGAAAGCCATCACCATCACGACCACGACCACGACCACGACCACGACCACGATCATGAGCATGAGCATGAACATGAGCATCATCACGACCATCACCATCACGATGACTTTGAAAGTTATGTGATTGATGTCCCCGCGTTCCAGAGCCTGAAAACCGTGGAGGAAAGCGTGCTGGCAGGAATGGCGCTGAAAGGCGTGCTGCGGATCAAGGGCGCTGTCGCAATCGAGGGCAAGTCTGCGCCTGCCATGGTGCAGGCCGTTGGTCCAAGAGTTGACACCTGGTTTGCCGCCGGGGCGGAAAGTTCCGGAAAGCTGGTCGTGATTGGTCTGAAAGGGTTTGATCTCGACGCCATTCGCACGTTGTTCGGCAGCGTGAAAGCGGCCGCCTGAGAACGTTGCACACCATGGTCCAGGCCGTTTGACATAGCCCTGCCGCCCGGCGCGACAGACAAGAAGAAGACCCGCACGCATGCATATATTGGCAAGCCAGACACGACGGATTGACGACGGAGGAGATGCCGTCGATCTCGGGCAATCCCCCGCCGATATCCTGTTCCTGTCGGCGGCGGACACCGAGCTTGGCAGCTTTGCCTCGTCCCATGCCGGGCTTGATGCGGATCGTGCGAGCCTGCGCCTTGCCAACCTGATGGCGCTGTCCCACCCATATTCGATTGATCTTTACGCCGAACAGACGGTCAGGGGATCGAAGCTTGTAATCCTGCGCATTTTGGGCGGGGTCGAATATTGGCGCTACGGTCTTGAGCGAATTGGCGAGGAAATCAGGGCGAACGGCAGCGAACTGATTGTCGTCCCGGGCGATGACAAATGGGATGACAAGCTGACAGCCCATTCAACACGTCCCGCCGGCGAGGTTCACAGGTTTTGGCGGTACTGTGTCGAGGGCGGCGCTGAAAACAGGCAGGGCGTTGACGCCGTTCCGGTCGAGTGCCTCGACAAGTGCCTCGATGGGCGCGGTCTGCGCGCCCTGGATGAGCGCCCGGTAGAAGGTTATGGCCGCAACCGGCCGGGACATGTCGGGCCACGCCGCCTTCAGGCTCTGGAGATCAGGCGCGGCCTGCCCCTTCAGGTAGACGCCCGCGCGGGGCAG
>JBCBUA010000373.1:0-3995 GCA_039818365.1 Pseudomonadota bacterium
CCAAGGTTGAAGCCGAAGAGCGCGCCAAGCGTGAAGCCGAAGAGGCACGCCTGGCGGAAGAAAACGCAAAGACCGAGCAGGGCAAGGCCGCAGCCGGCCCGGAGGCGGATGCGGATGTTGCACCGTCTGGGGACGGGCAACCGGCCGCTGCCGATGCCGGCAGGCAGCCGGCACGCAGGGCCGCAGCCCCGAACGCCGGCAAGCCGCGCAATCTCGATGACATGGGCAAACGGGCTGCTCCATCGGCGCCGCGCACCAAAGCCGAGCCGCAGCCTGCGGCGGCCGAGGAAGACCGGTCAAACAAGGGTCTGCGCGCCGTCAAGCGTCCCAAACAGGCGCCGACACCGACAGCACGTCCGCGTGCCGGCGAAGACCGCCGCCGCTCCAAGCTGACCATTTCCGCCGCGACCGGCGGCGACGACGGGCAGCGTGCACGCTCGCTTGCGTCCATGCGCCGCCGTCAGGAAAAGGCCAAGCGCGGCCAGCAGCAGGTGGTGCGCGAAAAGATTTCGCGTGAAGTGGTTCTTCCCGAGGCGATCACCATCCAGGAACTCGCCAACCGTATGGCTGAACGCGCGGTCGACGTCATCAAGCTGCTCATGAAGCAGGGGCAGATGCTCAAGATCAACGACGTCATCGATGCCGACACGGCGGAGCTGATTGCCGAGGAAATGGGACACACGGTAAAGCGTGTTTCCGAGGCCGATGTTGAAGAAGGTCTCTTCACCAAGGAAGACGATGCAGCGACGATGCAGCCGCGTCCTCCGGTGGTAACGATCATGGGTCACGTCGATCACGGCAAGACCTCTCTTCTCGACGCGATCCGCAAATCCAAGGTGGTGTCCGGCGAAGCCGGGGGGATCACCCAGCATATCGGCGCGTATCAGATTGATCAGGACGGTCAGAAGATCACCTTCATCGATACACCGGGTCACGCGGCGTTCTCGCAGATGCGGGCACGTGGCGCCAAGTCGACCGATATCGTGATCCTTGTCGTGGCCGCCGATGACGGCGTCATGCCTCAGACGAAAGAGGCGATTGCACATGCCAAGGCGGCCGACGCTCCGATCATCGTTGCGATCAACAAGACCGACAAGCCGGGTGCCGATCCGAACCGGGTGCGCACAGAGCTTCTGAGTGAAGAGCTGGTGACGGAATCCATGGGTGGTGATGTCATCGATGTGGAAGTTTCCGCGCTCAATGGCACCAATCTCGACAAGCTGCTGGAAATGATCCTGCTGCAGGCCGAGGTTCTTGAACTCAAGGCCAATCCGGACCGGACCGCTGAGGGCATCGTCATCGAAGCACAGCTCGACCGTGGGCGCGGACCGGTTGCGACCGTCCTTGTCCAGAAGGGCACGCTCAAGCCGGGCGATATTCTGGTCGCCGGGTCCGAGTGGGGCCGTGTGCGGGCGATGCTCGACGAAAACGGCAAGCAGGTGAAGGAAGCCGGACCGGCCAAACCGGTCGAGGTTCTCGGCTTCCAGGGAACACCTGCAGCCGGTGATCTTGTTGCGGTTGTCGACAACGAGGCGCGGGCCCGTGAGATCACGGACTACCGTCAGCGCCAGATCCGCGAGAAGGCCTCTGTGGTCGCATCCGGTGCGCGCGGGTCGCTCGAACAGATGATGAACCGCCTGCAGGAAACCGGCCGCAAGGAATTCCCGCTGGTTCTGAAGGCGGACGTGCAGGGATCGGCGGAAGCCATCGCGCACGCTCTGAACGAGCTTGGAACCGACGAAGTCGGCGCGCGTATCCTGCTGTCGGGTGTCGGCGGCATCACCGAGAGCGACATCACGCTGGCGGCAGCGTCGAATGCGCCGATCCTGGGCTTCAACGTGCGTGCCAACAAGCAGGCCCGTGAAGCTGCGTCCCGTGACGGCATCGAGATCCGCTATTACAACGTGATCTACGATCTCGTCGACGACATCAAGTCGGCCATGTCCGGCCTGCTGTCGCCCGAACGCCGCGAAACCTTCCTTGGAAATGCGGAGATCAAGGAGATCTTCCACATCTCGAAGGTCGGCAAGGTCGCGGGCTGTCTGGTCACCGAAGGGGTCGTGGAACGCGGCGCGAATGTGCGCCTGATCCGCGACGACGTCGTGATCCACGAGGGCGAGCTCGGAACGCTCAAGCGCTTCAAGGACGAGGTCAAGACCGTCGAATCCGGCCAGGAATGCGGCATGAACTTCGTCAAGTACCAGGACATGCGTCCCGGAGACATCATCGAATGCTTCCGCGTCGAGCAGATCGCAAGGTCGCTCTAACCGCCGGAACAGACAGACAGGCAGAAGCGCCGGCGGGATTCAGATGGATCGCGCCGGCGTTGCCGCTTTCAGGGTCGACCATGACCCTGGTCAGGAACACAAATGGCTAGACACAATGCTCAGGACAGCCGTGGACCGTCGCAGCGCCAGTTGAAAGTGGGCGAAACGGTGCGCAAGGAGTTGTCCGATATCTTCACGCGGGGGGAGTTTTCGGACCCGGACTTGGATGGCGCGATCGTCACCATCCCGGAAGTCCGCATGACGCCGGATCTCAGGCTTGCGACCTGCCTCGTGATGCCGCTTGGCGGCAAGAACGCGGAGCGGGTCGAAAAGGCCCTCAACCGAAGCGCCAAGTATCTGCGCGGACAGGTGTCCCGGCGCCTGACCATGAAATACATGCCGGATCTGCGTTTTGTTCTGGACACCCGCTTCGACGACGACGACCGCATCGGCTCCCTGCTGCATTCGCCCGGCGTGTCGCGGGATCTGGACAAGGACGAAACCGGCAAGGACTGATTTTGGCTGCAGCTTGCCGGGAGCAACTGGTTTTCTCCGTCATGCCATGGCTTGACCATGGCATCCATGCCCTGGCGGGACTCAAGATTAAGATCCTTAAAAAAGGAAACGAAACGGCCTGGATTGCCGGATCAAGTCCGGCAATGACGATGTCAAGTATCCTTCATTGCGACCGGGCAGACAAACATTCGTCAGAGTGACACGAATTCGATATGGCACGCCAGAAACAGATCAAGCGGAAGAAGAACACCATCAATGGCTGGCTTGTGCTCGACAAGCCCTACGGCATCACGTCCAACGAGGCGCTTGGAAAGATCAAGCGGATCTTTTCGCCGCAAAAGGTTGGCCATGCCGGTACGCTCGACCCGCGTGCATCCGGCCTGCTGCCGGTCGCCTTCGGCGAAGCCACCAAAACCGTTCCTTTCGTGATGGACGGGCGCAAGGTCTACCGCTTCGAGGTCACCTGGGGTGCGGAGACAAATACGGACGACACTGAGGGCGAGGTGATCGCGACATCGGATGTCAGACCCGATGCGGAGGCCATCGCGTCCGTTCTGGCCGACTTCACCGGCACGGTCATGCAGGTGCCGCCGAAGTTTTCGGCGATCAAGGTGGCGGGCGAGCGCGCCTATGATCTTGCAAGGGACGGCGAGGAAGTGGAGCTGGAAGCGCGCCCGATCGACATTCACCGACTGGATCTGGTGAACTGCCCGGATACGGACCGCGCCGTCTTCGAGGCGGAGTGCGGCAAGGGTACGTATGTGCGCGCGCTGGCGCGCGACCTCGGACGACGCCTCGGCACTTGCGGCCACGTTACCGAATTGCGGCGTCTTCTGGTCGGTCCCTTCGGAGAAGAGGACCTTGTCGACCTTGAGGACATAGTGGACGCTTCGGCGGAGCTGGACGAGGGCGAAGCCATCGACGCGCTTGTCGAGGAGTTCGTCCTGCCCGTGCGCGAGGCGATGGACGCCCTGGTCGAGGTGCCTGTTTCGCTTGATGACGCAGCCAAAATCCGCAAGGGCATGGCTATTTTGCTGCGCGGCCGCGAAGCACCCTTGAACTCGGACGTCGCCTTCGCCAGCCATGCGAGCGTGCCCGTTGCGATCGGATCGATCGACAAGGGCCGCTTTCAGCCGACGCGGGTGTTTCACCTTTAAGCGTGTGCCACGCTTTCTGCCCGCCCGCGAGACGGGTTTTTGATTTCCTCGTTCA
>JBCBUA010000374.1:0-3985 GCA_039818365.1 Pseudomonadota bacterium
ATACCCGAACAGGTATGACCGCGCGCATGGCCGCACAGGATCGCATCTGATGGTTCACGGCGCCTGCTCTTCGCGCGGTTGTTATGCCATGACCGACGAGCAGGTCGAGGACATCTATGCACTTGCCCGCGACAGCTTCAAGGGCGGTCAGAAGTCTTTCCAGGTCCAGGCATTCCCGTTCCGCATGACACCGGAAAACATGGCGCGTCACCGCGACAGCGAGCATCTCGATTACTGGAACATGCTGAAGACCGGGTACGATCATTTCGAAGTCACCCAGACGCCGCCGAAAGTGTCGGTCTGCGAAAAGAAATATGTCTTTGATGCCACGACACTGGTCGAAGGCGTGCCGTTCCGCGCCAGCGCCAAGTGTCCGGAATACCAGGTGCATCCGAGCATCTCGTCAGCCGTTGCGTCGAAGCAGAGCAAGGACGACGAAAAGTTCCAGCAACTTGCGGCCCGCTTCGATGCCCGCGAGGAACGCCAGCAGCGCCGCGAAGAACGCAACAAGCGGATTGCTGAAGTCTTTGGTAACGCTGGCGACGAGACCGAAATCACGACGGCAACGATCCCGTCCGCCGATCAGCCTGCATCCGAAGCCGCAGCAAGTGCCGTGGCAGCTGCAGGTGCGCCGGCCGATGCACAGGCCGGGACCGATGCAACTGCCGTTGAAACGGCCTTTGCTCCGCAAGAACAATCCAGCGGCAGTGCGGCAGGTCGTTTCCTGAAGCGCTGGGTTCCGTTCGGCTCAAAGACGACCGAGGCCGAGGCCAGTGTCGGGCCGATCACGACCGATGTTGTTCCCGGCGCAAAACCCTGATCTGAACGATCAGGGTTCCACGTTTTTGCCGATCTCAACCGATATCTGACCGCAGGGCCTACTCGGGTGCCTGCAGTTTTGGCAATGCTGCCTCGACCGCCAGCCCGAGCGCGAGCAGGTGCCGGTCGCTGAAAGCCGGTCCGTCAAGTTCAAGACCAACCGGCAGCCCTTCAGCTGTCAGGCCGATCGGCAGCGACAGACCCGGAATGCCTGCGATCGAACCGGGGTCCGTGTTCCGGATGAAGGTCTGGAAAGTCGGGACATCCTACCGTTTAGCGAGACTGTCATGTCGGATCCCGAAATTGCCTGCGCGGCGAGCGGCGTCGTCGGAAAGACGAGAGCATCCAGCCTGTTTTGCGCAAAGACCTCCGCATAACCCGCCTGTACCAGCGGCCTGAGGTCGGTGACGGCCGCAGCATAGACGTCATCCGGGATGGCCTGATCGCCGAGCACCAGGTTTTCGAACACGAATTTGACATCCGGGCTTGCGAGCTCAGCTGCGACATCTTCCAGCGTGAGCCCGCTGCCGCTCGATTCCAGGAATGCGGCAAGGTCGCGCTTCACCTCCCAGAGCGCGATCGGGAACCCGGCCTTGGCGGCAAGGTCAAGCTCGTTGCCGATATCGACATCGATCAGGGTGACGCCGGCCTTTTCCAGCGTGCCGAGCGCTTCGCTGAACAGGCGTTCCGTTTCAGGGGACAGGTTTTCGGTAAGGCCCGACGGAACGCCGAGGCGTACGGAGCCGAGATCAGCGGGCGCAATCGTCTCCGCAGTCCCGGTAATGACCGTATCGAAGAGGATCAGATCGGTCACTGTCCGGGCAATGGGTCCTGCCGTGTCGCGTGTTGCCGAGATCGGGATGATGCCACCCGCCGGATACCGTCCGACCGTTGGACGCAGGCCTGATACCCCGTTCAGGGCCGCGGGAATACGGACGGAGCCGCCGGTGTCGGTGCCAAGGCCGGCCGGTGCCAGACGCGCACCGACGGCAGCGCCGGTTCCGCCACTGGATCCGCCGGCAAAACGGCCGGGATCATAAGAATTGGCGACCGCACCGAAAGCGGCATTGTTGGAGGTAATGCCAAAGGCAAGTTCATGGAGGTTGGTCTTGCCGATCAGGATGGCGCCAGCATCCCGCAACTTTGCAAGGACGGGGGCGTCTTCAGCCGGGACCCAGCCCTTCAAAGCCGGTGTGCCGCCCGTTGTTGGCAGGCCCTTGGATGCAATATTGTCCTTCACGACGATCGGCACGCCATGCAGGGGTCCGAGGGCGTCCCCGGCGGCAACGCTTGCATCAGCTGCCGCCGCTGATGCCAGAGCGCCCTCGCTGTCGAAGCTGATATAGACATTGCCCGGATCGTCGCCGGTCCGTGCAATCAGCGCGTCCACCAGTTCCGTTGCCGTCAGTTTCTTGTCCGCGATGGCTTTTGCCGCCTCGGAGGCGGTGAGATCGGTGATGTCCTGGGCGGTGACAGCGGGCGCGGCAAGAAGCGCCGCGGCTGTCAGAAGGCCCGGTAGGATATGCCTGGTCATAGGTGTTCCCCTTCTTTTGGAAGCGGACACATGAAACGCCGGAGCCGCAGCGTGCGCATCCTCCAAAATGAGGAGAAAGCCGCCTATTGCAGAGGCAGGGATCCGTTCAGATCGGCCAGAAGTGCCGCCCGGCTCCCGGTGCCCGACTTCTGATAGATCGCTTTCAGGTGCGAGCGGACCGTCGTTATCGAGACGCCGAGATCGACCGCCATCTCACGATCCCGTTTGCCTTTGCTGAGCAACGCAAGCACGTCTGTTTCCCGCGCCGTCAAAGCGTGTTCTTCAGCCCAGGCCATCAAGCGTCGCCGCGGATCGGCGTCGCGCTGCCGGTTTTCTTCGTGGCGCAGATTGGTGAGCGCCTTGCCGAAGGCCGTGCCGATGGCATCGAGCAGCTCCAGGTCCCTTTTCTGAAAGGTCTCGCGGCCCGGTCCGCGCCAGATGCGCAGATCGCCGAGATGGCTCGCACCGGAATAGGCGTGGTAATTCATTCCATGCCGCAAGCCGTCGCGCGCCAGGAAGTCGTTGAAGAACTCGGTGCGCAGGAAGTCTTCTCGGGAAATCACCTGGTCCAGATGCGTCGCACGCCGGCACATCCGGAAACGCGGTGTGATCGGGTCGCAATACTGGAAATGGGTTTCGTAGGCGGCGAGGTTGCTTTCGTCCATGTTGAGGAAGACACCCCGCGTGTCGCCCGCTTGTCTTTCCCATATGTAGGATGCGAAATGGTCGGCCTGAAAGAGGTCAAGCAGCCGTTCGCCCAGTTGCAGCCGCAGTTCGTGCGCTTCCCGGATCGCGACCATGTCCTGCATGATGGCGAATACCAGGTTCGTTTCCCTCGCCGAGAGCGTCGTCAGCATGACCGGCCTCCTTCGCATCCATGGTAACCGGGAACGCCGGCCCCGTCACCTTTGGGGAGTGCGTCGGCCAAAACGCTATTTCGGCATCAGCGCCCAGTAGTCAAAGTCAAGGATCACGTCGTCCATGTACTTGCCGTCCTCGCCTTTCAGCGGGAAATCGCGGCACGGGCGGTTCTTGGTGGCGACGAGCCGCAGGCGCAACGCGCCGACGTCCTGACGGCCATCGATCCCGGACGCGTCGAGAACTTCCGACCAGGCATAGACCGTATCGCCTGAAAACAGGGGGGCGACGTGGCGGCCGCCATTGATCCCGGCGATGTGGAAGGCGTTGCCGAGGCCGTTGAAGGAAAGCGCGCGGGCGAGCGAAATCACGTGGCCACCATAGATCAGGCGCTTGCCGAACCGGCCCTTCGATTCCGTATGCTGATTGAAATGCACCTTGGCCGTGTTCTGATAGAGGCGCGTGGCCATCTGGTGTTCGGCTTCTTCCACGGTCATGCCGTCGACATGATCGATCTTTTCGCCGACGGCGTAGTCGCCGAAGCGGAAGTCCGATCCGGAAAGGGCATTGTCCCAGTTCGCGGTGTCCAGCAGCGGTGCCGCTGTTCCAAGTGCATGCGGGTCGATGGCGGCCGGAAGGTCCGGAACCACCGGCTCCGGGGCGGGCGCCCGCATCGCCCAGGACACCTCAATCCACGTCGCGGTGATCGAGCCGGGCCAGAGCGTCACCTCCGCGATCGGCGCCGGGCGACGCGCGTGGCTCCAGGTCGTGAGC
>JBCBUA010000375.1:0-3938 GCA_039818365.1 Pseudomonadota bacterium
TCGGGAGACTTGTTCTGGATGGTGTCGCGCCGGGTAGCCATCAGGCGGTTGACCAGGAACTCGCCCGCAAAGCCCGCTGCGAGAATTAGTGCGATGGCACCGATCAGAATGTGGATCGGACCTGCGATTGCACCGGAAAACAGAGCTCCGATGGCTGCAAAGAGACTGGTGAACAGGTCGGGCAGGTTCTGGAAGTGTCCGGCGACCATAGCCCCGAAATTGCCCGCTGCTATCTGTAGCTGTGCGATCAGCCCCGGGCCTTCGGGAGCTGCGTCAGCCGCGTCGCCCGCTGCGGCGCTTTGCTGCAGCAACGTCATCAGGTCCGTGAGTGCTTCGACCTGTTCGGGATCGAGATCGGAGACCAGCTTTTCCATGGCTTCGGGCTGAAGCGGTGGCGGCAGTTCGGACGATGCGTCCTGGGCCAATCCTGTCGACGGTGTCAATGCGGAAAAGGAAACGAAAAGCGCTAACGTGCAGGCGAATATGAATTTTTGTAAAGCACCGGTCATGATGGGGCCCCCCGACGGTGTTGTTTTGTAGCACCCCAAATAAGACATGCCTGAGGTGCAAAATCCATAAAAATTCCGCGGCGTAATTTCCAGCATGTGGACACTTTTCGCCTCCTCCACGGCGCACCTGGCAACTTTTGCGGAGGTCCAAGGGAATGACGGCGCTTGATCCGCGGCGCGTATCCGTCTACCTCCGTGTCCGGAACTAATTTACGCGAGCCGGTTTGAATGAACACACCCCCTCAGAGCGCGAATATCGCACCAGGTCCGGTATGGGCCCTCATGAGCCCCTTCGGCCGGATCGGCAGGGAGCCCTACTGGCTCTGCTTCGCGCTCGTCTGGGTCATCATCGGCATGGCTATTCGGATCTGGTTCTTGTCCATCCCGGGCATTCCGAACCCCGAAGACGTGACGCCGAGCGCCTTTGCCGGTTCAAATCCCCTGTTTCCGCTCTTGTTTTTCGTGCTGCAATGGTTTGAACTCGCCATCGTGATCAAACGGTTTCAGGATATCGGCCAGAGCGGTTTCTGGGCTCTGCTCATTTTCCTGCCCGGGATCAACCTGATTGTCGTGCTGGTGCTCGGGTTCATACCCAGCCAGATGCAGCCGAACAAGCATGGCCCAATGCCGAACAGCTACTGGCGCAAGAGCTGACTTATCCAAATTCCATCATAATTGTGTCGTGAGATCCTGATCGCCATGCCGTCAAACGTCGTCTCCATCGCCCAAGATCTGATCCGCTGTCCATCCGTGACACCCGCGGAAGGAGGCGCTTTGGCCAGGCTCGAAGAGCTTCTGGCAGAGGCAGGGTTTTCCGTCTCCAGGGTCGTTTTCACGGATGAGGACACACCCGACGTTGAAAACCTGTTCGCAACGATCGGGTCCGGACACCCGCATTTTGTTTTTGCCGGACACACGGATGTCGTTCCGGCAGGGGCCTTGGATGACTGGAGCCACGGGCCGTTCAGTGCCGACATTTCCGCCGGTGTTCTTTATGGCCGCGGCGCGGTCGACATGAAGGGGGCTGTTGCCGCCTTTGCAGCCGCTGCCCGAGAATTCCTGAACGCGCATGGTCCGGATTTCGGCGGTGCGATTTCCTTTCTGATCACGGGCGACGAGGAAGGTCCTGCCGTGAACGGGACAGTCAAGCTGCTTGAGTGGGCGGAAAAACAGGGCCACAGCTTCGATGCCTGCATCGTCGGCGAACCCACCAATCCGAACGCCCTGGGGGATGCCATCAAGGTCGGCCGCAGAGGGTCGCTCTCCGGCACGATCACCGTTTCCGGCACGCAGGGACACGCCGCCTATCCGCATCTTGCAGACAATCCGATTCCCGGCCTTGTCCGTCTTCTGACAGCGCTCGATGCTCTGGAACTCGACGCAGGCAACGATCGGTTTCAGCCTTCCAATCTTGAGATCGTGACCGTGGATGTCGGCAACCCGGCCTTCAACGTCATTCCGGCGCACGCCCAGGCCCGGTTTAACATTCGCTACAACGACGAATGGTCGCTCGACGGCCTCAAGGTCAAAATTCAGGAGACGCTCGACGCCGTATCGCTGGGCGGGTTGAAACTCGATCTGGAATTCAAGCGCGATGCCAGTGAATCGTTTCTCACGAAGGACGAGGCGCTGATTGAAACGCTGGGAGCGGCGGTTGAGGCGGAAACCGGGCGGAGGCCCGAATTGTCCACCGGTGGCGGCACCTCCGACGCGCGGTTTATCAAGGATTTTTGCCCCGTTGTTGAATTCGGGCTTGTCGGACAGACCATGCACAAGGTTGATGAGTGCGTGAGTCTTGAGGATCTTGAACGCCTGACCGCGATCTACATGCGATTTCTCGTCAGCTATTTTTCGAAGCAACCGGGAGCGGCCCGAACTTGATCACCATGAACGAAATCCGGGCGGCTCTTGACGGATCCTGGCTGCTTTTGCGCAACCGGCCGGAAGGCCAGTCTTATTTCGATCAATCGCTTCAGGGCTTCTGGCGCTCGTTCCAGGTCATTTTTCTGCTGATCCCGCTCTTTCTTCTCAATGGTCTGTTTGAAAAGCAGTTCTATATCGCGGAAAACATGTTTCATCCGGAAGGCTTTCCGGATCGCGCCTTCTGGACGGCGCAGTTTTTCGGGCATGGTGTCAACTGGATAGCGATGCCGGTCATACTGGCGCTGATCGCCGCGCCGATCGGCATTTCCCATCGCTATGTGCCGTTTATCGTTGTCCGCAACTGGACCAGCCTTTTGACGGCCGTTCCCTACATGGTCACCTACATTCTGTTCTTGCTCGGCATCATTTCACCCGGCATTGCGATCCTGCTGTCGCTGACGAGCCTGCTTGCGATCCTCTGGTATCATTTCCTGATCGCGCGCATCGTGCTTCAGGCATCGATCAGTCTCGCGATCGGCGTGGTCGTGCTCGACATATTGTTGTCGCTCGTGATCGGGCAGGTGGTCGGCATTCTCTGGCGGGTATGAAAAACCCCGCCTCTCGGGGCGGGGTTCCTGTTTCTTTCGACAATCCGCCGATCAGTCGCGCAGCAACTCGTTGATGGCCGTTTTCGAGCGGGTCTGCTCGTCGACCGTCTTCACGATGACGGCGCAATAGAGATTGGGGGCGGCTTCCCCGTTGCCCATCAGGCTGGACGTCGGCATCGAACCGGCGACAACAACCGAGTAGGGCGGGACTTCGCCGTAGCTGATCTCGCCGGTCATGCGGTTCACGATCCGGGTCGACTTGCCGATGTAAACGCCCATGCCCAGGACCGAGCCTTCGCGCACGATGCAGCCTTCGACAACTTCCGAGCGGGCCCCGATGAAGCAATTGTCTTCGATGATGACCGGACCGGCCTGCAGCGGTTCCAGGACACCTCCGATGCCGACACCGCCGGACAGGTGAACATTCTTGCCGATCTGCGCGCAGGACCCGACCGTTGCCCAGGTGTCGACCATGGTTCCTTCATCGACATAGGCTCCGAGGTTGACGAAGGACGGCATCAGCACAACGCCTTTGCCGATGAAGGCCGAGCGGCGCACCGTGCAGTTCGGCACAGCCCGGAAGCCGGCCTGTTCGAACTCAAGCCCGCTCCAGCTGTCGAATTTCGACGGCACCTTGTCCCACCAGACGGCTTCGCCCGGTCCGCCCTTTATGACTTCCATCGCATTCAGCCGGAACGACAGCAGCACGGCTTTCTTGGCCCACTGGTTGACAGTCCAGTCGCCGTCTTTCTTCTCCGCAACACGCAACTGGCCGTGGTCGAGCAGGGTGAGCGTGGTCTCGACGGCATCGCGGATCTCACCGGTCGTGGAGGTGTCTATTGAGGCGCGGTCTTCGAATGCCGCGTCGATAATCTGGGACAGGGCGGCAAGGTCGTGGGTCATCTGGCTGAGGTCTCCGGGCGTTAATGATTGCGTGCGCGGACCTAAGCCGCCGAAC
>JBCBUA010000376.1:0-3925 GCA_039818365.1 Pseudomonadota bacterium
ATACGATGGGGCCGATGACGGCGGCCGCCGCCTTCCTGGGCCGGCTGGCCTCAGGCGACGATGGACGGTTTGATCCGGCGAAAGCCGCTCAGGTGAGTGCGTCTCTGCACGGGTCCCTGGCCTTTACCGGCAAGGGCCACGCAACCGACCGGGCGGTCATGCTGGGCCTGCTCGGGTTCCGGCCTGACAGCGTTGACGCCGTTCTGGCGGAAAAGAGACTGCTGAAACTGCAGCAGACACAGACACTCCATGTCGATGGCTGCGGCGACGTCCGGTTCGACCCTGATCATGACCTCAGCTTCGACTACGGGCCTGCCCTGCCGCTGCATGCGAACGGCATGAAGCTGACCGCCCGGGACAGCGACGGTCACGTTCTGCTTGCCGAGACCTACTATTCGATCGGTGGTGGCTTCATTGCGACCGAGGCCGAACTCCTGGCAGCTGAAAAAGCGCCAGACGTGGACCTCCATGATGAAAAGGAAGCCATCGGCTATCCGTTTCCGTTCGGGTCGGCGGCGGAAATGCTGGAGATGGGCCGTCGGTCGGGGCTGAGCATTGCCGACATGAAGCGGGCCAACGAGGAGTCCGTCCTGGGAAGCGACGTGCTCAACAGCCGCCTGGAGGCCATCTGGTCGGTCATGGACGCCTGTATCACGCGCGGACTTACTCTGGAGGGCATCCTGCCGGGCGGATTGAGCGTGAAGCGCCGGGCCAGGGCGATCCACCAGCGCCTTCAGGACCAGGGCGGCTCCAACAGCCAGCAGCCGCATGCCGTCAATGACTGGCTTTCCGTCTATGCAATGGCCGTGAACGAGGAAAACGCCGCCGGAGGGCAGGTCGTCACGTCGCCGACCAACGGGGCTGCCGGCGTCGTCCCGGCTGTTATCCGGTACTACCGTGATCATTGCGTCGGCACGTCGCGCAAAGGGATCGACGACTTTCTTCTGACCGCTGCGGCCATCGGCGGGCTGATCAAGCACAATGCGTCGATCTCCGGTGCGGAATGCGGGTGCCAGGCGGAGGTCGGGTCGGCGTCCGCGATGGCGGCTGCCGGGCTTTGCGCTGCGCTCGGCGGAAGCAACGCGCAGGTTGAAAACGCGGCGGAGATTGCGCTTGAACATCACCTCGGCATGACATGCGACCCCGTGAAGGGTCTCGTCCAGGTGCCCTGCATCGAGCGCAACGGCATGGGCGCGATCAAGGCCGTGTCGGCCGCTTCGCTTGCCCTTCACGGCGACGGGGTTCACTTCATGCCGCTCGACAATTGCATCGAAACGATGCGTCAGACAGGTCAGGATATGCGCGACAAGTACAAGGAGACGTCGCTCGGCGGTCTTGCGGTCAACCTGCCGGAGTGTTGAGACCGGCAGTGCTGAGACCGGCAGCGCGAAGCGCGGGTCTTTGGGCAAGGAATGCGGCTTGTCACCCGCCCGCAGTTCAAGCGGGGGCGGCATTTTCACTCAATCACGGGTTTTGGCCGATCTGTTGGTGACATTTTAAGCCACTGCCGCTATGGAAGCGCCATGATCAGACGCCTTTACGACTGGACATTGTCCCTTGCCGCCGGACCACGCGCACCTGCCGCGCTCGGGTCCGTTTCCTTCGTTGAAAGTTCCGTCTTTCCGATTCCGCCGGACATTCTCCTGATCCCCATGGTGATCGCGCGCAAGGAAAAAGCCTGGTGGTACGCGGCACTGTGCACGATCGCGTCCGTGCTCGGCGGCATTGCGGGTTACTTGATCGGCATGTTCCTGTTCGAACAGGTCGCGCAGCCGATCCTGAGCTTCTACGGCAAGATGGACAAGTTCGACGAGTTCAGCGCGGTCTTCAACCACTGGGGATGGTGGTTCGTGTTCATTGCCGGTCTGACGCCCTTCCCCTACAAGGTCATCACGATCGCATCCGGTGTGGCCGGGCTGAGCCTGCCGATTTTCATCGTGGCCAGCATTGTCTCCCGAGGATTGCGCTTCTTCGTCGTTGCCGGACTGCTCTATTTCTTCGGTCCGCCAATCAAGGACTTTATCGAGAAACGCCTTGGTCTCATGTTCACCCTATTTGTGGTGTTGCTGGTCGGCGGTTTTATCCTGCTGCGATACATCTGACTGAAGAGGACGCAATGATCCAGAGCCTCAACGCTCGAAACGTGACCGGCCTTATCCTGGCGGGCGGGCTTGCCGTGATTGCGACGGCCTGGGGGTATCAGCTGATTGGCGGCTATGTTCCCTGCAAGCTCTGCCTGGAACAGCGTGTCCCCTATTACGCCGGACTGCCGTTGACGGCGCTGGCGCTCTTCCTGATCATGACCCACCGGAGCGTTCTGGCCCTGCTGGCGCTTCTCGGGGTCGCAGCGATCTTTGCCTATGGATCGGGTCTCGGCATCTACCAGGCCGGTGCCGAATGGCAGTTCTGGGCGGGGCCCAACGACTGCGGCGGCGGCTCGGCCGCACCCAATTCGGCTGCGAACATGCTGCAGGCGCTGCAATCGACCCGGATCGTCAGCTGCACCGAAGCCAGCTGGCGGATCTGGGTCTTTCCTTCGCCGGCTGGAATGCTGTTGCGTCTGGCGGGCTCGCAATCCTTGCCCTTGTCGCGGCTTTTCTGTTGAACCGGGCAGGAAACAACGCCACTGTGAGTGCATGAGCAATAAAAAGCACCCAAAGGAACAGCAGCGCGAAGAGGCTCTGAAGGCACTGGATCGCGTACAGGCGGAAAGCGAGACGATCGTTGGTTCGACATTCGTGCGCATGGCCGACCGTGCGAAAGGTCACCTGAGCGCCGCCGACAAGGACAAGGATGACCAGATCGAGGTCTGGGGCACCCGTATCGGCCGGGGTGCAGGCGTGATCTTTGCGATCGGACTGGTGATTTACCTCGCGGTTACCTACCTGTAGCCGGAATTCTGCGTATCAGGGAAGCAAGGCAAGCATCATGGCATCCGTCCGACCGATCAGCCGCAGCAAATGGTCAGACCTCAAGGCACCCGATCTGTCCGACTTTGAACGGATGGCGAGCGAAGTGCTGTCGGGATTGCCGGACGATGTGCTTTTGCGCTGCGGTCATATCCAGATCAGCCTCGCCGATTATGCGCCCGACGACGTTCTCGATGCGCTTTCCATCGAAGACCCGCATGACCTGCTTGGATTGTTCGAGGGCCAAGGTCTCGCGCAAGGAGGCGATGCGGAATATACCGGCCAGATGCCGAACCGCATCTGGCTGTTCCGGCGGCCGATCCTCGATTACTGGGCAGCGATGGACGAAACGCTCGGCGATGTCGTGGCGCATGTCCTGATCCATGAAATCGGCCACCATTTCGGCCTGTCCGACCAGGACATGGAACGCATCGAGGCCGCCGCGGACCTTTGATCCGCCAGCGGCCTTGCCTGATATGCCGCCTGGGCGGTCTTATTCGGCCGGGACTGCCTGAGCGCGTTCGATCGACTCTGTGATCAGTCTCTTGGCCGCTTCGGCACCTTCGACACCCGTAACTTTCACCCATTTGCCGGGTTCCAGATCCTTGTAGTGTTCGAAGAAATGCTTGACCTGATCGACCGTGATCTGCGGCAGGTCGGTCACGTCGTGAATGTGGGCATAGCGCTGGGTCAGCTTCTGACCGGGAACAGCGATGATCTTTTCATCCTGGCCGGACTCGTCTTCCATCATGAGGACGCCGATCGGACGGCACGACATGATTGCACCGGGTACGACAGGGCGCTGGTTGACAACCACCACGTCAATCGGATCGCCGTCGCCGCACAAGGTGTGCGGAACGAAGCCGTAGTTGCCCGGGTAGCGCATCGGAGTGTAGAGGAAGCGGTCGACGTACATGGCACCTGCGTCCTTGTCCATCTCGTATTTGATCGGCTCGCCACCCACAGACACCTCGATAATCACGTTGATGTCTTCCGGAGGGTTTTTGCCGATCGGC
>JBCBUA010000377.1:0-3893 GCA_039818365.1 Pseudomonadota bacterium
GCAAGTGCCGAGTCGCAATGGGTCAACGGGCAAACGGTCTGGATCAACGGCGGCTACCTCACGCGATGATCTGAAGCAATCAGGTAGGGATCGAATCCCTCTGATGTGATGGGAGCGGGCATCTGGCAGACGCGCGATACTGACCGTTTTCCAGCGAAACAGTAAGCCCCGCCTGGGAATGAACGCCCGCTCCGCTTCGCCAACGGCAACATGGCTCAACCGGTCTCGCGCCGGAAAATCCTTATACGTTTCAGCACACGGCCTCCCTTCGGACAGTCCGGTCCATAGGTGACATGACGGGAGATCTGGTGGCCTGCGTCCGATCCTCACCGAAACCTAACGCAGCACAAACCGGCTCAAAACCCCGCTGAATTATACCCGATGTCCTGGGACGGCGCACGGAAGCGCGGCTCCTTTCGAGTTTGTCGAAACACAGATCCAAGGACGCAACCAATGAAGACCTACGGAACAAAAATCGCGATGGTTTCCATGGCAATGGCCATGAGCTTCATGGCAAATCAGGCTCTTGCCGTTGACGAGCATTACGTCGATGGCGGTGCCGTCGTCGGGGGAACCGACGTTGTCGCCTATCATACCGTTGGAGCGCCAACGCCCGGGTCGTCTGAATTTGCGTCGGAGTATCAGGGCGCAACGTGGCACTTTGCATCTGCCGAGAACAAGGCGCTTTTTGATGCCGATCCGGCCAAGTATGCCCCGGCCTACGGCGGATGGTGCTCGGCCGGCGCAAGCAAGGGCAAGAAAGTGCCGACCCAGCCGGATCTTTGGGCGATCGTTGACGGGCAGCTTTACCTCAACAGCAGCCCGGCGGCTCACAACAAGCTCTTCCTCGCCGATACAGAAACCGTGATCTCGAAAGGCGAGTCGAACTGGAAAGTGATTTTCGCGACGTCCCGCGAAGCGCTGCTGGAGCAATAAGCCTCTGCCCCCGTGCGCCGGCTTCCTCCTGGGCCGGCGCACCCCCAATCAACTTGTGGTCTCCGGATCGTTATTGGACGGACCATGCAAAAGAATGCACCCTGCCATCCGTCGAAAAATGCATCCGGGAAGGTGGGCGATATCGCTGCCAAAGCCAAAATACTCGTGGTCGAGGATGATGAGAACATTCTCAATCTTCTGAGCGCTTATCTTGAAAGCGCGGGCCATGACGTGGAAGAGCACCAGGACGGCCTGATGGGCTACAAGGCGGCTCTGACGGATACGTTTGACATGTGTATCCTCGATGTCATGCTCCCGCACAGATCCGGGACGGAAATCGCCGAGGCAATGCGTTCCCAGGGCTCTACGACACCTGTCCTGTTCCTCACGGCGCTTGGTGCGGAAGCCAATGTGCTCCAGGGCTTTGCCGCCGGGGCGGATGACTATGTCATCAAGCCATTTTCACCCCGGGAACTGGTGGTCCGCATTCAGGCGATCTTGCGCCGCAGCCAGGCGGCCAGGGCATGCCCTGACGAGATTGTCGAAGTCGGCCCGCTGAAACTCGACCTCGACCAGCCGACCTGCAGCCTGTCCGGCCAGACGATCGCGCTGACGCCCTATGAGCACAAGATATTGCGGCGCCTTCTGGAACAACCCAAGAGGGTGCTGTCGCGCGGGCAACTGATCACGCTTCTTTACGGAAATGATGCTGCGGTCGGGCCGAAGGCGATCGATGTGCATGTCCATAACCTGCGCACCAAGCTTGGTGACGAAACGGGCGCCATGATCGAAACCGTGCGCGGCTTCGGCTACCGGTTTTCGGCTGCCTCGCGCCCGGGTCAGATGCTCTCGTGATGCAGCGCCTGCACAGGATACCGTGGCTTACGCTTCAGATAATCGCGGCCAACTCCGCGATCGTTCTGATGCTGGGAATTGCCTGGTACTGGCTGTTCCTGGGCCAAAGCACGACTTACTCCGACCGGCTGATGACCACATTCAACATCGAACCGGGCCAGGTGCATGCCATGTTCGTGGACGAGGTTGAGCGTCAACTCTGGACCAGCATCTCCATCGGACTGGTTTTTGCCGTTGCTGCATCCATCGGGGTGACGCTCCTGATCATCCGACCTCTCGGCGTGCTTGCCCGGACGACGGACAGGCTGCGCCAGGGCGACTACAGCGTGCGTGCAAAACCCCGGTCCGGAGAAGTCGGACAACTGGCAGATACGGTCAATGCCCTTGCCGCGGCCCTGCAGCAGGAAGAGGAGCGCCGGGCAAGGTATCTTGCGGACCTGGGACACGAATTACGGACGCCGATCACCAGTCTGCGCGGCTATACCGAAGGCCTGGAAGACGGCGTTTTCCAAGCTGATGCCAAATTCTTCTCGCTCATGTCCGACGAGCTCAATCACTTGACGACACTGACTCACTCCATCGAAGCGCTGGAACTTTCGCCCGAGGAGGAGGATCCTGAATGCCGGGGTGTGGACGCGACACTGGTGCTGAAAGATATGCAGCGCCGCTGGGGGAGCCAGTTTCAGGCGAAGGACCTTCGGCTGAAAGTGGAAGCCGACGACCCTTTGCCCAAAAAGCGTATCGCACTCTCGCAAAAGTCCCTGCGGCACATCATCGACAACCTGATGTCGAACATGCTGAGATATGCTGACGCGGACGCCGACTGCCGCGTTGTTTTTTCAAGGCGCGGACCACGCGGACTTGAAATGATCTTCAGCAACGGTGCAAGCAACTTGCAGGCGCAGGATGTGCCCCTGCTTTTCGATCGCTTCTTTCGCGTCTCGCACAGCCGGACCCGGGGGCGCGATCCTCACTCCAGCGGGCTTGGACTGTCCATTGTGAAGCAGCTTTGCCTCGGCAGCGGCGGGTCGGTTCATGCCGGGACCGAAGACGGCAGATTGAGCCTTGTCGTCCGGTTGCCGCTCCTGGACGCGAAGCTGACACGGGGGCCGGTCATCTCACGGACATGCGTTTGAGCCTTGTTGCCAAGGCCTGCAATCGCGGTTTCAGACCGTTCAAGCCATTGCGCTGTGCTTCGGACGGATGCTCCAGGAGACCGCCAGCACGATCAACAGCAGAACAACGGGGAGCAGGGCCAACAGGCTCCCTGCCGCAATGAGCGCCGTTGCGGCCGCGCAGGAAATGGATGCCGCCGCCTCCGCGAGCGTCGACGCCTTCGAAGCGACCTGCCGGCGCCGGAATGTGGTGCGTTTGGCCTGCGCACGGAACCAGAGCTGAACCAGGATTGCACTTGCTGCCGCGGTCATTGCACCGGCAAATGTCGCCACTGCGCCCCATGACGACAGCAGCGCCAGGCCAAGCGCGATCGGCAGCACGATCGCGCCGACAATCGCAAGGACCGAGACCACCTTCGCCCATAGGCGCGTAAAGGCCGAAATGGGGGCTGTCGCAATCAGATCGGGCGCGTCCTCACCGGAGATGGTCAGCCAGGCGAGACCGCCGGCAAGCTGTCCGACCGCCATAACGATAACAGGGGCAACAAGCACGGAAATCCCGGTGTTCTCACCGAAACTGACCCAAAGCATAACAGCCGGCGGAATGAGGTAGAGAACCTGCATCAGTGTCTGGGAAACCAGCCAGGGATCGCGGGCGAGCAGCTTCAGTTCCTTGTGCACGAGTGCACCGAGTGGCGAGTAGCTTCGGAAACGGCGTTCAGAGGCGCGTCCGCGCGGTGTCTTTTCTGTAACCCCGAGTGCCGACACGACGATACGGCGGAATTGCGCCGCGCCGCGCCAGGCTCCCACCGCGAAAAACAAGACGGAAGCTGCGAAAAACAAAAACACGGCACCGGTCTGTCCGGCCACCGCGTGCGCTGGCAACCACAATGCGGACCCGGCGGATGGCGCATGCTCCGCCAGGAAGGCCGGTTCGAAGAGCGAAAACCGGGACATCGACCCGAAGGACAGGATCGCGACCACCTG
>JBCBUA010000378.1:0-3880 GCA_039818365.1 Pseudomonadota bacterium
AGCGCCCAACTCGAAATACGTCGCGGACTTTATCGGCGATATCAATCTGATCGAGGCCAGGGTCGCGGAAAAGGACGGGACGCTCACGAAGCTGGTGTCCGTTGTCGACGGCTTCGCCATCGAGTGCGATCAGGAAACGGATGCACGTGTCGGTGACACTGTCTGGTATGCGATCCGCCCGGAAAAGGTCCGCATCGCCCACGGAGAGACAGAGGCCGGTGTCGTCAACCATATCGGCGGTATCGTCTGGGACATTGCCTATCTGGGAGACGTGTCGATCATCCATGCCAAGGTGGGGGAGGACGATCACGACACGATCCGGGCGACCTTCGCCAACATTTCCCGCATGGTCGAAAACCCGATCAACTGGGACGACAATGTCGTCCTGACCTTCGACCGGGACGCCGGTGTGATCCTGACGCGATAGGAGGGCAATATGGCAGAGAACAACGTCGCCGCTCCGGTCAAGAAAAGCCTGGGAGGACGGCTGCTGATCGCCGTTCCCTATTTCTGGCTGTTTCTGTTTTTCCTGGCCCCCTTCCTGATCGTGGTCAAAATCTCGCTGTCCCAGACCGCGATCGCGATCCCTCCCTATGTTCCGACCTTCGATCTGTCGGAAGGATGGCAGGCTTTTTCAGACAGCTTTGCCGAGTTTTCGTTTGAAAATTATGTCTGGCTGACCGAGGACGCGCTCTACTGGAAGTCCTACGTCTCGTCGGTCTCCATCGCTGCCGTTTCGACGTTCTTTACGCTGTTGATCGGCTATCCGATTGCCTATGGCATGGCGCGCAGTCCCCAGTCCTGGCGGCCGACTCTCCTGATGCTGGTAATCCTGCCCTTCTGGACGAGCTTCCTGATCCGAGTTTACGCATGGATCGGTATTCTGAAGAACGAGGGTCTGCTCAACCAGCTGCTGCTGTCACTGGGGCTGATCAGCGAACCGCTGGTGATTTTGAACACCAACGCGGCGGTCTATGTCGGGATTGTCTATTCCTACCTGCCTTTCCTCGTTCTGCCGCTCTATGCCAGCCTGGAAAGGCTGGACGGAACGCTGCTTGAAGCCGCTGAAGACCTGGGTTGCCCGGCATGGAAGGCCTTCTGGAAGATCACGGTGCCGCTCTCTCTGCCCGGCATCATCGCGGGCTGCTTCCTTGTGTTCATTCCCGCTGTTGGCGAGTTCGTCATTCCGGATCTGCTCGGAGGCTCGAACACGCTTATGATTGGCAAGACGCTGTGGGTTGAGTTCTTCAACAACCGGGACTGGCCCGTGTCCTCGGCGGTTGCCGTGATCCTGCTTCTGATCCTTGTCATCCCGATCGTGCTCTTCCAGAACCAGCAACAGAAAATGTCGGAGAAAGACGGATGACGCGCGGCCCGACCTGGTTCAACATCACCTCGCTCGTCCTGGGCTTTTCGTTCCTGTACCTGCCGATCGTTCTCCTGGTGATCTATTCGTTCAACGAGAGCCGGCTGGTCACGGTCTGGGGTGGATTTTCCACCAAGTGGTACGCCTCGCTGCTTCAGAACGACCAGCTGCTCGACGCGGCCTGGGTCACGCTGCGCGTTGCCTTCACGTCGGCCACGATCGCAACCGTACTCGGGACACTGGCAGCTCTGGTGCTGGTCCGGTCCGGCCGGTTCATCGGACGCTCGCTGTTTTCCGGCATGATCTTCGCGCCGCTTGTCATGCCCGAAGTCATTCTCGGATTGTCGCTGCTGCTGCTCTTTGTGGCCATGGATACCGCACGCGGTTTCTGGACGGTCATGCTTGCGCACACGACCTTTGCCATGTGCTACGTCGCCGTGGTTGTCCAGTCCCGCCTGGTCGGCTTCGACAAGTCCGTTGAAGAGGCTGCCGAGGATCTCGGCTGCCCTCCGGTCAAGACCTTCTTCCTGATCACGCTGCCGATCATCCTGCCGGGCGTCATCGCCGGCTGGATGCTGGCCTTCACTCTGTCGCTGGATGATCTGGTGATCGCGAGCTTCACCACCGGGCCGGGGGCAACGACCCTGCCAATGAAGATCTACTCTCAGGTGCGTCTCGGGGTGACCCCGGAAATCAATGCGGTCTGTACGATCCTGGTGGGCCTGGTGACCATCGGCGTGATCGCGGCGTCACTGGTCACGAAACGCCAGCAGATCCAGCGTGAACGCGATGAGAGGGCCGCCTTCGGTGCGGATAACTGATGCAGGCCGTCAACCGGCGCGCGGTGGCCGGATCAGGTAGAGCACCAGCCACACGGGAACCACGATGAAAGCGCCGAGGATCATGTTCGGAACCGCCCAGTCTTTGAACTCGATCATGTAGATCCACAGTTCCAGCGGACTGAGACCGACGGATCCGAGAATGTCCTCCGCCGAGACATTCACGAAGGACAGCCCCGCACCCACGAGTAGGGAAAACACTGCGATCCTGAAGAGTGTTGACCAGAATGGATACACGGCGCCTGGGGTCTCTCGGTGCTCTACGATGGCGATAGCGCGAAACGAACCGGTTTTCCGCGTCTCGCGTCGGTAGCGTGATTTTTCATCTTAAGACTTTAAAAACCATGAACGCGGTTCAAAACGATCAAGAGCGCAGGCGGCTTGAGGCTTGTCCCGGAGCGCTGCAGCGCGGATGAACCTGCGTGTGTTCGGTGCGCCGTGATCGCTTTTTCGTCCGGAAACTGGGCCCCGTCAGCTCAAAAAAGAGGAGCAAAAGCGGGCTGTTTGCGCGTGCCTCCGCTTTTTCGCTGCAATGCGGCAAAGATCTCTTGACCGGAAAGTACCGAGCGGCGAATGTGCGCGTCACGCACCATGCGGTCTCAACTGGGAGTGAAACATGAACAAAATATATCCGGACGCGAAGGCCGCCCTGGACGGGCTGACCTTTGACGGCATGACTGTGATGGCCGGCGGATTTGGCCTGTGCGGCATTCCGGAGAACTTGATCATTGCGCTCAGGGAATCGGGCGCGAAGGACATCACCGCGATTTCCAACAACGCGGGCGTCGATGACTTCGGCCTAGGACTTCTCCTGCAGACGCGCCAGATCAAGAAAATGGTCTCGTCCTACGTGGGTGAAAACGCGACCTTCGAAAAGCAGTACCTGAATGGCGAATTGGAGCTGGAATTCAACCCGCAGGGAACGCTTGCGGAGAGAATTCGCGCCGGTGGCGCCGGTATCCCGGGCTTCTACACCAAGACCGGTGTCGGAACACTGATCGCCGAAGGTAAGGAACACAAGGATTTCGACGGCGAGACCTACATCATGGAAACCGGTCTTGTGGCCGACGTGTCGCTGGTCAAGGCCTGGAAGGCCGACAAGGAAGGCAACCTGATCTACCGGAAAACCGCGCGGAACTTCAATCCGATGATGGCGACTGCCGGCAAGGTCTGCGTGGTCGAGGTCGAGGAACTTGTCGAGATCGGCGAACTCGATGCCGACAACATTCACACCGCCGGCATCTTCGTCGACCGCATCATTGTCGGCGATCATGAAAAACGCATCGAAAAGCGCACGACGCGCGCAGCCTGAGGAGGATACATCATGGCCTGGACTCGTGATGACATGGCAAAGCGCGCTGCGCAGGAACTTGAAGACGGCTTCTACGTGAACCTCGGCATTGGCATTCCGACGCTGGTGTCGAACTACATTCCGGACGGTGTCCATGTGACGCTTCAGTCCGAGAACGGCATGCTCGGCATGGGCCCGTTCCCGACGGATGACGAGGTCGACGCCGATCTCATCAACGCCGGCAAGCAGACCATCACCGAACTGCCGCAGACGAGCTATTTCTCCTCTGCCGACAGCTTCGGCATGATCCGCGGCGGTCACATCGATCTGTCCATCCTGGGGGCAATGGAAGTGGCCGAAACCGGCGATCTCGCCAACTGGATG
>JBCBUA010000379.1:0-3852 GCA_039818365.1 Pseudomonadota bacterium
GTCGTGAAACCGTGAGCGCTCTCGCAGTCTTGCCCGTTCCAGGATGTCACCCGGCAACATATCGGGCTCGGGTTGCAGCTCGTTGAGATATTCGGCGATCGCCTCGGAATCGCTGAGCAGATGCCCGTCATGGTCAAGTGCAGGCAGGCTGCCGCCCGGCACGAGATCCTTGTAGGTTTCGGAGCCATACCCTCCTGGAGGCGTCACCTCTTCCCAAGTCAGGTTCTTGTGGCGGAGCACGATCCGGAGCTTGGCGCAGTAAAGGCTGACGGGGATCGCATAGAGTTTCATCATCGAGGTGGCGGGGCATCCCGGATCGAATGCCCCGGCTCCGTTTCAGGTGTTGCGGATTTATTCCTTGAGGCGCCATTTCTTGCCCAGGGCGTCGAAGAAACCACGCTCCGTTTTCAGGGCAATCCATGTATTGACGTAGTTGATCCAGACCTGGTCGTCCTGGGGCAGCAGCATTGCGATGGGCGTCGGCGCTTTCGGAGCGCTTACCGGCACGATCATCATCTGCGGGTACTTTTCAACGAGCTTGAGCGCTTCCACATTGGACGTGATGTGGGCGTCGGCGCGTCCTGCCAGCACTTCCTGAAAGTCACGCGCAGGGGCTTCGACAATCTGATGCGTCGCATCGGGGAAGAAGTCCTTGACCTGCTTTTCCTGCGTTGTGCCGAGCGTCGCCGCGACGGTCACATCGCTCTTGTTGAGATCGTCCCAGTCCTTGAACTTGTCCGCGCTCGTTTCCAGGATGAGCGGAACGGTTGCCAGCGAGAAATAGGACGTCGAGTATCCGGCCGCCTTCGCCCTGGCCGGAGAAACGGACGCCGACCCGGTAATGTGATACTTGCCCGCCGTGACACCGCTGACCAGGGTTTTCCAGTCCGTCGGAACGAACTCGACCTCAACATTGAGATCCTTTGCCAGCTCGGTCATGACGTCGATGTCGTACCCGGTATAGGTGTTGTTCGCGACGTCCTTCATCGTCATCGGGTTCCAGTCGCCGGTCGTCCCGACCTTGAGAACACCGGTGTTCAGAATGTCGTTGAGGGCCGACTCGGCCGACGCCGGAAGGGTGGCAAGGGCCAGAAAGCAAAGCGTGGCTGTTGTCTTGATCAGTTTCATGCCGTTCTCCTCTCAGGATGAGGTACTGGTTCGTTGTGCACCGCAGTTTTGCCGGGTGATAAATTTATTGCACTACACTCAAATACATGACTAACTAATGGTCAAGACTTCCTTTTAAGCAATATCGAATTTGTCTGCGAAGGCCATGATCATAGTCGAGAAAGTTTCAAAGACCTTCGGAGATTTTCACGCGCTGAAAAACGTTTCCCTTGAGGTACTTACGGGCGAAAAGGTCGTGGTCTGCGGACCGTCCGGCTCCGGCAAGTCGACGCTGATCCGGTGTATCAACGGGCTTGAACGGCACGATGACGGCCGGATCGAGGTGGCCGGCAACGCGCTGACCCATACCAATGCCAGCCTGCGGGCCGTGCGGGCGTCCGTCGGCATGGTGTTTCAGCAGTTCAACCTGTTTCCGCACCTTACCGTGAAGCAGAACCTGACCCTCGGGCCGCTACGCACCCGGAAACTGTCCCAGGCGGATGCCGACAAGCTGGCAATGTCCTATCTGGAGCGCGTGCGCATCCCCGAACAGGCCGACAAGTTTCCCCGACAGCTCTCCGGCGGACAGCAGCAACGTGTCGCGATTGCCCGGTCCCTGTGCATGGAACCGCAGATCATGCTGTTCGACGAACCGACATCCGCGCTCGATCCGGAAATGATCAACGAGGTCCTCGATGTCATGAGCGAGCTTGCCGGCAGCGGCATGACGATGATCTGCGTCACCCATGAAATGGGGTTTGCGAAACGTGTCGCCGACACGATGGTTTTCATGGATCACGGCGAGATTGTCGAAAAGGCACCGCCGGACCAATTCTTCAGCAACCCCGGCACGGAACGGTGCCGGGACTTTCTCTCAAAAATCCTCGCGCATTGAGACAGGGAGAGCCGGATGACATTCTGCCGACTTGCAGGTCTTTGCTGCCTCGCCTTGCTGCTTGGCGGCTGCTCCGGCAACTGGGGCTGGTATGTTGTCGATCCGACCGTTCCGGCGGGTTGGAACAATCTCAAGTTTCTATTGAGCGGGCTGTACTACACGCTGCTGCTCTCCTTCACGGCGATCGTGATTTCCATCGTCCTCGGCCTCGCCGTGGCGCTGCCCGGTCTTTCTTCCAATCCCTTTTTGCGGCGGTTCAACAGGGTATATGTCGAACTGGTCAGGGCCGTGCCCATCCTTGTTCTGATTCTCTGGGTCTATTACGGACTGCCGCAGATGACGGGGCTCACGATCACGGTGTTCTGGGCCGGTGTGATCGCGCTGGCCCTTTCCGACAGCGCCTTTGAAGCTGAAATCTTTCGCGCCGGCATACAATCCATCGACAAGGGCCAGTACGAGGCCGCACATTCCATTTCCCTCAGCTACAGCGACACGATGATATACGTCATCCTCCCCCAGGCGGTGCGGCGGATCCTGCCCGCGCTCGGCAACCAGCTAGTCTACATGCTGAAGATGTCGTCGCTCGTTTCCGTGATCGGGATGCAGGAGCTGACCCGCAAGGCAAATGAACTCGTTGTCGTGGAATACAGACCCCTGGAAATCTACACGGTGCTCGTCCTTGAGTACCTCGTGCTGATATTGATCGTCTCGGCCGGCGTCCGCTGGCTGGAACGGAAACTGCAGTCAGATCAACGTGGTTAGGAAATGAAATGGCAGCCTGGATCGAGATGATCTCCGACGAGGATGCGGATGATGAACTGGCGCAAGTGCTTCAGCTCGCCCGAACACCGCATGGGACAGTCGACAATGTGATGCGGGTGCACTCCCTGCGGCCCAACACCATGAAAGGTCATGTCATTCTCTATCGGGCCGCCCTGCATGATGACGCCAACACCCTCCCCGAATGGCTGCAGGAAACGATTTCCTCTTATGTGTCGATCCTGAACGGCTGCCCCTATTCGCTTGCCAATCACTGGGCGAATGCGCGCCACCTCATTGGCGACCAGTCACGGGCAGATCTGATCGAAAACGCGCTCAATGCGCGGCGGCCGCAAGACGCGTTTTCCGGCCTGGAACTGGAACTGCTGCGCTACGCCGAAAAGCTGACGTTGCATCCCGCCGACATGACCCGATCCGATGTCGACGCTTTGCGGACTGCCGGTGCGGATGACGGCCAGATCCTCGAAGCCAACCAGATCATCGGCTATTTCAACTACGTGAACAGGCACCTTAATGGACTCGGCGTCACGACGGATGGAGACATTGTCGGATATTACGCGTCAAAATAGTTGCATGAAGATAAAATATTTGCATAAAATGCAACATCATGATCCATAGATAGGCAACAAGATGGTCTATGCTGAAGCCAAACCGATGGACTCAAACGAGATCCCGGTGATCGACATCACATCCCTGCGCGACGGAACCGACCCGCTTGCCGTGGCGAGGGATCTGCATGCGGCGAGCACCGGCCTCGGGTTCATTTACATCAGCGGACACGGCATCCCAGAGAGCACCATTTCCGCAGCCCGCACCCTTGCCTTCGACTTCTTTCGCAGCCCGCGAGAGCGCAAGGAAACCGTCCGGGTGTCGTCCAGCCACAGGGGCTGGCTGGCAGCGGGCGGAGCGAAAATGGGTGACAAGCAGAAGGCGGATCTGAAGGAAAGCTTCATCTGGGGCATGCAGGACGAGAATGGCGACACCGTTGCCGACCATCCGCTCAGGGGGCGGAACCAGTGGCCTGAATTCCAGCCGGATCTGGAAGTGGCCGCGATGGACTATTTCCGTCA
>JBCBUA010000380.1:0-3833 GCA_039818365.1 Pseudomonadota bacterium
CGGATGGCTTTCTGGCCTCTGGGCAGCGCGTTCGAAGGCCGGGACGCGCAACCGCCCAGCTTCTTTGTTTCCTTCGAACCCGACCACATCCGGCTCGGCACCGGCTGCATGGCTTTTTCCAAATCCACTCTCGGGTCTTACCTCCATGCCCTTGAACACAGCGGCGGTGAAGAAATCGTCGCGCTCATGTCCGACCTGGAGAAAAAAGGCTTCGAACGCTCCGCGCCGGATCTTGCCAAAGCGCCCCGCGGCTTTCCCAAAGACCACGAGCACGCCGACCTCGCCCGCCACAAGGGTCTGGCTGTCTGGACATCGGTTGAAGAGACAGCACCGGTCACTGGCAGCTCAGCGGCCAGTTTCCTCATAGACACCTGGAAGCCCACGCTCGCCTTCTGGACCTGGCTCGCGGATCTGTCCAAAGCCTCTTGATCGGGAACGCCCACCGTTGTGTTGCCGCGATAACGCACGAGGCCCATCCTTCGAGACAGCGCTTCCGCGCTTCCTCAGGATGAGGGTCTGAGTTAGCTGCTCCTTCTGCGTTTTCTACAAACCACACCCTCATCCTGAGGAGCCGCGTCAGCGGCGTCTCGAAGGATAGGCCGCGCACTTGAACCGCGAATGATCGCTCTGGCGCTCGCCCTTCAAGCCTTCTGCAAATTAGCGAGGATGATCTCGAGCCAGACCCTGGTCGGCGGAATCCAGGCCATCCAGTTATTGTAGTTGCCGGAATAGATCACGGCGGTGACGTCGGCTTTCGGACAGACGAACAGCCGCTGGCCGCCATTTCCGAAGCCGCCGAACCAGGGCAACGGGCCACCGAGCGCCGCGTTCTGAGCTTCCCCGCAAAACCAGAAATATCCGTAATCGACCCCCTCACCGGTCGCAAGAACGGGCCGGAGCGATGCCCGGAGCCAGGCTTCCGGCACGATGTTGCGTCCGTCCCAGACACCGTCGTTGAGCACCAGACGGCCGATCTTCAGAAGATCGGAGGCAGTCAGCCGGACACCCGAAGCGGACGAGTGGGTTCCATCCTTGCCCGCAGACCACTTGAAGGTCGTGATGCCAAGCGGATCGAACAGAACGTCCTTCGCAAACTCCGGCAAGGTTTTGCCCGTGCCGTTTTCAATGATCCTGCCGACCAGGGCCGTGGCCCCGCCGCTGTAGATCCAGCGCGTACCGGGCTCCGCAACAAGATCACGGTCCAGAATGTAGCGGTAGCGATCGGCGGCAAGTTCCATCGCGATTTCGCTGTTATCCGGGTCCGTATAGGGCTTCGTCTCGTCCCAGGCCATCCCGAGACTCATGGTCAGCGCATGTTCAATGGTGCGCTCCATCCGGGCCGGATCGGCGTCGAGATCCGGATAATCCGGAAATTCGCTCAGGATCGGCGTGTTGATGCGCGGCACAAGCTCTTTCTCAAGTGCAATACCGTAAAGCAGGCTGACGATGCTCTTGGTGATCGAGCGCAAGTCGTGGAGCGTGTCGGGACCGAATGCGACCTCGCCGATCGGCCTGCCCCAGTCTTCGTCGGGGCCCTTGCCGTAGCTTTCAAGAACGGTCTCGCCACCCCGTTCGGCCAGCACGACATGCAGGTGCCGCAGCAGGCCCGATTCCACGCCGGCGACCAGTTTGCGGCCGATCATGGGGTCAAAGCCACGGTTTTCGGCGGAGATCGCATGCGGTGACAGGGAGATTGCAGCGTCGGGAGAAGTCATGAGCCGTATCCTGATCGGAAGAGTTCGGTGAGCACAACTGAAAGTGTACACAAGAATGCGTCCAAGTTTGCACGCAAACTCCAATCCGCCTCCCGGACTTGACCTTCCAGCCGATGGAAACTTCATATGTCAGCCACTCACAGTCCCATGCGAATGAACCGGAGACTGAATTGGATCGCAGGTCATTTTTGAAAGCGGCGCTTGCCGGATGTGCAACGGCCGCCGTTCCGCAGCTCTCGCTCGCCAAAAGTCCGGACGGGTTCATGGAACTGAGAGCCGCCAGGGGCGAGGCATTGCTTTACGGCGACAAGGGCGGCCCCTCGCCCCTATGGCTCTACAACAACCGCCTGCCCGGCCCCGAAATCCGGGTGAAACAGGGCGAAAGGGTCAAGGTCCGGTTCATCAACGAACTCGACGAACCGACCTCTGTCCACTGGCACGGCATCCGTATCGACAACGCGATGGACGGGGTTGCGGGCGTCACCCAGCCGGCGGTAGAGCCGAGCGAAAGCTACGACTACGACTTTGTCGTGCCCGATGCCGGAACCTATTGGTACCACGCCCACAACATGAGCTGGAACCAGGTCCCGCGCGGCCTCTCCGGGCCGCTGATTGTTGAAGATCGCGACGAGGTCTTTTCATCGGACACAGACATCAATCTGGTCTTGAGTGACTGGCGACTGGACGAGAACGGCGTTCTTGATACGGCAAGCTTCGGTGCCCGCCACGATTTCTCGCACGCCGGACGCCTCGGCAACTGGCTCACGGTCAATGGCGCGTCCCTGCCGGATATTTCCTTGCAGAAAGGCCGCTGGCACCGGTTGCGCCTGATCAATGTTTCCGCCTCGAGGATCCTCGATCTCGCCCCGGAGCGCATGGGCGCGAAGGTGATCGCGCTGGACGGCCAGACCTTGTCAGAACCAAGGGACGTCGCAGGGATTGTGCAACTGGCCCCGGCACAGCGCATGGATCTTGCCCTGAAGCCAACGCAAGCAGGTACATTTCCGCTCGAAATGATGACCGGGCAGCCCTTCGCGTTCGCCAATTTCCAGGTCTTGGATAAAGGTGGGCAAGATGGATCTCTTCGGCTTCCTCCGGTCAACAGTTTGCCGGAACCGGACCTTGACGACGCGCTCGAACTGCCGCTCGAGATGCAGGGCGGTGCCATGGGCGGGATGCGCTCGCTTTTGCAGGACCGGTCGGAGGACGAAGTCCGCAAGATGATGCAGGACGGCCAGTTCTGGACCTTCAACGGTGTCGCGGGCATGCACGGCGAGCCGATGTTCAATGCAAGGCGCGGCGAGACAATCGTGCTGGAAAGCCGGAACGACTCCAGCTTCGCCCACGCCATGCACATCCACGGACATCATTTCCGCGTGCTGGAACGCAATGGAGAGCCACTCGAACACCAGGACTGGCGCGACACGTTCACAACGCAGCCGCAGGAAACGGTCAGGATCGCCTTCGTCGCCGACAATCCCGGCAAGTGGCTGATCCACTGCCACATGCTCGGCCACGCCGCCTCGGGCATGATGACGTGGTTCGAGGTGGTTTGAGCCGGCGGCAATTGCACCGTCCGCTGCACGTAGTCAGCATTTACAGTCTTGCCATCCCTGCTGAAGCGCTGTGGCCGGCTACGCATAAAGGCCTCAGCCTAAAGAGGACCACCAGATCCGTCCCGAAGGATAGGCCACGTGGGTCGAAACGAACGTCCCCTCTCCCGCTGGGAGAGGGTTAGGGTGAGGGATCAGAGTGTCACCTATCTCGCTGCGATCTATCCCCTCACCCGGCGCAATCGCGCCGACCTCTCCCCATGGGAGAGGTGACCGGCGGACGGCTACGCATAAGACCCTCATCCTGAGGAAGCGCGGGAGCGCTGTCTTAAAGGATGCGCGGCTGGTTCAGACGCATGTGGCCCATCCTTCGAGACGGACCTGACGGTCCTCCTCAGGATGAGGGTGTAGACGGGTACCGCCGTGTTCAGATGTCGTCATCCAAACGCAGCGGAGTTGAGATCAGCGTACCGAGAGAGAGCCGTTGCGCAAGAGGCGAAGCGTGCGTCCCCTCTCCCGCTGGGAGAGGGCCAGGGTGAGGGATCAGAAATTCACATTTTTGGCC
>JBCBUA010000381.1:0-3787 GCA_039818365.1 Pseudomonadota bacterium
GAACCAAACACTAACCGCTGCAAGTTAAGAAGTTTTTACCCTAAATCCGCTTGCCTGAAAATCGTAGCATAAATGCAACGAGGCGCCCGCAATCCGGAAAAAACCCTGCAAGAGGGCTGGATAAGGGCAGAATGCGTCAAAAAATCGTCCATTTGACAGTTGTTGCCTGAATCTTGACGCGATTCAGGCTGCGGCATTCTTGTCGGTATCCTCCAGACCATATTCCTTGAGCTTGCGATAAAGTGTGGACCGGCCGATCCCAAGCCGTTTGGCCACTTCGGTCATGCGCCCGGAATAGTGGTTGATAGCGGCTCGAATCAGCTCTTCCTCGATGTCGGTGAGCTTTCTGACGTGTCCCTCATGGTCGAGATTGCGCATGAAGCCGAAGGGTGCAGCGAACTCAAATCCGGCAGGGGAGGCAGAAACACCTGCTCCGTCGGCCGGCTGCGGCTCGGCCGAAGACGCCGAGGCAGGCTGGCTGGCGACGGGTTCACTGATCACGCTTTCTGCCTGGGGCATTGCAACGGCTTCGGTGACCGGCTGGTCAACCGCGGCGGCCACCTGCGGGAAATCGTTGATCGTGAGCTGGGCGCCGTCACACAGGACAACGGCTCTGAAGACGGCGTTTTCCAGCTGCCGGATGTTGCCCGGCCAATGGTAATCCTGAAGCATCGCCACGGTGTCGCTTCTGACGCCGGCAACGTGGGGTTTTCCCTCTTCGGCTGCAAAGCGTGCCAGGAAGTGACGGGTCAGCGCCGGGATATCCTCGCGCCGGTCGCGCAGCGGCGGGATCCAGATCGGAAAAACGTTGAGCCGGTAGTAAAGGTCTTCGCGGAAAACCCCTTCCTTGACCTGATCAATCAGGCGGCGGTTGGTCGCTGAAATCAGGCGGAAATCCACCTTGACCGGCCGCCGTGCACCGATCGGATCAATCTCGTTTTCCTGAAGCGCACGCAGCAACTTGACCTGCACATCCTGCGGCAGCTCACCGACCTCATCGAGGAACAGCGTTCCGCCATGGGCTTCCTGGAACTTTCCGACATGCTTGTCGACGGCGCCGGTGAACGCCCCCTTTTCGTGTCCGAACAGGATGGATTCAACAAGGTTTTCCGCGATGGCCCCGCAGTTCACGGCGATAAGCGGTTTGGACCTGCGATCGCTTGATCCCTGGATCGCGCTCGCGATCATCTCCTTGCCGACACCGCTCTCGCCTTCGATCAGGATCGGAATGTTGGATGCAGCGGCGCGTTTGCCGAGACTGATCACGCGTTCCATTGCCGCGGAGTGCGTGATGATATCCGCAAAGGTCAGCGTGCCGGAGGCCTGTTTTCTGAACCGCGTGATTTCATCTTCCAGGGCGGATGTCTTTAAAAGGTTCCGGATCGAGACATTGAGGCGTTCGGGCGCGACGGGTTTGACGACAAAATCCTGTGCGCCCGCATTCATGACGCTGACGACGGTATCGATGCCGCCGTGGCCCGTCTGAACGATGACCGGCGTCGCGTTCTTGTTGCCGCGCAGCTGCTCCAGAACACCCATGCCGTCCAGTTCCGGCATGACCATATCCAGGATGATGAGGTCGATCTCGCTTGCCTCCGGACCGCTCATGATCTGCATCGCCTCGACGCCGTTTTCCGCCGTTTTTGAGCGATAGCCGAATTTCTTCACCGCTTCTTCCAGGAGGCGGCGCTGAATCGGGTCGTCGTCGACAATGAGAATTTTACCACTGGTTGCTTGCATGGGCCGGATCAGTTCACTTGAAATTGTCTCGTTTCGATCCATTGTGGTCGCAATCGGGTAAATAAATCGTCCCTGCCGGACGAAAATTTTCGGTTTTCCGAATTGCATGCCAGTGGCCGGGCGTCCTACATATCGGAAAAATGCCAGTTTGCTGCCCGCAGGGGCAGGTCCTCACCGGAGTTCAAAATGCCTCTTCCGCACCCAGTCCATGCTCCCCAGTCCGCCGGATCCGCAGATCTCGGTGCCTTGCCGGAGTGGGACCTCACCGATCTCTATGCCGCCATGGATGCCCCCGAGATTGAGCGCGACCTGAAAGAGAGCCTGGAACGCGCGAAGACCTTCGAGGCGTCCTACAAGGGCCGCCTGGAGGAGTTGGCGAAAGACAACGTGCCCGCCCTGGTGACGGCGATCCGCGCCTATGAAGACCTGGAAGATCTCATGGGCCGGCTGATTTCGTTTGCCGGTCTTGTCTATGCCGGAAACACCATCGACCCGGCGGCGCAGAAGTTCTACGGCGACGTGCAGGAGCAGATCACGACGGCCAGCTCCCACCTTTTGTTCTTCGGTCTTGAGCTGAACACGGTCGATGATGCGGTGATGGATGCTGCGCTGGGCGACGACCAGCTCCAGCACTACCGCCCCTGGGTCGAAGATCTGCGCAAGGGCAAGCCCTATCAGCTGGAAGACCGCGTGGAACAGCTCTTCCATGAAAAGTCGGTCACGGGAGGCAATGCCTGGAACCGTCTGTTCGACGAGACCATGGCTGCGCTCACCTTCACTATCGACGGTGACAAGCTTGCGATCGAGCCGACGCTCAATCTTCTGGTCGATCCGTCGGCGGACAAGCGCCGTCAGGCTTTTCAGGCATTGAACGAGACGTTTTCGGAAAACCTGAGAACGTTCGCCCTGATCACGAACACGCTGGCGAAGGACAAGGAGATTTCCGACCGCTGGCGGAATTTCAAGGACATTGCCGACAGCAGGCACCTGGCCAACCGGGTGGAACGGGAGGTCGTCGACGCGCTTGTCGCGGCCGTGCGCGATGCCTATCCGCGGCTCTCTCACCGGTACTACAAGCTGAAGGCCGGCTGGCTCGGGACGGATCAGCTGAACAGCTGGGACCGGAACGCACCGCTCCCGGATGCCGACACGCGGGTCATCCCCTGGGATGAAGCACGGCAGACCGTCCTGTCCGCCTATGATGCCTTTTCGCCCCAGATGTCGGAGATAGCCGGGCGGTTCTTCGACAAGGGCTGGATCGACGCCCCCGCCCGGTCCGGAAAGGCTCCGGGCGCGTTTGCGCATCCCACGGTGCCGAGTGCCCATCCCTATGTCCTGGTCAACTACCAGGGCAAGATCCGTGACGTGATGACGCTGGCGCACGAACTCGGGCATGGCGTGCACCAGGTGCTGGCCGGGCACAACGGGCCGCTGATGGCGCCGACGCCCCTGACCCTTGCAGAGACCGCCAGCGTCTTCGGAGAAATGCTGACATTCAAGTCATTGCTGGCGAAGGCGGACAATCCGCGGACCCGCAAGATCATGCTGGCATCCAAGGCCGAGGACATGATCAACACGGTGGTCAGGCAGATTGCCTTTTACAGCTTCGAGCGCAAAGTCCACACGGAGCGTCGCAACGGGGAGCTGACCGCCGACAAGATCGGAGAATTGTGGATGTCCGTTCAGGGCGAGAGCCTTGGCCCGGCGATCAAGCTGAACGAGGGTTATGAAACCTTCTGGACCTATATTCCGCATTTCATTCACTCGCCGTTCTATGTCTATGCCTATGCGTTCGGCGACTGTCTCGTGAATTCGCTGTTCGCAGTCTACGAAGATGCCGAGACCGGATTTCAGGAGAAGTATTTCGAGCTTTTGAAGGCAGGCGGCACCAAGCATCATTCCGAGCTGCTCGCGCCGTTCGGCTTGAGTGCGACCGATCCGGATTTCTGGAAGAAGGGCCTGTCCGTCATCGAGCGGATCATCGATGAGCTCGAAGAGCTGGACAAGGCGTGAGGTAAACGGATCGCGCGCCGATGCCACTGCCCAC
>JBCBUA010000382.1:0-2418 GCA_039818365.1 Pseudomonadota bacterium
CAACCGCCGCATATGCCGAAAGCGGCACAACCCGGATTGTGCATGACGAGCCTTACGGAGCGATCGTGACCAAGGAAGCCGGTGTTCTGGTGTTCCGCGGCCTGCCGCCGACCCGCAAGGTGATCGTCAACCCGGAAGGCAAGACCCCGCTTGATCTGAAGATGACCGAGGTTCGCGAGACGAATGTCGTTGTCTTCACCCGCGACGATTATGCCCGCGGACTTGGATCGAAGGTCCTGCGCCTGAAGTAACACGAGCCGGTTGCCGGGCCGTCACGCTGAACGGCCCAGCAATCTCTCGTCGTAAGGATAGGTGCTGAGGCGCTCGTATCCCGTGTCGGTGATCAGAAGCTGTTCTTCGAGCTTCACGCCCTCGTGGCCGCCATGACGGCCGACATAAGACTCTACACAGACCACCATGCCGGGCTCAAGAGTGCCGTCGTAGCCACCGCTCTCCCAGTCGGACGGGTAGGGCACTGCCGGGTATTCATCGCACAGGCCGACCCCGTGAAAGAGCACGGAGTACCGGTTCGCAAGGTAATCGTCCGGCAGGCTGACCGCTTCATGCGAGAGCTCGCGGAAGGTGCGGCCGGGAGCGAGCATGCCGATATTGGCCTCGATCTGGTCATAGGCCATCTGGTAAAGACTGCGCTGCTCGTTGGTCGGCATTCCATCCCCGCAAAGCCACGTTCTGGAAATGTCGCAGCACATGCCATAAGGCCCGACGAGATCGGTATCGAACGCGACCAGGTCACCGTCCTCGATCACGCGGGAAGAGGCTTCCTGGAACCAGGGATTGGTGCGCGGACCGGACGCCAGAAGCTGGGTCTCGATCCACTCGCCGCCCCGTCTGATATTGCCCGCGTGAAGCAGCGCCCACAGATCCCATTCCGTCATACCGGGCACGAGCGCGTCTTCCATTTCGCGCATGGCGGCCTCACAGGACGCGATCGAGCGGCGCATCGCCATGATCTCGTCCGTGCTCTTGACCGACCGAGCCAGTTCCATGACTTCTTCGCCGTCATGAAACTCCAGTCCGTGCGCCTGCAACGCGGCAACGCCTTCGCGGCGGGCCTTGTCGAGGGCAATGCGGTGGTTTCCGCCGCCATAGGCCTTGACCAGATCGGCGAGTTCGTCTGCCCATTTCAGCGCAAGTTCCGCAGAGCGGGGACCGGCTTCGAAGTAGAACCAGGGTATGCCGTGGCGGACCTCGTCGACCAAAAGATTGTGTCCGGACAGGTGTTCGCAATGGTGGAAATCGAAAGCGACAACCGGCCCGTCCAGCGCGACAAAGGTGTAGCGGACGGCATTATGCGTCGACCACACCTGCATGTTGGTGGCGTCCGTCGCGTAGCGGACATTCAACGGGTCGCAGAGGATCGCGGCGCTCAGATCGTATCTTTCCAGCTGCTGCCGGATGCGCCCGAGCCGGTAGGCGCGCAGGGCGTCAAGGTCAGGTGCTTCAAGGCCAAGCGCGGCCCATTCGGCCTCCGCAAGGTCTCCGTAGCCGAGAACGTGCCGGTTGAGCGCCGTCGCCTTTTCACTCGCATAGGCGGCGAGCGCTTCATAGCCCGCCGCGTCACCGGGATGAAGCGGCAGTTCGGCCGGCATGATTTTCCGCCTGTGGCGGCCAAAAAGTTCCGTATTCATGGCGCTGACACCTCCTCCCTGTGTAGCTGGCACTTGTCTTGAGTTACATGCGCATGCGCTCGGCCTTGGGATCGAACGGAGGATCCGGCAGTATCGTCGCCTTGCACATCTCGCCCAGGATTTCGATCTCAAATGCGCCTTCGGCGGTGTCACCGGCAAGTTCGGCGGGGATGTAGCCCTGGGCCAGAGATTTCTCGACCCAATGTGCGTAGCCGCCGGAGGTGATCCAGCCGATGACCTTGCCGTTGTGCCAGACCGGTTCGTCGCCCATGACATCTGCATCCGAGGCGCCGACCTCGAAGCTGACGCGGCGTTTCTTCGGGCCTTCCTCGAACTCCGTGCGGGCCGCGTCCTGACCGATGAAGCGGTTTTTCGACAGCTTCACGAACCGGCCGAGATCGGCCTCAAAGGGTCCGTAGATCGGGCGGAATTCGCGGAACCACGTGCCGAAATTCTTTTCAAGGCGCAGGGACAGCAGCGCGCGCATGCCGAAGTTGCGGATGCCGAATTCGGCCCCGGCCTGCATCAGCGCCTCGTAGACCTGACGTTCGTATTCCGGCGTCATCCAGATCTCGTATCCGAGATCGCCGGTATAGGTGATCCGGTTGACCTTGCACGGTGCATTGGCGACGTCCATCTCGCGGAAATCCATGAACCGGAAGGCCTTGCCTGAAACATCTTCACCGGTCACCTTCTGCAGCACCTTGCGGGCGTTGGGACCGGCAATGGACAGACCTACCCAGCCAAGATTGAGCGCCTCAAGCGTCAC
>JBCBUA010000382.1:2518-3780 GCA_039818365.1 Pseudomonadota bacterium
TTCTGCAGCACCTTGCGGGCGTTGGGACCGGCAATGGACAGACCTACCCAGCCAAGATTGAGCGCCTCAAGCGTCACCGAGCCGTCTTCCGGCAGATGCTTCTCAAACCAGCGCATGTGATAGACCTCGGCCTGCGAGGACCCGAACATGTAGAAGGTCTCGTCGGAGGCACGCGCGATGGTGAAGTCTCCGATGAGCTTGCCGTTTTCGTTGAGCATCGGTGTCAGGACGATCCGGCCGACCTTCGGCATTGTGTTGGTCATCAGATACGACAGGTAGTCTTCCGCGCCCGGCCCGCTGATGACGTATTTCGCGAAATTCGCGATCTCGGTGATACCGACGCTTTCACGAACCGCCCGGCATTCCGCGCCGACATGTTCAAAGTCGTTGGAGCGGTGGAACGAGAAAATGTCCTTTGCTTCAACGCCTTCGGGGGCGAACCAAAGCGGTGTTTCCAGAGCCCAGCTGTCGCCCATGACAGCGCCCTGTGCCAGCATGCGGTCATAGAGCGGGGTTGTCTGATGAGGCCTGCCGGCCGGCAGCTCCTCGTTCGGGAAGCGGATGCGGAACCGGCGGCGGTAGTTTTCCTGAACCTTTGCATTGGTATAGGAGAGTGTCGCCCAATTGCCGTAGCGGGCAACATCCATGCCCCAGATGTCGTAGCCGGGATCGCCGTTGATCATCCAGTTCGCAAGCGTCAGCCCGACGCCGCCGCCCTGGCTGAACCCGGCCATCACGCCGCAGGCCACCCAGTAGTTCCGAAGGCCTCTGACTGGCCCGACAAGCGGGTTGCCGTCCGGGGCAAACGTGAACGGGCCGTTGATGATCTGCTTGATGCCCGCCGTCTGCAGTGCCGGGAAGTGTTCGAAGCCGACTTCAAGCTCCGGTGCGATGCGGTCAAGGTCCGGGGCGAGCAGCTCGTGGCCGAAGTCCCAGGGGGTCTCGCGCGGGCTCCATGGGCGGCAGTTCTGCTCGTAGGTTCCCAGCAGCATGCCCTTGCCTTCCTGCCGGGTGTAGATCTCGCCGCCGAAGTCCAGGATGCCGATCAGTTCCTTGCCGGTCGCTTCGTTGTGGGCAACCACGTCCGGCATTTCATCGGTCAGCAGATACATGTGTTCCATGGCGAGGATCGGCAGCTCGAGGCCGACCATGCGGCCGCACTCGCGCGCCCACAGACCACCCGCATTGACGACATGTTCCGCTCGGATCGTGCCCTTGCTGGTGACGACATCCCAGGTGCCGTCCGGCGTCTGTACCAGGTC
>JBCBUA010000383.1:0-3773 GCA_039818365.1 Pseudomonadota bacterium
TGACAACCTTGAATCCATAGCTGTTGAGTATTCTTGTTCTTTCAGCATCCGCCTGCGCGTGGTCAGTATGCTGACTTCCGTCCAGCTCAACGATGAGTTTGGCATCCACGCATGCAAAATCGGCGATGAACCGGTCAACGGGAAACTGGCGTCGAAACTTCCAGCCACCGAGCTGCCGGTTCCGGAGATATCGCCACAGCCTGGTTTCCGCATCCGTTGCCCGTCTGCGCAGCGCCCTGGCACGCGTTGTCTGAGAGGTGCTCACCTGTTCAGTCCCCTCACCCGGAGCTGCGCTCCGACCTCTCCCCGGGGGAGAGGTAACTTTTCATGCAGCGGCAATCGCTTCTCGGTGGATCACAGACTGCTGCGCGAATTGCTAAATACAATTTTTAAGTGTTCTTGCAGAAAAATACAATACTAACGGGTCTATTGTTCGCCTTTAAGCCAGTGCGCCGTACGGTCCCCATTCCCTCTCGCCTCCGGACAGGGCAAGAGTGAGGGAACCGGGGAAGCCGGTTTGCCAAATGTCGTCCCCTCACCCGGAGCTGCGCTCCGACCTCTCCCACGGGGAGAGGTAGCTTTTGGCACCGCAGGATATCAAATTTCGGCGGTTCAATGCGCGTGTGCCTCACGCTTGAGACGCAAGTGCGGAGAGCCACACATTCCCTCTCCCCCTGGGAGAGGGTTAGGGTGAGGGACATACGCAAATCGTCTCCTAGCCGTCCTCACCCACCTTCACCCATGCGATGACGAGTTCATAGAACACCGCCAATACGACAGGGCCGAGGAAGAGGCCAAGGAGGCCGTGGGTGATGGTGCCGCCGAGAACGCCGATGAGGATAACCAGCATCGGCACGTCGAGACCGCGGGACATCAGGATCGGGCGCAGGACGTTGTCGACCAGCATCACCGGTACGATCAGGATCGTGAAGGCGAGCGCGGGAACGAATTCCCAGGAACTCCACGCCCAGATAATCGTCGGGATGATCACCAGCGCCGGTCCGATCTGGATGATGCACAGGATCAGGGCGATAAAGGTCAGGACACCGGCCAGGGGCACGTTAAAAGCAATCAGCAGGATACCGGTCAGAAGGCCCTGGATCACCGCGACGCCGATCACCCCGCGCGAGACATTGCGGATGGTCGCACCCGCCAGATCGACGAACTCGGACCCGCGCGGCGCCATGATGCGGTCGGCGAAGCGCTTGGCGCCCTTGCCGAGCGCCGGACCGGGCACGAACAGGCATCCGGCCAGAATAATCGACACGATGAAGAACAGAACAGAGCCGCTCAAGGAGGCGAGCATCGACAGGATACGCCCGCCGGCAGGCACCAGCATCGGGCCGACCTTTGTGAAAAACAGCTCCAGGCTGCGGCTGGCAAGGCCCCAGAGTTCGGCGATACGGTCGCCCACGACGGGAAGCGTTGCCAGTCTTTCCGGCAAAGGCGGCAGGGTGAGACCGTCCCCGGTAATCTTGTGAAACCAGCCACTGAGCGTTTCGACAAGACTGACGACAAGCACGGCAACCGGGCCGATGACGATAGCCAGGCACAAAAGGGTGATCAGGATCGCGGATATGACCTTGCGTCCGCCCAGTTTCCCGGCAAGCCAGTCATAGGCCGGATAGAGAGCCACCGTGAGCACGACAGCCCAGAGCAGGAACAGGAAGAACGGCGCGATGAGCTGCAGGGAGAAATAGGCAAAAAGGCCCAGAACGCCGAGGCGGACCGCAATATCGATCACCTTTGCATCGAGGGTTGGTTCGCGCTTGCCTGTTTTGCCGTCCGCCGGTTCCGGAGAAGACTGGTCAGTCATGGTGCCCCACCTTGTGATTCCATGGTCATGCCACTTCAGCACAATAGCCGCAGGGTATGCGAGCACCAGATGACAATAATTGCAGGCGCTGCGCGAACCGGACCGCATGGCGCGGTGACACTCAGTCTTTCTTGAAGATGACGCCCGCGAGCCAGCCGGTAAAAATCGCCAGGATCACCGCCAGAACGCCATAAACGAGCGGGTAGTTCTGTGCGAGTTCGAAGGTCACCTGCTCGAAACCGATTTTCGCAACCGCGAGAATCTGCTGGGTCTCCGAAACAAGTTCTCCCTGATTGAAGAGGTAGCTCTTCACCGTGTAGTCGCCGACCGGGATATTCGCGGGCAGCGGTATTTTTGTCCGGAACATGGTGTCGGTCAGAAACTCGATCGACGTTTCCCGTTCCGAATAAAGACCCGTTTCCTCACGCAGACGGACAAACGCACGGCGGAAGTCGTCGCGATCCGACAGCGCCACGTTCGAGACACCCGAAACCGCGAGATTGATGTGATTGAGACCAATGCTGTACTCATCGAGCACGTTGCGGTGCGCGATCTGACCGATATCGGCCGTGCTGGCAACGGCGTAGAACGATGGAACATTCTGAAAGCGTTCGGCTTCGCGGTTTACCCAGACGCCCAGGAACCGGCCCTTGCGCCGCGTCGTGATGTCCTGCGGGGGCCCTTCAACGACAATGGCGAGCTGAAAATCATCTTCTTCGCCGGAACTGTCCTCGATGTGGCTCGCCTGGCCGAAAATGACAATCTCGGTTCCGGTGAAGTTGGACTGGATCGACACCATGTCGGAGGACAGCGCGGTGACCAGGTCCTTGGAGTGATCTTCCTCCTGCGCAAGCGCGGCCGGGACGCCGGTCAACGCAATCAGAAGGACGAGCAGAAAGCGGATCATACCCCTGCCCCCTTGCGGATGGCGATGGAATAAAGATCATCGGGCACAAGCAGCAGGTCGACAGCGAAGCGCATCCCGACACCCAGCACCAGGAGGGCCAGCAGAAGGCGAAGCTGATCGCCGCGCAGGTTCTGGCCCATGCGCGCGCCGAACTGGGCTCCAATCACACCGCCGATCATCAAGGTCATCGCCAGAACGATATCGACGGTCTTGGTGCCCATCGCGTGGAAGATCGTCGCCGCCGCCATGGTGAACAGGATCTGGAACAGGGACGTCCCGATCACGATGTTTGTCGGCACCCTGAGGAGGTAAATCAGCGCAGGCACCATCATGAAGCCGCCGCCGATTCCCAGGATCGTGCCGAGGAAACCGATGATCGCGCCCAGCCCGACCACGGGGATCACGCTGACATAGAGTTTGGACTGCCGGAAGCGTACCTTGAGCGGCAGGCCGTGGATCCAGTTGTGCTGGCCCGGCTTGCGTGCGGAGGGTGCCGCACCGGACTTCCGGCGGCGAATCGCACGGACGGATTCAACCAGCATCAACCCGCCGATGGCGCCCAGGAAAGTGACGTAGGACAGGGAAATGACGAGATCCAGCTGCCCGACGGACTGCAAGACGTCGAACAGTATGACCCCTATGAGCGACCCGAAGACACCGCCCGCCAACAATATCGAGGCCAGTTTGAGATCGATTGCCTTTCGGCGCCAGTAGGTGACCACGGCCGAGGCAGACGATGCGACAACCTGTGTCGTGACGGTGGCAACCGAAACGGCCGGGGGAATGCCGGAAAAGATCAGGAGTGGCGTCAACAGGAAGCCGCCGCCAATTCCGAACAGGCCGGACAGGAAGCCCACGGCTCCGCCCATGGCAAATATCACGAAGATATTGACCGGAATTTCGGCTATGGGCAGGTATAGTTGCACTGGGTTACGCCGGAACAGGATGCAGACAGGGCTGCAGGAAAAGTAGACTAGGGTACGGACTCATAAAAGAAGTCAATTTGGTTTGGATCGTTTTGACCAACTGCGAGAAGCGAAAGCGCAGGAA
>JBCBUA010000384.1:0-3738 GCA_039818365.1 Pseudomonadota bacterium
CGCTCTGCACACGCTTCCTCCCGAGATTTTGCCATTTCTGCCGCCAAATCGGCTTCATTTATGGGTCCGTACCCTAGGGCCTGCCGTCACCGCGTCCATGTCATGGATCAATTGACGGAAAATGTGCAACGGCGCCGTTACGCCTCAGTAATGCGGCGGCTTTTCAACGTGATGCGCGGGCAGGACCTGCTCCGCCAGCTCCTCGACCTGATCGGTCATCTTGTCCAGGAGGCGCGTCAGCCGGTCGATCTGCTTGCCCTGTTCCACGACAACGTTGTTGAGATCGTCGATCGTGCGGCCCGCATGCGCCAGGTCGATTTCCAGCTGCTCGATCCGGGCTTCATGGTCCTTCGTCATGGAAGGTCTCCCCATCTTGTGTCGGGAGCAGGTGATACAGGCCGAATTTGCCGCCGGAAACAAATTTATTCATCGCTATATGACGATGGGTTTAATCGCGTGTCACGAGTTCTATATGAGCACTGGGATCCCTGCGCACCTGCCGGGGTAAAACGAAAGAGATTTTCATGACTGCCTTGTCCGATTTCCCGATCACCAAGAAATGGCCTGCCAAGCACCCGGAGCGGCTCCAGCTCTACTCGTTGCCGACCCCGAATGGGATCAAGGTCTCGGCCATGCTCGAAGAAACCGGCGTGCCCTATGAGCCGCACAAGGTTGATTTCGGAACGAGTGATCAGCTCACTCCGGAGTTCCTTTCGCTCAATCCCAACAACAAGATCCCTGCGATCATCGATCCGGATGGTCCGGGCGGTAAACCGCTCGCGCTCTGGGAATCCGGCGCGATCCTGATCTATCTGGCCGAAAAGACCGGGAAACTGATCCCGTCCGATCCGGGTGAAAAATACCAGGCGATCCAGTGGGTAATGTGGCAGATGGGAGGCTTCGGACCGATGACCGGTCAGCTTGGTTTCTTTCACAAGTTCGCCGGGCGTGAATATGAAGATCGCCGCCCGTTCGAAAGATACCGCGACGAAGTCAAGCGTTTGCTGAAAGTGCTCGACCAGCAGCTCGAGGGCCGCGACTACATCATGGGCGACCAGTTCACGATCGCCGACATCACGTCCTGGCCCTGGGCGCGCAACATCAACGGATTTTACGAGGCGGCGGACGTCGTCGGCTACCACGATTTCAAGAATGTCGTCCGGTGGGTCGACACGTGCATGGCGCGTCCGGCAAGCCAGAAGGCGATCAACATCCCGGCCCGGGACTAGTCCGCTGGGAGGTGGCTCTAGGTCACACCCTCATAAATCAGGCCGCAATGCTAGTGATGAATTTGTTCGGAGACGCGGCGCGAAGCTGCGGGAAACCGGCCGGTTTTCAAAGCTTCGCAACAAGGTATCGGGGCAAATTCACCCTATCCTGAAGGGACGCAGAAACGGCTTCGATCTGCTGTGTCAAAGCGCTCAACCGGGCAGGAAGCCCGCTTCTCGTGCTTTTCCTGGCATCTCATTGCCGTTTGCTGCGCCATTGCGGGCTGATTTATGAGGGTGTGACCTGGGGCCGCCTTCCGAAGCTCCGACCGGGTGCGCGTGCCGTTCGCGCCCGGTCGTCAATCCGGTTCACCTGCGAGCACCGCGTCAAAGTCGAGAGCATAAGGCAACGCCGTGTTCAGGTGATGCCAGGCTTTGTCCACCTTTGTGTGCGGCACCTTCGGTCTGGAATTCATTCCGCCGAACCAGTCAATATCGCCGATATACTGGCCGCAGTTGTTGAAACCCGTCGGGAAGGCGGTCACGGCACCGGCCGTGGTAATACGTGCCTGCCTGGCCTTTTCCAGCGCGTCGCCGTCGTCGCCAAGGGCAAGTGCATTCATCGCATAGGCGATTGAAAGGCAACCCTTGCTGTGGCCGGCGACCGACACGACGGTGCGTTCAGGCTCCTGCAACAGCGTCAGAAGTGTCTGCGTGTCCGACTGATAAGCGGCGCCTCCAAGGCGCGGCGGTGCCGTTGTCGTCAGGGTTTCATCGGTTGAAGCGGTGAAACCGGAAAGACTGAAAAACCGCTGGTAGGTATCCAGCATCCGGTTCGCGGCGCCCAGGACAAACCAGCCTCCCAGGGCTTCGGTCATGAGATCGGCAATGCCGTAACCTGCAACGATCGCGCCGACCGGTGTGTCGTAGCGATTGGCGACGGAGCGGGCGAATGCTGCAGCACCGACATCCGAGCTGCCGACGCCGGCGATTGCAAAGCGTGTCAGCAGATCGCCCGGCGCCGCGCGGAAAGAAGCGAAGTCTTCAAACTTGCGCACTGCGTCTTTCTGGGTCCGGTCGGATGGTGACACGACAAGAATGCTGCCTTCTTCGTTGCGCTGGGAAAGCAGCAGCGCCAGTTCAGCCTCGGATAGATTGGGCGTGTTGTAAAAAAGCCGGTCCAGCAGCGCGTTGCGGTTGCTGATGACATCGAAGAAATTCGTCGGCATGCGCCGGTAGCGCAGATCATCGAACAGTTTTAGAACATCGCTGGCGGGGGCGGTGGCAATAGCGTCGGTCATGGGAAATCATCCTTTTGCTATGCTTGGATGTTACAACCGGCAGGTGAAGCTTTTAAGGCGAAATTGATGCAGGGTTGCTGAAAAAGGTGGCAACCGCATCCTGGTAAAGGCTGGAAAAATGGACTTTCGCTACGCCGCCTTGATGCGGGAAGACGCAGACCAGTGGCAGAGCTTGCGTCTTGAAGGGGTTCGTGACTTTCCGATCGGGTTTCTGGTGACGGAAGAGGAAGCCGCAACCACAAGCCTGGAGCGCGCGGCAGATATACTCGCGTCCGGATCAACGCGCGGGGTTTTCGGGAAAGACACCCTTGCCGGATTTTGCGGCTTCCGCCGCTCGCAACTTGAACGCCTGCGCCATCGCGCGGAAATCGGCCCCTTCTTCGTGGCAGCGCGCTTTCAGGGAACCGGTGCCGCTGGCGTCCTGATGTCAGGGGTGATCGACGAGGCGCGGGCAGCAGGTGTCGAGCAGCTGGAACTGTTTGTCGACACCGAAAATGTCAGGGCGATCCGGTTCTACCAGCGCTTCGGCTTCAAGCAGGCAGCCAGGTTTATCGACAGCGTGCGGATCGATGGCCGCTCCCGCGACGATGACTTCATGACGCTGAGGATCTCGGGTGCTTAAGATATCTGATTGGATTGCGAACGGTTTGAAACATGAAAGTGGACTATCTGCGCCTGAAGAGCGGTGACCCGGTACCGAAGGATGACTTTCCTCAGCGCCACAAAACCCTTCTGATTATCGAAGATGCCGCGGACATGGACTGGCGACATGCTCTCAGCAGCTGGATTGCCAGATCAGGATGTCTTTATTTCATGGCGTGGGGCGAGGGCTGCAGTTCGTGGGACGATAGCGTTGATATTGCGAACCTGGAAATGTACGACTTCGGCGACATTCCGGAAGAAAACCAGATCATGACCACATGGCACGATGATGAGCCGCTTGAGGAGGTTTTCTGGTTTGCCAAAAATTGCGCTGAGCATTCGAGCGGTGCGCTCGAAGACATTTTGTTGCTGCACGTCGGTGCCGAGGATCGGAAAGCCGAGTTCGTAAAACTCTATCGTGACACGGAAGACGACTTTTGACGCTCGCCTGGTCTTCTGTTTGTGCTTGATTTCTATCTGCTTGGCCGCATGTCTGCCGCTAAATCAGCCGAACGAGAGGGACTGGGAGGAAAGTCACCGCAAACGGCGTTGGGTACCTGCTGCCGAGGCAGCGAACCTTCTCAACG
>JBCBUA010000385.1:0-3703 GCA_039818365.1 Pseudomonadota bacterium
TAACCAGTCCGACCGTGCGTCCGTAGTAGCTGTATCTCGAGTCGCTGCCGAGCAATTCCGCCATCGCGCGCCCGCGTTTGAGGACCGCGCGCTGATCGTCGTTTCCGAAAAACTCGTCCGAGACCATTCTTTACATCTCCCACAAAGCGATTGCGATCCAGATCCAGACTTGCGCGTTCCGGGTCGCATTCCCAGGAAAGGTTCAAATTGAGCCAACAACGTCTGTTGAAGCCCGGACTGCCAGATTGTTTGCGCACACTAGCGTTCTATTCGCGTTTACATCTCGTGAAGGCCTGATTCACCAATTTTCACCAATCTAAGGTGTGAAGAAACGCAATCGGAAATTACTTCGGTTCTTATTCGCATCGGCAAATATCCGAGAAATCCAGAAAAAATAAAATATAAAAAAATTTAATTCTTAAGGCGAAGGAATTTTCATTGAAATACATCGTTCGAGTTTTCAAATCCGGTGCATCGATGAAAATTTAAACTATCAAATCCTGGAGGATTTCATGAAAAATCTTGGTAAAATTGCGAGTGCGACCCTGGCGGCAACGGTGGTCGGCATTGGCGGTGCACATGCACTTGAAGCCTGCAACGGTTTCACGGTGATCGCGCCTATGGACGAGACGCGCGTGGTTGCGGTTCTCTCCGAAGACGGCAATGACCTCAAGGCCGGAGACAGGCGAATCGGCTTCAGCCCGCTTCTCGACAGGATTGGCAATGCGGTCGGCACCGTTGATTGGGAAACACAGGTGCTCGCCGGCTCGGACGAAGACAAGACGCGGCTGTCGTCAGACGTTGTATTGAATTTTCAGGACGGATCATTGTTTGCCCGGTCGGGGATCTTTACCAGCGAGGGCGGTGTTGTGAATGCCGGCACACGAACCGTCTCCGATGACCAAGTGCGCCATATCATTGGCGGAACAGGCGCTTTTAGCGGTGCCCGTGGCGACATCACTTTCACGATGCAGGAAAATGGCGACGCCGTTTTCAATGTTCAGGTGACGTGTATCTAAGACATTAAGCATGGGGTCCGCTTCGTCAGCCCCAGATGAAGCGGACCCATACAGGACCTGATGACGGCAGGCTCATCTGAAGCAGGCGCTGTACACACCAAAAGACGCTGGCTGGAGTATCAGCGAAACGCACAATTCTTTTATTAAAGGTGATTTATTTAACAATTGTGCGCGTGCGGAACCCAGCCTAGGCTTTGCCGGAGCCAACATACCACCTGCCGCAACATAGTCTCTGGTTCCAATGCCCATGTTCGCATGCCGCATCGGCGTTGCGCAGCGCGGCGGCAACAAACCGGAAGCGCACCAGGCGCGCGCACAGGACAGGTAACCAGACCGATGGCAAAACCGTTTTCCAGAAAAGCAATCGTCGCAACAACGAGCGGAAACGTGCTGGAATGGTATGATTTCACGGTCTACGGATTTCTTGCTCCCGTCATCGGGCGGATCTTTTTTCCGGAGGGTGATCACCTAGCGGCGATTCTGTCCGCGTTCGCTGTTCTGGCGGTCGGTTATGCCGTCAGGCCGATTGGCAGCGTGATTTTCGGACATGTCGGTGACCGCATTGGGCGCAAGCCCGCTTTGCTGATATCCGTTGTGATCATGGGTGTTGGCTCACTGGCAATTGCGTTTCTGCCGACCTACGAGGAAGTGGGCATAACCGCAGCGATCCTGCTTGTCGGCATCCGGGTTCTGCAGGGCCTGTCCGTTGCGGGCGAATTTACCGCGTCAGGCGTCATGACCATTGAACAATCGCCGGAAAACAAGCAGTCCCGGAACGGTGCTTTCGTGCTTTGCGCCATGCTGCTTGGATGCGTTCTGGGTGCTGCAGTTCCGGCGCTGCTGTCATCGCTGTTGACCAGCGAGCAGATTGCCGACTGGGGGTGGCGGATCCCCTTTCTGCTCGGTGCAGGCATCGCTTTGCTCAGCGCCGTCCTTCGCAGGGACCTGACTGAGAGCCTCGCTGCGACGCAGTCGGAGCAGTCCGGAATGTCGCCCATTCTTGAAACGGTTCGCCATCACTTCGGCCTCGTCGTGCAGATCGTCATTCTGCTTATCCCGACCGCGATCGTCTATTTCATCATATTCGTCTATGCAGCGTCTTACCTGACGGACGAAATGCATCTGTCGTCGGCGCGGGCGCTCGATTTTACGACGGTCAACCTTTTGCTCATGGCACTGGCGGCTCCCGTCTTCGGCATCCTGGCAGGACGTTATGGCTTGCGGGCCGTCATGCTGACGGCGACGGTGGCGCTGATCGTGTTCGCTTGGCCGCTCTGGAGCCTGATGCATCATACATCACCAAGCCTGATTTTCGTGGGGCAGCTTGGCCTGTCGTTGCTCAACAGCGTCGGCTGGGCGCTAAGCGTGACCATGCTGACACTGATTTCTCCACCGGGACTGAAGTGCAGCACGGTTGGCCTCGGCTACAATACGTGCATGGCGCTTTTCGGCGGCACAACGCCGATGGTTGCGACCTATCTTGTCAGCCGGACCGGAGACGATTTCGCGCCGATCTACTATGTGATCGCGACCGCCATCCTGTCCTTGTTCGTGATCTGGCGCCTTCCCGCCCTCCGGGCGAAATGGGCCTGATCGGGCCAGCTAGGCCTGAAGATCGGGATGCCCAGATTTGCAGCCGGTACGGGCTGGCCGGGGGGCTGCCGGTCTGCCGCCTGCCTTCTTGTTCGAAGAGTGTTTCTGGACATTTCGTGGCGCAACGCTAGGTCAGTTAGAATGACCATTCAAATGCTGCGAATATTCGTCTTCCTGTTGCTGACCTCGTCTTCCGCCTTCGCCTGGGAGGCCAAGCTGGGCCGGATCTGCGAGTTGATCCACGATGGGGACACCGCGTCCGTCCGTGTCACTTTTGACCCGGCGATCCCGGAATACGCCATTGCCATTACGCCGAAGGGCGCCTGGCAGCAGGGGCCGCTGTTTGCCATGCGGTTCGACGGGCCGCGCGGGCTGACCATCACGACCGACCGGCATGTGCTCTCCGGAGGCGGTGCGACCCTGACCGTGACGGACAGGGGCTTCGGAAATGTTCTGAACGGGCTTGAGTTCAATCACACCGCAACGGCGCTTCTCGGAGGCCAGTCGGTCGCTGTCCCGCTGGCCGGTGCTGCTCCGGCAGTGCAGGAGTTCCGGGCGTGCTCGGCAGGCGTCAACGCCTGATCACCTGTGCCGACCCGATGCAGACCGTGCCCCGGTTCTGGTTCACGCCAGTTTCATCGTGACGATCCCGGCGACAATCAGCAAAGCGGCGACAGCGCGCTGCACGCTGACTGTTTCACCCAGGAACCAATACCCGACGACAAAGGCACCGACCGCGCCGATCCCGGTCCAGATCATGTAGCTGGTCCCAAGGGGAAGGGTACGCATTGAAAGGGACAAAAGCCCGAAAGACGCGACCATCGCCGCCAGCATGATCAGTGTCGGGGTCAAGCGCGTGAACCCGTGCGACTCCTTCATCGCAAAGGCCCAGACGATTTCAAGAAGACCGGCGGCAAACAGGAAGATCCACGCCATGGCTATTCTCCATTGCGGGCCGTCCCGATTGACTGAGAACAATTGGAGGCCGTCCCCCACCCCTCAGATGGGGGAGCGAAAAGCCGATGCAAATGAAACTTCGGTAAGCTTTGCCGAGAAGCCCCGGCCTTTGCCGGGGCTATTGCCGGAAGGGG
>JBCBUA010000386.1:0-3690 GCA_039818365.1 Pseudomonadota bacterium
GCTGTCGGAAATGGCGACGATCGTGAGTCCCTGTTCGCGCGCCGTCTCGACGGCGGCAATGACATCCGTGCGGTACGGTTTGCACGTCATGGCGAGGAGCACATCGCGCTCATCCGCCCGTGCCAGATCGTCCGTTGCAACGGATCCCATCCTCGGGATGGTCCAGATCGTGTCGACCGCCATGTCGGCGAGATAGGAAAAGTTGCGCGCATTGGAATTGTTCACGCCAACACCAAGGACGTAGGTGTGCCGTGCCTTCACGATCGCATCCGCAGCCGCCTTCATTGCATTGGCATCGGTCGCAGCGAACGTGTTCTCGATATTGGAGATGGCGCAGGCGGCCATTTCGGCAAAAAGCGCGCCCAGCTGACCGCCTTTGGCGAGCGACTGCAGCCAGCGTGCGCGGTCCGGAAAATCAGTCCCACGGCTGCGGATCGCTTCGCGAAACGGATGGCGAAAATCCTCGTACCCATCGAAACCGACCGACCGTGCCATGCGCACGAACGTGTTTGGCTTGACCCCTGCCGCGTCGGCAATCTCCCGGATCGAGCTGACCCCAACATCGTTCGGGTTTTCAAGCACATAGCTTGCCGCCTTGCGCAGCTCGGGCGTCAGGTCCTCAAGCTCGGATGCGAGCTCGTCAAGCACTGCCTGAGGTGCTTTCAAATCTGATTTTGGTACATTCATATCATTCATGATTGACGAGAGTACATTTGTACAATTACGATGTCCATCGAAAAATCACCGGCCTGGGAGATCACACGTGTCGGAAACCGGAACCTCCAAACTGCCGTCTTCGGCCCGCGTCGTCATCGTCGGCGGCGGCATCATGGGCTGCGGCCTTGCCTATCATCTGGCCCACGAGGGCTGGTCGGATGTCGTTCTGCTGGAAAAGGCGGAACTGACCTCCGGTTCCACCTGGCATGCCGCCGGGCAAATCACCCATTCCACGTCCAGCTTCGGGCTTGGAAAATGCGTCGGCTACAACATCGATCTCTATTCCGGGCTGCTTGAGGAAGAGACCGGCCAATCTGTTACCTGGCACGGCTGCGGGTCGTTCCGGCTCGCCTATACGGAAGACGAGATGGACTGGCTGCGCCACACGATGAGTGTCGGCCGTGCGCTTCAGTTCCCGATGGAGTTGGTTGGCCCGGAACGCATCCGGGAGCTGCACCCTTTCTATAATCTCGACGGCGTTCTTGGTGCACTGCATACGCCCGATGACGGCCATGCGGACCCATCCGGCGTAACCCAGGCGCTTGCGATCGGCGCGCGCAAGCTCGGCGTCAAAATCATCCGCCGCTGCCGCGCAATGGACATCAAGCAGCAGCCAAACGGCGAGTGGAAAGTGTCGACGGAGCTGGGCGACATCACCTGCGAGCACGTGGTCAATGCGGGCGGCACTTACGCGCGGCAGATGGGGGAATGGAGCGGTCTGCAGCTGCCGATGACCTCGATGACGCACCACTATATCGTCACCGACACCGTGCCGGAATTCAAGGAGCTGGACAAGGAACTGCCGGTCATCCGCGATGACAAACTGGTCTCCGGTTACATCCGCATGGAACAGAAATCCGGTCTCATTGGAATTTACGAGAAGGAAAATCCGAACACCGTCTGGGAAGACTTCTGCCCGTGGGAAGCGGAAAACGAGCTGTTCGAAGCTGACTATGACCGGATCATGCCCTGGCTGGAAAACGCCATGGACCGCATGCCGATCTTCGCCGAACTCGGTATCAAGCGTGAAGTTCACGGGGCGATTTCGCATCCGCCCGACGGCAACCCGCTGATCGGTCCGGCGCCGGGCGTGAAGAATTACTGGTGCTGCTGCGGCACCCAGATCGGGATCGGCTGGGGTCCTGGCCTGACGCGCGAGCTTGCCCGCTGGATGGTGCATGGTTCGGCGGACATCTCCATGCGCGAGTTCGATCCGCGCCGGTTCGGCAGCTATGCCGACAAGGACTGGCAGGTGGTCAAGGCCAAGGAGGACTATTGCCTGCGGCACGAAATTCCGTTCCCGCATTTCAACCGGCTGGAAGGACGCCCGATCAAACCCAGCCCGCTTTACGAGCGCCTGAAAGAGAAAGGCGCCGTCTACGAAGAGGTCTACGGGCACGAACGTCCGCGCTGGTTCACCACCGGAGACCTTGAGCAGCGGGATTACTACTCGTTCCGGCGCGCGGCGTGGCACGAGGCCGTTGCAAAGGAAATGCAGGCCGTCAGGACAACGGCCGGGATCATGGACATTTCAGCCTTCACCAAGATCGAGCTGTCCGGCCCGGATGCAGAAGCCTATCTGGACCGGCTCGTTGCCAACCGGCTGCCGAGGAAAGTCGGCGGCATTGCCCTGACGCATATGCTCAACCGGCGGGGCCGGATCGAACTTGAACTGACCGTGGTTCGATTGGCCGAAGACCGGTTCTACCTGGTCTGTGCCGCCTTCTTCGAGCAAAGGCTGCTCGATCATCTGGCCCAGAACGGCAATGGTGAGAGTGTCAGTGTCCGCAATCTCTCGACCGGCTGGGGCGCGATGACGCTGAACGGTCCGCTTGCGCGTGACATTCTGGCGCCGAACACACCGGCAGCGCTCGACAACGCGTCGTTCCGCTGGCTGACGGCACAGGAAATCGAGGTCGCCGGGCACACGGTCTGGGCGTTCCGCATGTCCTATGCCGGCGAACTCGGCTGGGAATTCCACATTCCACGGGACGCGATGCTTGAAGTCTATGACGCGCTCTGGAAAACCGGTGCGCCCATGGGACTGGCAGATTACGGCTCCTTTGCCATGAACGCCTTGCGTCTTGAAAAAGGCTTCAAGGGGGCCGGAGAACTCACCAACGAAGTCACGCTGCCGGAAGCCGATGTCATGCGTTTCGCAAAGCTCGACAAGGCCGATTTCCTCGGCAAGGACGCGACGGAGGCAAGTGCTGCCGCGTCCAGTCTGCCCTGGGTCTGTGTTTATCTCCAGATCGAGCCGGATGGGATCGAGGACGGACACGGCGGCGAAGCCGTGCTTCTGAACGGCCAGCCGGTCGGAGCGACCAGTTCGGTTGCCTATGCGCACACGGTCGGGAAGATCCTAGCCTTCGCCTATGTCAAACCGGACGCGGCCAAGCCGGGTCAGGAGCTGGAAGTCGTGATCATGAACGGGCTGCGCAAGGCCCGTGTGCTGGACGCGCCTGCCTATGATCCCGAAAGCCTGCTGCCGAGAACGGACGCTCCTGTCGGAGTGGCTGCGGAATGACGATACCGGCGACCATGAAGGCGATCGTCCTGGAAGGACATGGCGGGCTCGACAAGCTGGTCTGGCACGAGGACTGGCCGACCCCGAAACCCGGAGCCGGAGAGGTTCTGATCAGGGTCGGCGCATGCGGGCTCAACAACACGGATGTGAATACGAGATCCGGCTGGTACTCCAAGACCGTTTCCGACGCGACCACCGGAGGTGCCTACGAGGAGGTCGGCGAAGAAGATCCGACCTGGGGTGGTGCGCCAATCACGTTTCCGCGCATCCAGGGTGCGGATGCGGTTGGTGAGGTCGTCGCCCTTGGCGACGGCGCACCGGACACGCTACTGGGCAAACGCGTCATGGTGGACGGCTGGCTCCGCGACTGGTCTGATCCGTTCAACAAGGACAAGGCCGGTTACTTCGGCTCCGAGTGCAACGGTGGGTATGCCGAATACACAGTT
>JBCBUA010000387.1:0-3662 GCA_039818365.1 Pseudomonadota bacterium
TGAATGGTTTCGATGTCTATCCGTGCGTAGTCTCGCTCCGACATTCTGGGAGGAAGCCATGAAATCGAAATCGCTGCTTGGCGCAGCCGCATTTGCGGTTGCGTCGCTGATGCCGCACGGCCTTTCGGCGGAGGAACTTTCCGTCGCAAACTTCGTTCCACCGCAGCATCATACCAATTCGGTGCTGTTCAAATGGTTCGGGGAAGAAGTGGAGAAACGGTCCGGCGGGTCCCTGACCATCAAGGTCTATCCGGCGGGCCAACTCGGGGCAGGGCCGGTTCAGCAATACAAGCGCGCCGTTGAAGGGGTTGCGGATATCACCTTCGGGCTCCAGGCCTATACGCCCGCGATCTTTCCGAAAACGATGCTGATCATCCCGCCGGGAAAGGCGACCAATGCCTTGGAAGCGACCGAACGGCTGCTTTCGGTCTATGACGAGCACCTTGCCGACGAATACGAGGACGTGAAACTGCTCGGCCTGTTCACCGTCGCGGGAAACGCCTGGGCGGCAACCGGTGACTATTCCACGCTCGGCTCTTTGAAAGGCACGAAAATGGTGCCCTATGCCGCCATGACGACGCCACTCGTCGAAGCGCTGGGGGCCGTGCCCGTGCAGATGCCCGTCACGGAAATGTATACGGGCCTCAGCACCGGCACCATCGACAGCACGACGGCCACCTATAACAACATGACCCCGCCCTGGAACTTCTGGGACGTGTCGAGCCACTTCATCGAGAATGTGCCGGTCCAGTTCGCCGTGTTCTTCGTGGCGATGAACAAGGAGCGGTATCTGGAACTGTCAGACGACCACCGGGCCATCATCGACGATCTTGCCGGTGAAACCTTTTCCATGATGGGTGCGCAGAGCTTCCATGGGGCGGATGAACGCTCGCTGGAGGCCATGAAATCCGCGCCGCAAATGGAAAAGGTCAGCTGGATCAGGGTTTCCGATGACGAACGCGCCAAGATGGACGCAGCCGTTGCTGAGGGCATGAAGGCGATCTTTGCGGACTATGCCGACCGCGGCATCGACAATGCCGAAGACATCTACAACGCGATCAACAAGTGATGGCATGGGCGGTCTCTGACCGCCCGTTTTCCGGGGAGGATCACCGTGTCCGGTCTTTTGTGGATCAAGGCATTCGACAGGCTGCTGACGTGGATCGCCTTTGGTGTGGGCGGTGCCATGCTGGCTTTCATGACACTGTTCGGCACCTGGAACGTGCTGGTCATGCGCAAGGTCATGAACGCACCGGTCAGGGGTGCTGAAGACCTCATGATCTTGTCTCTTGTCATTCTCGTCGCGGTTGCCATTCCGTTCGGTGGACGGTGTGGTGCGCATATCGAGATCGAGGTGATGGAAAGCCGCATGTCACCCGGTTTCGCGCGCTGGTCGATGTTTGCCCTGCGTCTTGTCGGCGGCGGCCTGATGCTTCTCATGGCACTTGAGCTTGTCGAGGCGGGAAAGAAGGCGACGAAATTCGGCGAGACGACCCAGCAGCTCCTGATCTCCTATGAGCCCTTCTATTTTCTGCTCGCTCTCTGCGTTGCCGTTTATGCGCTCATTCTGGCAAGCGACGCGGTTCAGCTCGTGCTGCGCGGCAAGATCGGCCAGATCAGGTTGGGGGAAACGTCGTGATCAGCATGACCACTCTCGGGGTGCTTGGCCTTGGTGCACTGTTCCTGCTACTGGCACTCCGCTTTCCCGTGGCACTTGCGATGATCCTTGTCGGGGTCGTCGGCACGATCGTTGCGACGGCCAATCGTTTCCTGCTGCTTGGCATGAGTTCGGAGCAGGCCTGGTCGCGTGGCCTCAAGACGGCGATGTCAAATCTCTCCGGCGAAACCTTCGAAGCCGCGTCAAACTACAATCTGCTGGTCATTCCGATGTTCGTCCTGATGGGAAATCTTGCCGGCGTCTCGGGCATGTCCGCGGATCTGTTCACGGCCGCCTACCGCTGGATGGGGCACATGAAAGGCGGCCTTGCGTCTGCAACGATTGCCGCCTGTGCCGGATTTGCGGCGCTGTCGGGTTCTTCGCTTGCCGCTGCCATCACCATGGGACGGGTCGCACTCCCTGAGATGAAGAAGTTCCGCTATCAGGACAGTCTCGCGACGGGGTCAGTCGCGGCGGGAGGCACGCTCGGGTTTCTGATCCCTCCATCCGGCGGCATGATCATTTACGCGGTTCTGACGGAGCAGAGCATCGGGCGCCTGTTCATGGCCGGTGTGATCCCGGGCATTCTGATGACGCTGCTGTTCATTACGGCAATCTACCTAACGGTTCTGCGCCGCCCCGAGGCCGGACCTCCGGGAGCGCGCGCAAACTGGCCGGAGCGAAGATCAGCCACGCTGGCCGCGCTCCCCTTCGTTGCCGTTGTCGGGCTCACGATCGGCGGCATGTATACCGGCTTCTTCACACCCGTCGAGGCATCGTCCGTCGGCGCGTTTCTGACGCTGCTGGTCGCCCTCTGGCGGCGATCGCTGACCTTTTCCGCGCTGCGCGATGTGGTCCTGCAGACCGTGAAGGCATCGGCGACCGTGTTTCTGATCATCATCGGTGCGTTCATCTTCATTCCCTTCATGTCGATCACCGAGTTGCCCGGCCAACTGGTGAGCCTGATGACATCGCTGCCGATTGGCGACTACGGCATCCTTTTGATCATCATCCTGATCTACATGTTCCTGGGCATGTTCCTGGAAGGCATCGCCATGCTGGTCCTGACCATCCCGGTGGTCCTCCCGATCATTGCCGCGCTGGACTTCGGCTTCGATCCGTCCATGGCGGACATGAAGATGATCTGGTTCGGGATTGTCGTGGTGATCGTGCTTGAAATGGGCATGATTTCACCGCCGGTCGGCCTCAATGTCTTCGTCGTGAAATCCATCGCGCCGGGCGTTCCGATGGGCCAGATCTTTAAGGGCATCTGGCCCTTCTGGTTTGCCATGGCCGTCATGCTGCTGCTGCTCGCACTGTTTCCTCAAATCGCAATTTTCCTGCCGCAGACAATGGTGGGCTGACCTTGGGAGGGTTGTCATGAACAACGCAAAGACATTCATCGTCACGGGTGCGGCTTCGGGCATCGGAGCCGAAACCTGCCGGCTTTTGAAGGAGCAGGGAGCAACCGTCATCGGGGTTGATCGCAATGAAACAGGCAATGCGGACCGGTTTTACAAGGCTGATCTGGCCGATCCGGCGTCGATCGATGCCCTGATTGCCGAGCTGCCGGAAGGAACAGACGGACTCGCCAATATAGCGGGCGTGCCGCCGACCATGCCTGCCGAGGCGGTTCTGAAAGTCAATCTCTACGGTTTGCAGCGGCTGACACGCGGCCTTGTCCCGAAGCTGGCCGATGGGGCTTCGATCGCGAACCTCGCCTCGTTGGCAGGGTTCGGCTGGCCCAATGCCGTCGATCAGGTCAAGCGCACGATGGACCTGTCGCTTGAGGATGACGTGGCCGCTTTTTGCCGGGCAGAAGGCTTGAACGAGGCCGAGGGCGGCCGGTCCTACTTTCTGTCCAAGGAAGCGCTGATCGTCTGGACCCTGCAGAACCGCTGGACGTGGCGCGATCGCGACATCACCATGAATTGCATCAGTCCGGGTCCTGTCGATACCCCGATCCTTGGCGCGTTCTCCCAGGGTCTGAAGAAAATCGCCAAGG
>JBCBUA010000388.1:0-3628 GCA_039818365.1 Pseudomonadota bacterium
GGCGATCGACCGCGAGCTTTCGGAAGAGACGGGATTATCCGGCGACGCGATGAGAAAGGCCGAATTGCTGGTTGCTTTTGACGGACCGCGTATTTCAATCGCGCGTGTCTTCGATTGTGATGACGAGGCTAGAGTTCTGCGTGACAGCATCCTGGCGCATTCGGCGGCGTCGGATGAAAAGGAACTCTCCGACATGCGCATCATCCGGTCGCGTGACGATCTCGAAGATCCGGCGATCGTTCCCTTTGCCCGTGAAATCGCACACGACCTGCTGCAGTGATCCGGAGGCTCGCCAACGGCAGGGGATCAGACCGCGTGACCGGTGGTGGACAGTCAATGGTTTGTTCACCAAGAACAGGCCCTGGGGACTGGCGGGACCCGGCCAGACATGCAAAAGTCCGCTCACCCCGGTATGAGGGGCCAGCTTAGTCTCCAGGGAGAACGGAATATGGGCCGCCGCTACGCGATCTTGGATGTCTTCACAAACACACTTCTGGCCGGCAATCCGCTTGCGGTGGTTTTGGACAGCGAAGATCTGAGCGATGAGCAGATGCAGAAGATCGCGGGTGAATTCAATCTTTCCGAGACCGTCTTCGTGTTTCCGCCAGAAAACCCCGGCCAGTCAGCCAGCATGCGGATTTTCACGCCGAAAATGGAACTCCCCTTCGCTGGGCATCCCACGATCGGCACTGCTATCCTTCTGGCGACAGAACGATTTGGCGATGTCGACGGTGAACAGGATGCGGTCGTTGTTCTGAAACAGAAGATCGGGGCCGTGCGCTGCGCTGTCATCCTGAAGCAGAATGCGGCCGGCTTCGCCGAGTTCGATGTACCCAGCCTGCCGGAACCGGCCGGGCCGACCCACAATATCGAACTGATAGCGGCCGCTTTGGATCTCGAACCGACCGATATCGGCTTTGAGAACCATGCGCCTTCCAGGTTCCAGGTCGGTCCCCCGTTCAATTTCGTGCCCGTACGCGACCTCGATGCCCTGTCGCGCGCAAAACCCGTTACCGCGATGTGGAAGGCCGGCTTCGGCAAGGACAACCACAACCACGCCTATATCTACTGCCGCGAAACGCGGTCACATGACAGTGCGTTTCACGCCAGACTGTTTGCGCCGGACATGGGCATACCGGAAGACCCGGCAACGGGTTCAGCGGCGGCCGCCTTTGCAGGCGTCGTGAACTTTTATGATGGTCTGACGGAAGGCACACACCATATCCGCATCGAACAGGGCTTTGAAATGGGCCGGCCGTCCCTCATTGACCTCGAAATCGATATCGAGCATGGCGCCATGCACGCGGTTCGCATCGGTGGCCAGGCGACCCTCGTTGCCAGGGGCGAATTGTTCGTCTGACGGGGCTGTCAGTCCTCTTTGAGGCCGGCAGCGGCATCGTCTCGGCTTGGTTGGGGTTGCTGTCGTGCATTCAGGATACCAGGCAGCACGACGCCTGTGATGATGAGCGCGCCACCGATCAGGATATCCGGGGTCATCTCTTCACCGAGCGCCACATAGGCGATGACGAAGGTAAAAACCACCGACAGGACGGCGAGCAGCGCCGCCGTTACGGTCGAAACGGTCGCCATCGCCTCGTACCACAAGTAATACCCGAATGCCGTGGACAGGACGCCGAGCAACACGAGCAGGAACGCGTCCGTCGCGCTCGCCTCCAACGGGTAAAGCAAAAGGCTGGGCGAAAGCACGACGGCGCTTGGCAGCAGGATCTTCAACAGGACCTCCATGCGGTCCATGGTCGAACGTGTCTGCTTGACCGCCCGTGCGCTTCCGACAATGAAAATGGCCCAGGAAATACCGGCACCCAGCTCCCAGAAATCTCCGAGAAGACTCTCTCCCGCTCCTGCGTTGAAATCGTGGCGCACCGTCAGATAGACGCCGGCCAGCGCCAGACATGTCGCGAGAAGGTCGAACCATCGAACACGCTCAACACCGGCAACGACCAGGAACAGCAGTACAAAGAATGGCGCCGTGTTTTCCAGAACCATCGCATTCGTCGCACTGGTATGTTCAAGTCCGATATGAAAGGTGATGTAGTTCAGCGTGAAACCGGCGCTGGCGAGCAGCGTATTGCGGTCCAACTGCAACAGGGTCAGACGCCTGCCGGACAGTTTCAACATGACATATATGACGAAACAGGCAATCCAGAGGCGGAAAACCGCGATCTGAAGTCCGTGAAGATCGCCCGTCAGATACCTGACAATCACGGAATTTGCGCCCATCAGGAAGGCGGCAACAAAGCCAAAGAACAGGGCAATTGCATAAGGTCTTGTCATCGGCGCCCATCGTAGCGCCTCCGCAAGAGCGCGGCAATGCGGCCTCTCCGCAGCCACGGCATCGTGCTCCGTCTTTTCGGCTGGCGGCAACAAGAGCCAGTGCCACCGCCAGCGCGATCGTTCAAGAATTGAGGATCTACTCCGCGGCCTCCGCCGGGGCCTTAGGCGCGGTCTTTTCCCAGGCTGGCAGAGCCTCCAGGCGCTGCAGCCAGGCCAGCACTTTGGGGAACTCGTGCAAAGGCACCTGGGACTGCGGGTGCAAAGCCAGGGCGGAATGGCTGCCGACGGCAAAATCGGCAACCGTCGGTGTGTCTCCCAGAACGAAGTCCCGATCAACGAGATGATCTTCCAGGACAGCCGCGAAGCGGCGGAAATTCTCTTGTCCCGAAGCGACTTTCTCTTCATCGACCGGGCCAAGGCCGAACACCTGCTTGGCAACGGTTTCCCAGACAATCTCGCCGAGCGCCCTGTTGAAATGCTGCACTTCCCAGGACATCCAGCGCAGCACCTCGATACGTGCCGCATTGTCCGACGGACAGAAGGTTTCCGCGTTCTGGCGGTCCGCCAGGTAGATCATGATCGGATTGGCCTCCCAGAGCTTGAGGTCGCCGTCGACCAGAACCGGCACCTTCACATTCGGATTGATCGCCTTGAATTCCTCGCTCTGATGCTCTCCCGCGAAGAGATTGAAATTCCGGATTTCAGTTTCGCCGTCCAGCCCGAGATGATGGATCACCGCCAGAACGCGGCGGCAATTGGGCGACAGATCGGTCAGATAGAGTTCCATGGTTTCAGCTCCTGTGCATGCCGGTTTCAGGATCATCCCGCCCGGCGCTGTCGAGCGCCTCACCTGCAGGCGGCTTTACTCAACCAGTTAGTTGACTATAATGGAATTCGATGATAGTCAACCAAAAGGTTCACTTTATGACTGTGCAGCAAATGGCCCAACTGGACGCAACATTTTCGGCATTGAGCGACGGGACGCGGCGCGCGATCGTCGCCCGCCTGGCGGACGGCGAGACGACGTTGTCGGACCTCGCGGCGCCTTTCGACATGTCGCTGACGGCCGTGTCCAAACATTTGAGGGTGCTGTCCGATGCCGGTCTGGTCGACATCGAAAAACGGGGCCGCACCCGCCATTGCCGCTTGCGCGGTACGCCCATCAAGGAAGCGGTGGACTGGTTGAGCAAGTATGAAGCCTTCTGGATCGACCGGTTCGACGCCCTCGCCCGTCACCTTGCCAGAGAGGAGAACGGCACATGAGCGTTCAGGAGATCAATATGCAATTTCTCAAATCGGAACCGGGCCAGGAACCCGTCATCGTGGAAGGGCT
>JBCBUA010000389.1:0-2356 GCA_039818365.1 Pseudomonadota bacterium
AAATTCATCCCTACCAATTCATCCAAATGAATGAGTCCTGACCCTGGGCCTTCGCAGTAGAAACTTGTTAAGACCGCTAAAATAGGCTGGTTTCCGTGACATCCGGCAACAGAGAGTTGCACAGGTACACATGATGAGACATGTGCCCTTGTCGCTCCTGATTTGCCAACGGAGGACCCGAAATGCTGTATCGACGCAAAATGGCTTGCTGTGCGTTTTCACTGGCATTCTTGATCGGCGGACCGGTTACCGCCCTGGCGGACGGAACCGATTGCGTCGTTTATGCAACGGACTATGCCAATTCCTATGTCGGCAATGGTGATGTCGTCGGAGACGCGGTCTCGGGCGGAATGGCGGGTTCGGTGGTCGGTGGTGCCTGGGCCGGGCGCTCCGGCGCTGCGCGCGGCGCACGTGCGGGCGCTGCGCTTGGCGTCCTGAACAACATGGGCTCCATGCCGGGTGGCTGGCAGGCGCTCTACGACACGGCCTACCAGATGTGCCTTCAACAGACATCCGGGGTGAATGCCGCCCCCTATTACGGCGACCCGGCCTACGCACCGGCGCCAAACCTGCAGGCTCCGTCTTCAAATTGCAGATCGTCGGCACGTGTCAACGCGCCGCTCAGGCGCAGCCCGGAAGGCGGCATCATGGTGGGGTCGGACTTCGGCGGTTGCCAATAAGCGCCTCTTTGGACGCGCTCGTCGTGGATGACCGCGTCTTTGCCCGCCGTTCCGGTTGACGTTGCTGGCGAAGCGCAGTCAACTATCGCGAAATTCCAGACGACGAGCATTTGGCTGCAACACCGCAACAACAGGATCATCCATGACCCGCCGCAAGAATTTCGTGCTCACCATTGCGACCGGCATCGCCGCAGGCCTTTGCCTATTCACATCCTCCGCGTCGGCACAGCAATGCGGCGGAGATTTCAGGCAGTTCCTGGCTGGCGTCAAACAGGAAGCCGTCGCAAAAGGGCTTTCGCCCGATGCGGCCGACCGGACCCTTGCGCGTGCCCAGATCGACAGGAAGGTGCTGTCGCGCGACCGTGCACAAGGCGTTTTCAAGATGACCTTTCTGGACTTCTCCAAGCGGGTCATCTCCAGCTATCGCATGAAGAACGGCGCGGCCAACATGAAGAAACATGCCGCCATCTTCCAGCGGACGGAAAACGAATATGGCATACCGGCTCCGGTGATCACCGCGTTCTGGGCGCTGGAGACGGATTTCGGTGCGGTTCAGGGTGATTTCAACACGGTCAACGCGCTGGCGACGCTTGCCCATGACTGCCGGCGTCCGGAGCTTTTCCGCCCTCAGCTGATCGCTGCCATCGAGATGGTGCAGAACGGCGATCTAGATCCGCAGCGCACGACCGGAGCCTGGGCCGGTGAAATCGGCATGGTGCAGATGCTGCCCGAGGACATCATCAAATTCGGCCGCGACGGCGATGGCGACGGGCAGGTGAAGCTGAAGCAAAGCGCATCGGACGCGATCCTGACCGCCGGGGCATTCATCAATCACCTCGGCTGGCGTCAGGGCGAACCGTGGCTGCAGGAAGTCACCGTGCCCCAGAACCTGAACTGGTCCGAAACCGGCCTCGGCAAGACAAAAACAGGCGCGCAATGGGCCGCGCTCGGCGTTCAGCCGCGCTGGGGCCAGATCGCGCCCAACCTGCCTGCCTCCCTGCTGCTTCCGCAAGGCCGCAAGGGGCCTGCTCCTGGCTTATCCGAACTTCGACATCTATCTGGAATGGAACCAGTCGCTCATCTACACCACGTCTGCCGCCTATTTCGCGACCCGCCTTGCGGGCGCACCGCGCTACAATGCCGGCAACCCCGACCAGGGGCTGAACGATGCGCAGATGAAACAATTGCAGACCAAGCTTCAAGCCAGGGGCTACGACGTCGGCAAGATCGACGGGATCCTGGGTGCCGGTACCAGGGGCGCCGTTCAGGACATGCAGCAAAAGCTCGGCATGCCGGCGGACGCGTGGCCAACACCTGCCCTGTTGAACAAACTTTAGGGCCGGCGCCGGCAGCCCGTTTGCCGCCGCCGCCAGGCACGGCCTGATTCAGGCAGGGTTCGACCGCGTGTCGGAGGGCCTATCTGCCGCCGAAGACCGACATTGCGCCTGCCGGGCCAAGCTTGTGCAAGGTGACGTAGTCCTGTGATTGTACCAGCGGCCGTTTCGGGATCCAGTAGTGCTCTATGACGAATTCGGTGATCTCGATCCGCTGCTCCAGCGTGTAGTCGTGCGCATGCGGATAAAGCAGGATCATCCAGACCACGCCCATGAACAGGTCGAAGTCGTCCACCCAGAAACGGACCTGACGCGTCTCCGTGCAGATTTCGCAATCCTTCA
>JBCBUA010000389.1:2365-3622 GCA_039818365.1 Pseudomonadota bacterium
CACCAACAGGTTCTTCGGCACGTCGACGGATCAGGATCTGCTCGGACTGAGGCAGCAACTGCGTGAGGTCCACGCCCTGAAGGATTGCGAAATCTGCACGGAGACGCGTCAGGTCCGGTTCTGGGTGGACGACTTCGACCTGTTCATGGGCGTGGACCTCACGCAGTTGCTGCCTCAGTCCGAGCAGATCCTGATCCGTCGACGTGCCGAAGAACCTGTTGGTGAAATGGTTGTAGAGCCAGGTGGTCGTGTGCGGCCGTGTTTCGCGGGCTGACATCATGACGGCGTGAATTGCGCCGTTCGGGGCCAGCACCTCATCATAAAGCGCTTTCACAAGACCGGGCCAGGTCACCGCATCCGAATAGTAGAGGCTGTGATGGAGCGTGATGAGATCCTGTCTGCAGCCGTCCAGCAATGCATCACGGGCCCGCCCGGCTGCGGCGCGATCACGAAAGTCGATCGTGTAGTCACCCTGAACCAGCCGCACATTGTCCAGAAGCTGACGCGCCTGGCGCTCCTGAAGCGTTGCCAGCGCCGCACCGTCAATGTCGTAAAGCCAGAGACCCTTTTCAAAAGCGGCCTGAAGAATCCGGAACTGCGGCTCGTTTCCCGCGCCGACCGCCAGGGCCGACAGATCCCGCTCCTCCTTCATCCTTCTATGGATTGCCCGGATGGTGCGCATCAGACTTGCGGCGACATCAGGCTTTTCGGATGCGTGGCGCGCCCAGATCCTGTTCTGTTCAAAAATATTGTAGTTCGCGGCTTCAAGACCGCGTTCGATGAGACTGTCCGACTTTACCAGATGCACGCGCGTATCCTCCGTGGTGCCTGCGCCCGAGTTGAACCACATCCTTCTGCCCGGCGCGTTCCTTGAGAGAGATAAGCTGCAAGACTGGAAATACTTGTGAATTTTTGTTCATAAACAACTGAATTACATTAGCAATTTTTCATGTTTCTCTAAGAGAACGAATAATCAGGTCCATCCTTATGTAAAATCACCTAAACAACAATCGGTTCCGACTTGACCCGGAGGCAAGCGGTCATCGTTTTGGAAGGTCCTCGCGCCGCTTGAGCGCGGTGGTGTCTGTCACGGGACGACCTTTTTTCCCGCCCACAGCCAATACGGAATCTCGGTTGGACGCGCGCCGTCTAGGATACGGACCCATAAATGAAACCGTTTTGGCGGCATTAACTTCAGGACACCGATCAGTCGTCTGAAACCGAATCGGTGAACAACCTCATTGGAAACCACACCTA